>JANLPS010000159.1:0-28001 GCA_031367385.1 Archangium sp. | reverse complement strand
GCCAGCAGCAGCGAGACCACGATGATGGCGATGAGCATGTTGCGGTTGCGAGGCCCCCCTTTTTCGACCTTTGCTGCGTCAGCCGCGGCGTTGGTGTTCTTTCGAGGCCGCCCGGTGGTGTGACGCTTGGGCTCTGGCTTCCACTCCGGAGCGGCGATGGCGGTCAGCCCGTCGTCATCGAAGTCGGTAGCGGTCGGTTTGGTCTGCACGGCATCGCGGCCGCCGTCGGGCGAGCGCGTGGTCACGCTCTGCTCTTCACCACTGGAGAACGGGAGCGGCGCGTGGGCGACCGACGGTTTCTCAGGCGTGCTCTTCGAGCTGGTTCGAGGCGCATGCACCGGCGCGGGCTTCTCTGGCGTGCCGGCCCTGGGCACCTTGGCTTGCGCGGCGGGAGCAAAGGCCGGCAACGCCCCGGGCTCGGTCGTCGCTTGACGAGGCACGGCCTGGCTTTGCTTGGCGAGCTCCGCTTCGCGGCGCTCCTGGAGCTGCTTGCGAAGGGCCTTGATGTCGTCAGGCAACGCCGCCGCGGGTATGGTCTTCGCCTCGGAGTCGTCGTCGTCGTCGAAGTCGTTGTTGCGCCCGTACATGCCGGCACCGGCCATCGGCATGGCCCCGGGCAGGTTGATGGGCTTGGGTGCTTCAGCGGCGTCTTTGAGGACCTTGGGCCGGGCCGGTGCGGTGCTGGCTTTTTCGCCCGCGCGGCCGATGTCTCCAGCGCGCTTGGGGCCCGTCGGTGGCGCGTTGACCGGCGCGGGGTGCTCAGGTGGCAGCGGCACCGGGTTCAAAATGGGGATGTTGGCCTTGGGCGTCTGGGCCGAGAAGGTCGGGGCGGGCATCGTCGCCGGTGCAATCGAGGGCGCGGTGGTGGGGAGCGGGGTGGGTGGCACCTTGGCCACTTCAGGCAGCGACTGGCTGGCCTTCACCCGGGCCATCAGCGAGTCGATTTTCACTTCGCCAGTCGACTCGGCGTAGCTCGAGCCCTCGAGCAAGCGACGCGTTTCTTGGCGGCGTTCGACGAAGTGCTTCGTGACCAGCTCAGCGGTCTGCTCGGGGTGCCAGATGGCGCCCACTGCGGCCTTCTCGATGGCGCGCGCCATCTCGAGCGCCGTGGCGAAGCGCTCGTCGCGGTTGCGCGCGAGCGACTTGAGCACGATGGCGTCGACCTCGGGCGAGACCTCGGAGTTGAGCTTCGAGGGCGGAGCGACCGTCTCTTTGAGCGCCGCCATCATGCCGTCTTCAGGCTTCTTGCCGTGAAAGAGCCGCATGCCGGTCAAGCACTCGTGGAGCACCACGCCGAGGGCAAAGATGTCGCTGCGGCCGTCGAGGGGCTCGCCGCGAATCTGCTCGGGCGACATGTACCCGCTGGTGCCCTTGACCATGCCGACGCTGGTGCGGTTGACCCGGCCCAGGGCCTTCGCGATGCCGAAGTCGAGCAGCTTGGTGACACCTTCGTACGTCACCATGATGTTCTTCTCGGCGACGTCGCGGTGAATCACGATTTGGCGGCGGCCGCGGGCGTCGGTGAAGTTGTGCGCGTAGTGCAGCGCCAGCGCGGTGTCGCGCACGGCCTGCAGCGTGAACCCGACGGGTATGGGCTCTTTGGCCAGGCGGCAGGCCCGGGCCATTTCGACCAGCGTGCACCCCTGAACGAACTCCATCGCCATGAAGAGCTGGCCGTCGGCGACGTCGAGCTCGTAGACCTGGGCGATGTTCGGGTGATTGAACCCGGCGGTGGTTCGGGCCTCGTCGAGAAACATTCGAACGAAGTCTTCTTCGCCCGAGATGTCGGGGAGAATCGTCTTCAACACCACGAGTTTATTGAAGCCGCCCAAACCCGACTGGGTCGCGAGAAAAATCTCGCTCATGCCGCCGGTCGAAAGGCGACACAGAACTTCGAATTTGCCCAAGCGGCGCCGGTCAAGCGGCAGGCTCGGAGCGATGAACGATTGCCCACCCACGGGAGTGGTCGGAGTGTACACCCCACTCTCGAGAGTGCGCTATTTTACGAGGGAAACAGCTGAGTGGTTTCTGCCCTGTCTTCAATTTCGGGCCGATCGCGAACGCGCGATGTGGGCCTGAAGCACACCTATGGCTGTTGGATCACCCCACCCCCAGTTTTCTCGAGGGGCGAGAATATCGTTCATGATCTACATCATGTAGTGTTGACATGAAGTACAGACCCCTATATATGGACACCCGCGTTGGTGCCTGGGCGACCAGGCTGAAAAGGGAACCCGGTGTAACTCCGGGGCTGCCCGCAGCGGTAAGTGAGTTTCGAGTGGGCGGTTTCACCCCGGTCTTTCCCTCAAAGACTGGGAAGTGACGCTGCCTTGGAGTCGCTCACGAGCCCGAAGACCTGCCAACGATAAGGGGCGCCCTGCGAGGTGCCTCGAGTTACTCCGGGCTCGGGAGGGCCGGCAGGGGACACGCGCGTGGTGCGCCTGCTCTTGCCGTCTTTGTCGCGGGCCCGCTTTGCAGGTTTGAACGAGGGGTCTCAACACACATGGCGATGCAACGGGCGACTTCGGCGTCAGGCGCGGTCTCGGCAATTCCTCCATCTGCTTCGAATGACTCGGCGGTGCCCACGGGCATGCGGGTCAAGAAGCGCAACGGCAGCTTCGAGCAAGTCGACCTCAACAAAATCGTTCGCGCGGTGACCCGCTGCTGCGATGGCATCGCGCACGTCGATGCCATGCGGGTCGCGCTCAAGACCATCGCCGGGCTCTACGACGGAGCGACCACCCGCGAGCTTGATCAGCTCTCGATTCAAACCTCGGCCTCGATGATCATCGAAGAGCCCGAGTACTCGCGGCTGGCGGCGCGGCTGTTGTCGACCTTCATCGACAAAGAGGTGGCGGGCCTCGACATTCACTCGTTCAGCTTGTCGATCTCGGCCGGGCACTCGGTGGGTCTGGTGAACGACCGGCTGCTGGCCTTCGTGCAGCAGAACGCGCGCAAGCTCAACGACGCCATCGATGTCTCACGCACCCGGCTGTTCGAATATTTCGGGCTGCGAACGGTGTACGACCGCTACCTGCTGCGGCACCCGACCAAGCGCGACGTGATTGAGACGCCGCAGCACTTCTTCATGCGCGTGGCCTGCTCGCTCGCTGAATCGGTGCAAGAGGCGCTCGAGCTCTACCGCACCTTCTCATCGCTCGACTACGTGCCGAGCAGCCCGACGTTGTTCAACGCGGGCACCCGGTATGAGCAGCTCTCGAGCTGTTTCTTGCTCGACTCGCCGGCTGACGACCTGGTCTCGATTTATCAAAAGTACACCGACGTCGCTTTGCTCTCGAAGTTCTCGGGCGGCATCGGCATGGCGTGGCACCGGGTGCGCTCGCGCGGCTCGTTGATTCGCGGCACCAATGGCAAGAGCAACGGCATCGTGCCCTGGCTCAAGACCCTCGACGCGTCGGTCGCGGCGGTGAATCAAGGTGGCAAGCGCAAGGGTGCCTGCTGCGTGTATCTCGAGAGCTGGCACGCCGACGTCGAGGCGTTTCTCGAGCTGCGCGACAACACCGGCGACGAAGCGAGCCGCGCGCACAACTTGAATCTGGCGAACTGGGTGCCTGACCTGTTCATGAAGCGCGTCGAGAGCGACGGCCCCTGGAGCCTGTTCGACCCCAAAGACGTGCCGACCCTCTCAGACGTGTACGGCGAGGCGTTCGAGAAGTTGTACGTCGAGGCCGAAGCCCAGGGCCTGGCCAAGCGCACGGTGAAGGCGCGTGAGCTCTACGCCCGCATGATGAAGACCCTCGCTCAGACCGGCAACGGGTGGATGACGTTCAAAGACGCGGCGAACCGCGGCTGCAACCAGACCGCGCTGCCCGGCGTGGCGGTACACCTGTCGAACTTGTGCACCGAGATTCTCGAGGTCACCTCGAGCGACGAGACCGCAGTGTGCAATTTGGGCTCGGTCAACCTCTCGCGGCACGTGGTGCTCAACGACGCCGGCGTCAACGTGTTCGACTTCGCGAAGCTGGCACGCACGGTGCGCACGGCGATTCGCCAGCTCGACCGGGTCATCGACGTGAACATGTACCCGTTGCCGACCACCAAGAGCTCGAACTCGAAGTGGCGACCGGTGGGCCTGGGCGTGATGGGCCTGCAAGACCTCTTCTTCTCGCTCGAGCTGGCGTTCGACTCGGCCGAAGCGCGGGCGCTGTCGAAGCAGATCGCCGAAGAGATTTATTTTCATGCCTTGCTCGCCTCGAACGAGCTGGCCGAAGAGAAGGGCGCGCACCCCGGGTTTTCCGAGACGCGCGCGGCCCGCGGCGAGCTGCAGTTTCACGCCTGGGGCGTGACCCCCGCTGATCAGGAGCGATGGAGCGGGTTGATTGCCCGCATTCAAGAGTACGGCTTGCGAAACTCGCTGGTGCTGGCGATTGCGCCTACCGCGACGATTGCGTCAATCGCCGGCTGCTCTGAGTGCATCGAGCCGTTGGTGTCGAACCTGTTCAAGCGCGAGACGCTCTCTGGAGACTTCTTGCAGGTCAACCGGTACCTGGTCGCGGCCTTGCGAGCCCAGGGCTTGTGGACGGACGACACCCGCGCTCGGCTCAAGCTCTCCGAGGGCTCGGTGCAGGCGATGACCGAGCTGCCCGAGTCGATTCGGCTGCGCTTTCGCACCGCGTGGGAGATACCGATGCGCTCGCTCATCGACCTCGCCGCTGACCGTGGCGCGTTCATCGACCAGAGCCAGTCGCTCAACTTGTTCATCGAGAACCCGAACATCGGGCAGCTCTCATCGATGTACATGTACGCGTGGAAGAAGGGGCTCAAGACCACGTATTACCTGCGAAGCCGCCCGGCGACGGGCATCGCGAAGACGACGGTCTCGTCACCTTCATCGTTCGGTTCGGTCGTCACCCCGGTGGTGCCGGTGATGGCGGCGGCGCCGGTTTCCGCTCCGCCGGTGGCGCTCAGCGAAGTCGACGCGGTGTCGTGCTCGCTCGAGAACCCTGAGAGCTGCGAGGCGTGCCAATGAGCCCGAAGCTGCTCGACCCGGGCATGTCGCTGACGTTGCGGCCCATGAAGTACCCGGTGTTTTTCGAGATGTACAAGTCGGCCATCAAGAACACGTGGACGGTCGAAGAAGTCGACTTCTCGATGGACGTCGCCGACTTGAATCTGAAGATGACTGTCGCCGACCGGCACTTGATTCAGCGGTTGGTGGCCTTCTTCGCGACCGGCGATTCAATCGTCTCGAACAACCTGGTGCTCAACCTCTACAAGCACATCAACGTGCCTGAAGCCCGCATGTACCTCTCGCGGCAGCTCTACGAAGAGGCGCTGCACGTGCAGTTTTACCTCACGTTGCTCGACACCTACATGCCCGACCCTGAAGAGCGCGCCAAAGCGTTCGCCGCGGTCGACACCATTCCGTCGATTCGGCGCAAGGCGGAGTTCTGCTTCAAGTGGATCGACTCGATTCACAGCCTCGAGCGTTTGGAGACCAAGGCCCAGCGCAAGCAGTTTTTGCTGAACTTGATCTGCTTCGCGGCCTGCATCGAAGGGCTCTTCTTCTTCGCCGCTTTTGCCTACGTCTACTTTTTGCGCAGCCGCGGGTTGTTGCACGGCTTGGCCGGCGGCACGAACTGGGTCTTTCGCGATGAGAGCGCGCACATGGCGTTCGCGTTCAAGGTGGTTGATCAAGTGCGGGTCGAGGAGCCTGATCTCTTCGATGCCGACTTGCAGTTGCAGGTCATCGCGATGATGGACGAAGCCATCACCTGCGAGGTGCAGTTCGCCGAAGACGTGCTCTCAGGCGGCGTGGCGGGGTTGTCGCCCAAAGAGATGCGCCAGTACCTCGAGTTCGTGGCCGATCAGCGCTTCTTGATGCTCGGCATGCCCAAGCAGTACCACTCGAAGAACCCCTTCACCTTCATGGACCTGCAGGACGTTCAGGAGCTGGCGAATTTCTTCGAACGGCGCGTTTCGGCTTACCAAATGGGAATCACCGGCGATGTTTCGTTCGACGTCGCATTCTGAAATAGACAAGTAAAATCAGAGTGTTGAAGCCATAGCGCAACGATGAAGGAGAATGTACGACAACTCCACTTCACAGGAGCACTCGTGCACTCTCTTTCACTTCGTTTCAGCGTCGTTGGCAGCATTCTCTTTCTGGCGATCGCCTGCGGCACGCCCAAGCCGGCGACTCCAACGCTGAAGAGCGAGGGTGACGCCTGCCTGCGAGACGACGAGTGCAAGACCGGGTTGTGCGAAGGCGCGCCGGGCACCGCCACCTCGTGCGTGCGCAAGTGCACCGGCGGCTGCGAGGCGAATGAAATCTGCGAGCAGCTGACGCTTGGTCGTTTCTCATGCGTCAAAGACCGCGGCGGGCTGTGCGGCTCGTGCACGCTCGATTCTGATTGCCCCTACCCGGCCGACAAGTGCCTCGTCATCGACGGCAAGGGCCTGTGCGGCCGCGACTGCGCGTTCAACCAGAACTGCCCGACCTCGTACCGCTGCCTTCAGGGCGTGGGCACCGATGGCAAGGCGAAGGCGCAGCAGTGCACGCCCGCTTCGGGCAGCTGCACCTGCACGTCGAGCACGGCCGGGCAGATGGTGTCGTGTACCTCGGCCAACTCGAGCGGCACCTGCTCGGGCTTTCGAACCTGCGATGGCGTGAGCGGCTTCAACACCTGCACCGCAAAGGTGCCCGAGCCTGAGATCTGCAACGGCATCGATGACGACTGCGACGGCAAAATCGACGAGAACGTGGTGCCGCTGACCTGCGGTACGGGCGCTTGTAAGAATACGGTCGACTCCTGCATCGATGGTGGCGTGACGACCTGCACGCCCCTGCCGCCCTCGGTGGAGACGTGCAACGGCGTCGATGACGACTGTGACGGCGTGGTCGACAACGGTCAGAGCTTGCAGAGCGACGTGATGAACTGCGGCAAGTGCGGCAACCTCTGCGCCCTCGCCAACGCGACCAACAAGTGCGTGAGCGGCAGCTGTAATGTGAAGACGTGCGATACGGGCTTTGCGAACTGCAACAACATCGAAGCTGACGGGTGCGAGGTCGACACCCGAGGCGACTCGGCGAACTGCGGTGCGTGCGGCAAGAGCTGCAGCGCGCCTGGCTCGACCGGCACCTGCGTGGCGAGCAAATGCGAGTTCAAGTGCGCGCCCGGCATGGTCGACTTGAACGGAGACCCGAGCGATGGCTGCGAGTACGCCTGCACGATTCGCTACCTCGCCGATGGCGGCGTACCGACCGACGTGCCTGACGTGAACTTCGTCGACGCCAACTGCGATGGGTTTGACGGTGAAATCGCGACCGGCGTGTTCGTCTCTGACACCGGTGATGACACGCAGGCCGGCACGATGGACTCGCCGGTGCTCACCATTCAGAAGGGCGTGCAGCTGGCAGTGTCGAGCAACAAGCCCAACGTCTACGTGGCGGCGGGCATCGGGCCCTACGCTGGCCCGGTCGACTTGACCAACGTCACCGGCAAGATGATCGCGGGTGGGTACAAGGTGGCGTCGCCTCGTTGGTCACGCGCTGCGAACAACGGCACCTCGGTGCTCGGCGGCAACCCTGCGTTGGTGATGAACGGGTCGAACGGCACGGTGGTGCAGTACATCTCGTTTCGCGCTGATGATGCGGTTGGGTATGAGAGCAACGGCAACGGCAAGTCGTCGTACGGCGCGTCGATCGTGAACACCACTGGCGCGGGGTTGCAGGTCGTCACGCTGCAGGCCGGCAAGGGTGCGGCGGGCGCGGTGGGTGCGGCAGGTGTTTCGGCGGCTCCGACGGGCGCGGCGGCGAATGGCTCGCCGGGTGGCCCAGCGATTGTCGATTCGAGCTCAGACCTGTGCACCCATTCGCACCCCGGTCAGCCGGTGCTCGGCGCGGCTGGCGTGAGCGCCTGTGGTCGCACCGGTGGTCTGGGTGGCGTGCCCGGCTTTGATGACAACGGCTCCGGGCTGACCGGCGGCATCGGGGTGGTCAACACCGCTGGTGGCGCGGGTCAGAACCCCGAGCCCAACAACCCGTCAGTGCCGGCCGGCAATGCCCGCGGCAGTGACGGCACGCCTGGCGGCGCGGGTGGCAACGGCACCCGGAGCGGCTCAATCGGCGGCTTGACTGCGTCAGGCTACTGGGCGCCGATCGGCGGCGCAGGCGACTCCGGCGGCCCCGGCACGGCCGGTGGTGGTGGGGGTGGCGGCGGTGGTGGCTGTCTGTACGTCTTGAGCGGCTTCAAGTGCTGCTCGGCCTTCGGCAGCTCCGGCGGTGGCGGTGGCGCCGGCGGCTGCGGTGGTGGCGGCGGTGCAGCAGGCGGCGCCGGCGGCAGCTCAATCGGGTTGTTCATGTGGCACTCGACCGCACAGGTCTCGAGCATCACGCTGCGGCCGGGCGTCGCGGGCAACGGTGGCACCGGCGGCCAGGCAGGCACCGGCAGCGCGGGTGGCGTGGGTGGGGGCTCGCAGTACACCTCGGTCAACGACTTCACCGCGAGCATCGGCGGTTCGGGCGGCAACGGTGGCGCGGGTGGCTCGGGTGGCAATGGCGCTGGCGGCACCGGCGGGTACGCGTTTGGGTACCTGCACGACAGCAGCTGCGTGGTCAACACGACCCAGATCTCCTTCCGTTCTGGTACGCGTGGCGTCGGCGGCGCAGGTGGAAACGGGGCTGCGAACGGCGGCCCTGACGGCCAGTACATCGAAGACCAGAAGCTGTGATCACGAATGTGAGGGGGCTGCGTATGATTCGCTACGGTCTCATCGTCGTTGCTGTCACGGCCCTGCTCGCGTGCGAGTCACGCGATCGCGCTGGCCAGCGAGCCCTCGACCAGCTGGCCGAGCTTCAGAAAAAGAAGGCCGCTGAAGCCGCGGCGAAGCGGGAGGACAAGCTGGTACCGCTCGCTCCGGTCGATGGGGTGAAGGTCGACGCGCCGTACAGTGACGACGGGTCGGTTCGCGTCACTCCCGATGGCGAGTGCCCCGAGGGGTTGTGGGCGCTCTTCGCAGCCGAAGCGCCGGGCGCGAACGCAGATGAGAAGAAGGCCAACGAGGCCAACCGCAAGGCCTTGGTCGAGGCGATGAAGGGCAAACAGTTCATCGTGAAGGTTCGTGTCGGGTCTGGGGTGATGCTCAAGCCGTACGACGCGGCGAAGGGCGCTTTCGCGATCGAGGTGCCGGGCAGCATCGACTGCACCGACGCGAAGGGCCGCATCGCCATTGCATGGGCCGATGCGAAGCCAGCGACGCACGGCGAAGCCGGCGAGCTCGCCCCGTCGTACTGGCTCGCGCCTCCGGTGGTGTTCACGCTGCCGATGAAGTCGATGGTCGAGGCCAAGGCATTCGAGAACGAGAATCGAATCGCGCTGAGCGCCCGGGTGGTGTTCACCGCGGGGAAAGCTGAGATCGATAAGAAGCTGAAGAAGGTCGAGAAGGTGTCGATCAAAGGTGAAGAAGAGAACGTCGAGTTCGGCGGCGGCATGGAAGATTGGGGTGCTGGCCGGCTGCTGCACGCGGAGTTGGTTGGCATTCGCGTCGCAACCGACCGGGAGAAAAAGCAGCTGTTCGACATGCGTGGCGCGGCAGCAGCGAAGTAATTGGGGCGAGCGGTTGATTGAAGTGTTTGGGTGACTCTGATCAGTCGGGTCCTTCGAGTGCCTCAGGACGAGCGGGGTACTCAGCGCGACTTGGGCTAGAAGAAGGCGACTCCGGCGCCGATGAGCGCGCTGACTTGCGGCTCTTCACGGCAGCAAGCCCCTGGCGCCACCCGGTACCGCGCTTCGGCTTCGATGAAAAAGTGACGGCCGAATTTCAGGTCGAGCCCGGCCGCCGCGACAGCGCCGAGCTGATAGCGCCCAGGCTCGCGGTACGCTTCGCTCGCCGACACACTGGCTGAGACGTACGGCGAGATTACTGGAATGGGCAGCGAGAACTTGAGGCCCGCCACGTCCCAGCTGCGGCTGGCGGCACGCATTTCAAAGTCACTCCGCAACGCGAACCAGTGGGTGAACCGAAACTCGAGCCCCAGGCTGTGCGCCAGGCTCGGCCGGCCGACCGCGAGCACGTCATTGAGCACCACCGACGTGCTCAACCCCGGCAAATATTTGATCGCCAAGTGTGACGGGCCCTCGACCACCACCGGTGGAGCCGCCCGGGTCATGACCGTCACTGGCGCGGGGGTCGGCGCGACGTAGACATACCGCGGTCGCACTGGCTCAGGCCGCACGAAGACCAGCGGCTGGGCGACCACCATTGGCGGAGGCGACGGGTACTCCGCGACCACCACCACGGAGGGGCATGGGGCACCGCGGCCAAGCCCGCAGTTCGCGTCGGCGGGCAGCGCGAGGAGCACGACACCAAGGCAACACGACCAGAGCAGTGGTTTCATCACGCAGCATTCGTTGCCGCATCACCACAAAGTGATCTGCGTATTTTCAGCCGAGGCGATTTCTACGGCGGCTAGACGAACGACTTGGCCAGCGTCAGCAGGGTGTCGTGGCGCGTGGTCGCGATCTCAACCGCGGCGATGGCGATGGCCCGGGTCGTCAGCGCGGGCTGTGCTCTCAAATACTGGGTGGCGGTGGTCTTGCCCTGCCACCAGCGCTTCGAGTCATCGAACCCGGCTTCGGTGCCCTCGGCGCCGAGCGCGCAATACAAGAACGCCGCCAGCGGAGAAGGCGAGGTATCGAAGCTCGAGATCGCGCCGCGGCCCCCTTCGAGCAGCCGTCGCAGCACCGGGTCGAGCCCCGGCGCGATCGGCAACGTCGGCAGAAAGTGCTCGATGCGCCGCATCGGAGGCCCACCGACCTCAGGGATGCCGCCCATGAAAAAATCAATCGGCGCGTCGCCGCCGCTCTCGATGGCGAGGGCCTCGATGATGCTGGTCGAGTAGAGCTTGGCCTGCAGGTAGCGCACCGCGTAGTCGAGGTTCTTGCGGGCGAACTCGACCCTGCGGGCGTGCACTTCTGGGGCGGGCTCTCCGTGCCAGGCATGAAAGACGCGCTCGGCCGAGAGGCTGGCCAGAAAGGCCTCCATCTTCATCAGGGCGACCCGATAGTCGTGCACGCCGTAGGTCGTCGGCATCAGCAGCGTCGGGTTGGTCTCGGGCAGCAGCTTCCACGTGTTGTCGAGAAAGCGGGCCGGGTCTTCTTCAGCGAAGTTGCCCACGTCATTGTTCGACAGCCGAACCGCGCGGCGCACCATCAGCTCGATCTCGTCTTCGGGCACGCCGAGCGACAAGAGCCTGGCCTTCAACCCGTCACCCTCGTGATTTCGAAAGGGTATCGTCGCCTCGATGCAGGTCGCGATGGCGAGCAACTGCGAGCGGGTGAGCACGCCCTCGAGCTCTCGGGCGGCGACCAGGGCGCTGGCCAGCTCATTCAAGCCAGTGAAGGGCGTGAGCACCAACCCCACCGAGTGGCCGAAGACGGCGAGCACATCGCGGGCCGTGGGGTCGGTGCCGCAGAGGGGCAGAATTCGCCACCCCTTGTCTTCTTTGTGAATCAGCGGCGCGAGCAGCTCGGCGAAGTGCTGCGGCACATCGAGGTCGACCTGCACGTACACGGTGTCGTGGTAGAGCGCGGCGATGGTCTCGAGCGGGTCGGCGTTGGCGACGAGCTCGAGCACGTGCTGATGGGTGTGAAATTCGCGCGCGCGAGATGAAAGCGCCTGATGCACCGCGACGCCCCAGCGTTCGATGAAGAGCGGAGGCACGCCCAGGCCCAGGGTCTCGAGCGCGTGCTGAAACGTCGAGATGATTCGATGAACTGGAGACCGACCGCCGTCAGGCACGAACGCACTCTACCCGGGCAAAGCCAATGCGCGATGTTTTGAGAAGCGTGCGCATGTTTCCCCTCATTGGGCGTGGGGTGCGAGAGTGCGGCGCTGTGCAGGCGAACAGGGTGCTACAGCCGAGAGCCCAGGGGGCCGTGGGCCTCTCGCAGCGAGCAACCGTCGTCGCGCTCTTCGGCCCGCTCGACGCACTTCGCTCGCATCTGTTGGAGTGGGTTGGCCCTCGGGCGGCCGAACTGTTTCGAGACCGCGCCCGGCGGGTCGCCTGGGTGGGCGTGCTGAGCGTCGCGCTCTCGTTGGTGGTGACCAGCGTGGCCCCGCTGTGGAGCCTCGCGCTGAGCCCGGTGCTGTTGGGCGTGCCGCACCTGCTCAGCGATGTGCGCTACCTGGTGGTGCGCCCGGGCCTGCACCGAAAACGCGGGTTGCTGGCGGTGGTAGCCGCTCCGTTGCTGTTGACCTCGCTGGGGTTCGGGCCGGCATTCGGCCTGCTGGCGATGCTGCCGATGATCTTCAGCGTCAAACGAGCGAGTGCGCCTCGACGGGCGGCGTTGATCAGCGTCTGGCTCTGCCTGACCGTGGTGGCCTGGCGCTTCGAGATTGGTTTTCAGCTGATCTTTCTGCACCTGCACAACGCAGTGGCGGTGCTGATCTGGTGGCTGTGGCGGCCGCGAACCGATCGCCGGGCCTGGTGGGTGCCAGCCGCGGTGCTGCTCGGCGTCGCGGCGATTCTCAGTGGGCTGACCGACCCGGTGGTGACCCTCTGTCGCGGCTGGGTCGCGGCCTGGAGCGGCACCTCGTTTCGTGAATTCGTCGAGACGACCACTCCGCTGACCAATGACACGATGGCCATGCGCCTCGTGCTCGCTTTCGCCTTCTTGCAGTCGGTGCACTACGTCATCTGGCTGCGGTTGATCCCCGAAGATGATCGGCCGCGGGTGGCACCGCGAAGCTTCAGTGCGAGCGCGCAAGCGTTGATCAGCGAGCTCGGCCTGACTGCTGTGGTGCTGATCTCCGCGCTCGGGCTGGGCATCGCCGTCTGGGGGTTGATCGACCTGAGCGAGGCGCGGCTCGGGTACCTTCACCTGGCCGCCTTTCACGGCTACCTCGAGCTCGCCGTGGTGACCCGGTGGCTGGCACAGTCGTCGCGATGATTGCCGCGTGGCTGGCGGCTTTCGCGCTGACGCAGGTCGTCGAAGCCCCCATCTACCGCTTCGGGGCCAAAGCCAGCTGGCCGGTCGCGCTGCTGGCCAGCACCTTCACGCACCCGATTGTCTGGTTCGCTTTTCCGCTCCTCACGCGGCTCACCTATTGGGAGATGGTCGCCTGCGCCGAGCTGTTCGCGGTCGTGGCCGAAGCGCTGTGGCTGCGAGCCAACAAAGTGGCCTTCGCCGCGGCCTGGAGCGTGGTCGCCAACGCCGCGAGCGTCGTCATCGGCCTTGGGCTGCGAGCGGCTTTTGGAGCCCCATGATTGGCATGCCCACTCCGTTTCACAGCCCCCACTCGCCAACGCCTTGATTCGCCTCGACGCCGACGCGATGTAAGACACGCAACCACTCGTTTTTCTTACGCAACTCGCGGCCCGAGTGGTGCGACAACTGATCATGCCCATCGCGATTGGCCGTTCGACCCGCGTAACGAATCAGACTTCAACAGAAGACTCGAGCTTGGCGCAGGGTGCGAGTGGTCAGCTGGTAGCAACACTGCAGACGATGCTGGTGAAGGCGGGGTTCAACCCGCAGGGCGTCGACGGTGAGTTTGGGCCGCTGACCGAAGCCGCGGTTCGCCGTTTTCAAGCTTCACAGGGGCTGGTGCGTGACGGCATCGTGGGTGCCAGCACCTGGGCCGCGCTGAGCGCCGCGATCGTGACGGGTCAGAAAGGTCGGTCGATTCGCGCCGGTGACGCGGGGCCCGATGTTCAATCGCTGCAGTCGATGCTCTCGCGCGCAGGCTTCGACCCCAATGGCGTCGACGGTCAGTTCGGCCCCGAGACGCGCAAGGCGGTGACGGCGTTTCAGCGTGAAGCCAACCTCGACGTCGATGGCGTGGTCGGCACCAACACCTGGCGGGCGCTGCACGAGACCGCGTCGGTGCCGTCTCCGTCTTCGCCGCGGGCGCCGATCGCCGGGCCTGCTCCGACCCCATCGCCCGCTCCGGCGCCTGCCCCCCGCGATCTTCGCGTGGCGACCCCGGGCTCGACCGCGAGCACCGAGTTTCGGCGCGAGTTGCTCGACGCCGCCAGAGGCGAGATCGGCACTCACGAGGCGACCGACCACAACGACGGCGCGGTGACGAAATACCCGCGCACTTTTGGTCGCGGCATTGAAAAATGGTGTGCAGACTTCGCGAGCTGGGCAAGCAAACAAGCCGGCGGCGAGATGAACCAGCCGTACACCCCCAGTGTCGTCGCTGAGCTCAAGAGCCGCGGGTTGTGGAAGGGCAGAGAAAACCCCGAGCCCGGCGACCTGGTGCTCTTCGACTGGAACCACGACAGGGTCGCTGACCACATCGGCCTGGTCGAGACGGTGAACGACGACGGCACCATTGGCACCATCGAGGGCAACACCGATAACCCCGATACGGGCGTCGACGGGGTCTGGCGCCGCGAGCGCAGTCTTTCGACGGTGCTTGGCTTCGGTTCGCCCTTCTAGCCTCTTTGTGTTTCAATGGGGCTGTATGGGGCGGGCTCTATGGGCTTGAGCGGGCTGTTCTCAGTCGCGAAGCGAAAAACGCTGATGCTTCAGCCAGCGCAACTCGTGCATCTCGCGCGGGTGCAGCTCGACATTCAAGACCGGTGCATCGAGGCGTTTCACGCGGGCGGCGCCAAGGGTCAGCAGATTCGCCACGAGCTCTTTCAGCAGTACCTGGTCTCGTACCAGATTCGAGCGCTCGAGAATGGCATCGAGCACCAGCTGGCAGTGAGCCTCGACGGCACGGTTGACGAGTCGCTGCATCGGTCGATTCGAAGCGACTTGCTGCGCCTGCTGGCCTTCGTCGCGCGCATCGGCCGGCTCGGAGCGATTTACCCCTTCGACGCGAGCGGCGTTCGGCTGTCGGTCTCGCGGGTGTTGACGGCCGAGCAGTCGAGAAAGCTGCAGCGCAAGCCAGAGCTGTGTCCTCCAGCGGAGCAAGCGGCGGCGCTGTTCGTGGCCTCGGAGAGCGAAGCGACGAACCTGCAGCCGCGCTTGCCGTGAGCTGATGCAGCGCTAGTGAAAGACGACGAAGTACTGATCAGCCAAGAATTCATGGCGGGCCTCGAGCGTGAACCCCGCGCTCTTGAGCTCAGCGATGACCGTCTCGGCAGACACTTTCGCTTCGGCCGGTGGCCCGCGTTCGGAGCCCATGCGGAAGTCGATGATCGCGATGCGGCCGCCCGGCACCAGCGACGCACGCAGGGCCGTGAAGTACGCCGGCCGGTTCTGCAGGTGGTGGTACGTGTCGATGACGGTGATCAAATCAACCGGCTGGGGGATCTTCGCGTCATCGAAAGTGGCGAGCACGGCGGTGAGGTTGGTGAGCGACTCACGCTCGGCGCGGTGGGTGAGGTACTCGACCATCGACGACTCGATGTCGACGCCGTAGACCCGCTCGGCGACCTTCGCGAAGCGAACGGGGAAGTAGCCGGTGGCCGCTCCGATGTCGGCGACCTTGGTGTGCGGCGTCAGATGCAGGGCGGCGATGACCTCGTCGGGCTTCTGCCATTGGTCGCGCGTGGGGTCTTCGAAGCGTGCAGCCCACGACTCAGCATCGTCGAAGTGGTGATCACCACCATGGCCTGGGTGAGCGCAGGCGGTCAGCACAACCAAGCACCAGAGCATTGAGCGCATGTCGGGGGGTTTCGCACAAAACCGCCCTGACTTCGCGCAGTTAGAAAGCGTTTGCGACATCAAAGTCAGAGCCGCGTCGGAGGGCCTTCGGTGAGGCAGGTAATTCGCCCCGAATTCGCGTACTTGGCGGGGCTGTGAGCGCCGTTTTTTCTTTCACCCCGGGTCTGAACCCTGCATGGCCGAACCGCGCGATGACGCGGCTTTGGCGCTTGGGCGCACTCTTGATGGTGGCCAACTGCTCCACGCCCTCGGAGCAGCGCATCGACCTCGAGCCGGTCGACGCGGGCGGTAAAGACGCCGACACGATGGTCGCCACTGACGCCGGCACCACCATGACGGTGACCGGCGGCGTTGACCCGGCGGTGTGCGTGCCGCTGATCTCGAAGCGGTGCGAATACCTGACCCGATGCGGGTTGATCTCCGCCGACCCCGACACGGCCAAAGAGTGCACTGCGTTTTTCGACGCCACCTGGTGCGGGCCGAAGACCTGGGTGCCGCGAACGATGCCATCGGTCAACACGCTGCGCTTCGATGCGAACAAGGCCAAGGCCTGCGCGGCGGCGTACGAGGCGCGCAGCTGCGCCGATTGGTCGACCCTGCCTGAAGCGTGCGGTCAGTTCTTGGTGCCGAACGCGCAGCTTCGGCAGACTTGCTACGACGGGTACGCCGAGTGCGCCGAGGGCGTGTGCCGCGGTATCTCGTGCGGAGACCGCCGTTGCCGGCCCCTGGGCCAGGAGAGCGAAGACTGTCGCACCACCAGTGACTGTGCGAGCGGCTTGTACTGTCGGGCGACCAACACATTGGGCGTCGGCGTCTGCAGCAAGCCCGCCTCGGTCGGAGAGACGTGCACCGAGCACAACACCTGCGCCGACGGGCTGACCTGCCTCGGGCAGTGCTTGGCCCTGCCGCCGGTAGGGGCTCCCTGCGTGATGGGCCGCTGCGACACGGCGGGCTTCTGCATGCAGGGGCTCGATGGTGGGTTCTGCGCGCCGCGGCTGCTCGAAGGCGTGCGATGTGCGGGTGATGGGCAGTGCGCGACCGGCACGGTGTGCGACGCCACGCGCGGCCAGTGCGTGCCTGCGACGGTTTCGCAACCTGGCCAGACCTGCGGAGCGCAACAGAGCTGCATCGCGGGGCTGGTGTGCATCGCGATGCCGCCCGACTCGAAGACGCCGGTCTGTGAGAGCCCGAGCCCCGCCGCAGCCACCTGCACGAGCTCATCTGAGTGTCAGAATCAATTGGCCTGCACCGGTGGTCGCTGTGTCTCGCGCGGCCAGTGGGGCGCGGCCTGCCGAAGCGCGCGTGACTGCGGCATTTTCTTGGGCTGCATCGAAGGCACCTGTCAGCCGCGGCCGGTGATTGGTCAGCCCTGCACCTCGCTGATGCCGTGCCTGTGGGGCGCCTGCAGCCCGCTGGTCGACGGCGGCACGGTGTGCACCGACCCGGCAGGGCCCGGCGCGCGCTGCGCGTCGAACGACGCGTGTGCGTCAGGGCGATGCGTGCAGGGGCAATGTCTGGCCGCGTGCACTCCGTAGAAGCCACACTGTGGCCTTTGCGTCGAACCCTCCGAGCTCACCGGCATGTGCCACTGATGCTTTTCTCACTCGAGAAACGCTGATCAGCCCGGCCTGGCGAACCGATTGCATTGTCGGCCTTTCGCAATGCGCGCTCTCCTTGCGGCTCTCATCGTGGTCACGGCCTGCGGGCCCGCGAGCGGCATCGACTCGACCTCGGTGCTCGCCCTCAAGGCCAGCGATGCGCGGGGGGCGCGCTGTTACAGCAACGAGGCGCAACCCGGTGGCTGTGCGGTGGGTGAGCGGTGCAGTGGTGACGGGTATTGCTCGCCCATCCCGGCTCCCAGCTGTGAAAACTTCGACAAGGCGACGACCTCACCCGCCGATTGGTACCCCACGGCGAACAAGGGCCCGGTCATCTTTTCGGTCGAGCAGACCGACACTGACCCGACGTGGGCGGGCGACGAGCCGCGCGTGCCTGCGGCGTTCTCCATCACGGTGCACGCGTATTGGACGAAGGGGCGCTTCCCGAAATCGGGCGACACCTTTCCCTTCGGGTTGCTCTGGTATGTGAATGAAGACGGCTTCGTCGAAGATGCGGCCGTGCTCCTTCGGCGAGACACCGGGTACGTCGTCGCCTCTGACCGGCACTCTGCGTCACTGACCTTGAACATGATGCGCATGCCCGCGCCGGGGGGCATGGTCGGGCTGGCGTTCAGCGACGGCAACGAGGCGTGCACGGGGCCCATCGAGCCCAGGCCTCCAGCGCAATAAACCGCTCGCTGCGTTTCGCCTCAGACGCCACAGTCTGCTAGCACGCGGCGCGTGTCCTCCGAGTCAGCGCTGAAGGCAGATGAGCTCGACGCCGTGCTTCGCCGGGGGTTGGCGAACCTGGCCGCCCTGCAGGCCGAGCGAGGCAGTTGGCCCGGAGACTACGGCGGGCCGATGTTCTTGCTGCCGATGTACATCGCCCTCTGCCAGGCCACCGGGCGGGTGCCCACCGGTGAGCAACGCGATGGGCTGCTGCGGTACTTCACGAACGTGCAGCGCACCGACGGCAGCATTGGGCTGCACGCTGAAGCGACCTCGGGCAGCATGTTCTGCTCCGCGCTCTCGTACGTCTCGATTCGGGTGCTTGGCGTCGCGCCAGATGACAACCGCCTCGAGCGCATGCGCGGGTGGATGAGGGAGAACGGCGGCCCGCTGGGCGCGGCCTCATGGGGCAAGTTCACCTTGTGTGTGCTTGGCCTCTACGACTGGCGCGGCATTCACCCACTGCAGCCCGAGTTCTGGTTGCTGCCCAAAGACGCGCCGATGCACCCGCGGCGACTGTGGTGTCACAGCCGGCAGGTCTATTTGCCAATGGCCTGGCTCTACGGCATGCGCTCGACCGCGCCGGTCACCGCGCTGCAGCTGGCCCTGCGTGATGAGCTCTACGATGGAAAATATTCGACCATCGAATGGGAGACCCACCGCGACACGGTCTCACAGGCCGACGACTACCGGCCGAGCACGCCGGGGCTGAAGGCGACCTACCTGGCCGAGAACATCTACGAGCGGTTGCCCTTCAAGCCGCTGCGAAAACGCGCGCTCGCCGAGTGCCTGCACCACATTCAGTACGAAGACCGCGTCACCAACGACATCGACATCGGCCCGGTGAACGCGGTGCTCAACACCTTCGTGCACTTCTTTCGCGGCGCCGAGGGCCGCGACGAGTTCGAGCGAGGCTTCGCGGCGCTTCAGCCGTACCTCTGGCCCGGGCACGATGGCATCAAGATGCAGGGCTACAACAACAGCGAGCTGTGGGACACGGCGTTCGCGACGCAAGCGATTCTGGCGACTCCGGCGAAGTGGCACGACGCCGGCGTCTTGCGAAAAGCGTACGGGTATCTGAAAGACAATCAGATTCTCGAAGACGTGCCCGAGGCCGAGGCGCACTACCGGCACCCGTCGAAGGGCGGCTGGCCGTTCTCGAATCGCGCCCACGGGTGGCCGATCACCGATTGTACCTCTGAGGGGCTCAAGTGCGCGTTGGCGCTCGAGGGCCGGTTCGACGACATACCGCTCGAGCGGCTGCGCGATTCGGTGCGGCTGATTCTGTCGTGGCAAAACGACGACGGGGGCTGGGCCACGTACGAGAAGCAGCGCGCCGGCGCGTGGATGGAGCAGTTCAACCCCTCGCAGGTGTTCGGCGACATCATGGTCGATTACTCGTACGTCGAATGTACGAGCGCGTGCCTGCAGGCCCTGGTGGCCGCGCGAGCCCGGTTTGGCGCCGAGCTCGACCTGGGTGACGCCATTGAGCGGGGCGTCGCGTTCTTGCGAAAGAGCCAGCGCGACGACGGCAGCTTCGAGGGGTGTTGGGCGGTGTGCTTCACCTATGGCACGTGGTTCGGAGTGAGCGGGCTGCTGGCGACCGGCGTGCCTCAAAGCGACCCCGCGATTCGCCGCGCGTGTGCATTTCTGCTGAGAAAACAACGCGTTGACGGCAGTTGGTCAGAGCACGGTGACACCTGTCGGGAGCGCGCCTGGGTCGAGGGCGAAACCGGGCACGTGACCCAGAGCGCGTGGGCGTTGTCGACGCTGATTCGCGCCGGGGCCGCGGAGCACGACGCGATCGACAGGGCGGCGGCCTTCTTGTCGAGCCGGCAAGTGCCCGACGGGAGCTGGGCGCGCGAGCCGCTGGTGGGGGTCTTCAACCGAACCTGCCTGATCAATTACGACAATTACCGTCACTATTTTCCGGTGTGGGCGCTGGGTGAATACCGGCGTGCCCGCGGCATCGAATGACGCGCCGGGTGTCGTCTTCGGCCGGTCATTTCAGCGATACTGGAGGTCGTGGTTGACCGCCTGCCCCCCGGGGGGACCTCAGCATTTGCCCTGCCGCCTGGGGTCGCCAGGAACGCGCCGGTGCGTGATCAGAACCTCAACGCCCTGGTGCTCAACCGCATCGACCGCCGAATCGGTGAGCTGTCGGCCTTGTCGTCGCTCAACCCCGGCCAAGCCGCTGAGCTGACGGGGCTGCTGAACAAGCGGCAAGCCATGGTTCAGGTCGCCGGCGGGCCGATCGAAAATCAGCGCGACCCGCTGGTTCGCGCCGGGCTCTTGGTGGCCTCGGCGCAGGGCCGTGGCTTCACGAATTGTCAGCAGCTGGTCGGCAAGCTCTCACAAACCAAGCTCGATGACCCGATCTGGGCGCATGTGCTGCAGCGAGTGCCCGACGGTGACCGCGACCTGGTGGCGGCGGGGGTAGCGATGAGCCTTGGCGCCGAGGGTGCGGCGAAGTTGCCTCTCGTGGCCAGGCACACCTTGCTCAAGTCGTTGCGGGAGGGCCTGGTCACCGATCGCGAGCGAGCCGTGTACCGGGTGATCGAACCGGGCATTCGCAAGGTCGACCTGCAGGACTCGATGGCCGACTTGGAGAGCCCCCAGTACCGCGCTGCGCTGCGCGCGAAGTTCACCGACGTCAAACCGGGAGCGAAGACGGTCGCCATCGGTGGCAAGACGCTGCCCCGAGAAGGCGGCGAGCCAGTGGGTGACGAGCCCATGACCGAGGCCCTGTACGCGAACCTCTTCGACGCGCGGTCGAAGGAGTTCTTCCGCACGCCGACCGTTGTCGCGAACGCAATGGCGACTCCGAAGGCAACGAACCTCTTCACCCAGCAGACGGCCAAGCTCGAAGGGGTGACGCTGTTTCGGCCTGGGCTGGCCAACTCGGTGCCGAGCCCCGCGAGCCTGTTTCGCATGGCGCAGTACACCGACACATTGGTGCTGATGGGCACGTTGGTTGATGGGTCAGAGGCCACGAAGCTGCGGCGGTTGAAGGTGTACCCCGAGCCTGACGGCGTGCCGGTGCCTCCGGAGTTGAACCTGTTCGCGATTGGCCGCACCGATCGCGCCTATCAACCGAGCACCACGGGAGCCGACATCTTCATCGAGCAACTCGAGGCGATACGGCGTGATGGGCTGAAGCTGGGTATTTCGGTGTCGTTGAACCCCAAGCCAGGCGAGCCCCCGCTCAACGTCATTGCGCACAGCCAAGGCAACGTCGAGGTGGCGATGGCGCGGTTGCGATTGGCCGAGGCCGGTTACCCCGACGTGATTTCGCGGCACATCGCGATGGGGCCGGCGTTTCGCGGCTCGATGCTGTCAGACGACGGGCCGGGCAAGCTGTTCTCGCGCAGCATTGCTCGCAGTGAAGCGGGCGCCGAAGCGGTGAACAATCTCGACCCCGACACGCTCTGGCAACGAATGCCCGAGTTCTTGCAAAAGACGGTCGACCTGACCTTTCACGGGTCGAGCGACACGGCCCAGAAGCCACGGTTTCAGCTGGCCTTCAGCGCGCTGTTGATTGCCGCGTCGAAGCACTGGGTCGGTGAAGGCACCGATGGGCTGGTTGATTTGCAGAGCGCGCGCTTCGTGCGTGACCCGCGCCCGCAGAGCGAGGGTGGCCTGCTGGTGGTCTCGAAGACGGCGTACGACCACTACACACTGCTGCACGACCCCCACTCGATTGACGAGCTGATGCAGCACGTGCCTCCGGTCGACCCGAACGGCACCGACGTGTTGCGGCGGGTCGCCCGGCCGTAAGCAGGCTGATCAGCGCGCCTCGGGCAGACCGAACTCGGTGTGGGTCAGCTTTTCGGAGATCGCCCACAACGCCTGCGCCAGCGCGCGGTCTTGCGATTTCTTGCTCGAGCGCACGACCTTGGGAGCGCCAGCGAGCTCGAAGAGCCCATCGGGGCCGATGAAGTCTGCGCCTTTGACCGAGCCGTCTGTGGCGGCGAAGAGCGTGGGCCAGGCGCCTTGCTCGGCAGATTGGGCGATCAGTCTGTTGGTGAGCCGCAAGAACCCCGCGACGAGCGGCGAGTGCCCCGCCATCAACAGGTTGGTGTTGGCGTACCCAGGGTGACAGGCCACGGCGATGGTCTTCTTCTGGCCGACGCGCAGACGACGCTCGAGCTCGTAGGTGAAGAGCAGGTTGGCGAGCTTGGTGGTGCCGTAGGTGGGCCAGCGGTAATAGCTTTTCTCTCGCTGCAGGTCGTCGAGGTCGAGGGTGCCGCTGCGGTGCATGGTGCTCGAGACCGAGACCACCCGCGGCGCCTCGGCGCGCTCGAGGGCAGGCAGGAGCAGGGCGGTCAGGGCGAAGGGCCCGAGGTGGTTGGTGCCAAGCTGCAGCTCGAAGCCGTCGACGGTCTTGCCGTAGGGCAGGGCCATCACGCCGGCGTTGTTGATCAGCACGTCGACGCGCGGGTGGTGCTCGGTCACTTCGCGAGCGAACTGGCGAACCGAGGTCAGCGAGCTCAGGTCGAGGGTCAGCAGGTGCAGCGTCGCGCCCGGGGTCGACTCGCGAATGACCGCGGCCGCGCGCTCGGCTTTGCTGCGGTCGCGGCACGCCAGAATCACGCTGCCGTTCTTCGCGGCGAGCAGCTTCGCGACCCCGAGCCCGATGCCCGAGCTGGCGCCGGTCACGATGAAGCATTTGCCTGATTGATCAGGCGTCGAAGCCGGTGACCACCGGGGGCCGGTCACGCCAAGGCCGTGGCTCGAACATCGAGCCGAACATTCGATTCGATGGCCGATTGGAGCACGCCGAAGAGCCGGCCGACCTCGGCGCGGGAGACCTTGGCGCCTGCACCCTCGAGCTCGAGACGATTCAAGGTGGCGTATGCGAGCATCAGCGAGATGCCGGTGAACCCGAGGTAGCCCTTGGGCGCTCCGCCCTGCTGAAGCGCCTGCACGTAGGCGTTGGCGTGGTCCAAGTCGGCGCGGGCGAGGGCGAGCACCTGGGCGCGGGTCACATTGGGGGGCAGGTAGACCCGGCCGTCGCGCGCATCGTCTCCGGTGTCTTTGAGAATGTTCACCAGCTGCAGGCCCTCGCCGAACGCGAGCGCCCGGCGATTCAGCTCCGCCGCCTGGGCCTGGAGCGAGGGGGCGTCGTGAAGAAAGAGCTCGGTCAAAAGCTCTCCGACAATGCCGGCCACGAGATAGCAGTAGTCGGTGAGGTCTTCGAGCGAGCGCAAGGTCATCGAGCCCCGTTCATCGGCGCGGGCCACCACCTGGGCCATGCCTTCGCACGTGCGCACGGAGTGCTTGATCAGAATTGCTCGAACCGCGGGTGGCATGCGGGCCAGCTCGGCGAGCACCTCGCCCGTCTTTCCAAGCAATTCGAGGTACCCGGCATGGGTCACCGGGGCTTGCGCGAGCCACTGGTTGACCAACGGCTCGGCGGCAGTGGCGGCGTCTTCGCGTTTGACGAGCCCAATGAACGATTCGAGTGAGGCAATGCGCTTTTCGCGGGGCCACGCCGTGGCGTCTTCGAAGGTATCGGCGATGCGAAAGAGCAAATATGCCACAGAGACCGCGTGCCGAGTCGGCTCGGGCAACAGCGGTATTGCCAGCGCAAACGTGCGGCTGGTCTTCTGCAGCAAGTCTTCGAGATCGGCCATGCGCGGTCGAGTACACCGGTGCTGGCTTGCCTTCAAACAGTTCACCCACTGACGGGTGTTAACGAATGACATGTGTCATTTTGCCGTTTAGTTGAAGAAGTGAGGCAAGCGCGCAATAGCTGCCGGCCATGATTGGCAGCGACGTGGTTATCGTGGGCGGCGGATTTACAGGGCTGGCCACTGCGGCCGCATTGTCGGGTCAGGGCGCGCGGGTGGTGGTGCTGGAGCGAGCCCAGACGTGGGACCCGATTTTTCGCGGTGAGCTGATTCACCCCAAAGGGGTTCGCGCCCTCGGGCAGCTTGGTTTGAGCGATGCCTTGTTCGAGGCCGGCGGCGTCGAGGTGCACGGCTTCGCAGCCTCACCCAGCAACGTGGGAGCGCCAGTGTTGCTGCCCTACC
This sequence comes from Archangium sp., assembly GCA_031367385.1. Classification (GTDB taxonomy): domain Bacteria; phylum Myxococcota; class Myxococcia; order Myxococcales; family Myxococcaceae; genus JAEUJT01. The sequence continues at coordinate 4,052 of JANLPS010000159.1, read as the reverse complement.
GCGCCGAGAGCGGGCCTGGGCTGGGCATTGATCACCCGGTGATGGTGATGACGATGCGACGTGAAGTCGCGGCGCGTGCAGGGGTGAAAATTCTGACCGGCCAACCGGCGGTCGAGCTCCTGCGCGAAGGTGAGCGAATCACCGGCGTGGTCACCGCTGACGGCACGCAGCACCGCGGAGACCTGGTGGTCTTGGCTGACGGGCGCCAATCGCGGCTTCGAGCCAAGCTTGGGCTCGAGCCCGACATCACGTTGCTCTCGTACACGGTGGCCTTCGGCGTCGAGGGCACCGAGCTGCCTTGGGGCTCGCGCGGGCACGTTTTTCTGGGCGGGCCGGGGCCGATTCTCGCGTACCCCTACGGAGCAGGAAAAGTTCGGTTCTGCATCGACATTCCCCTCGGGGCGGCGAAGGGCAAGCCGGCGATCATCGCGTACATCGCGCAGCACTACGCGGCCCATGTGCCGAGCCCGCTGCGTGAGGCGATGCTCTCGGCGCTCCAGACCCGTGGCTTCGAAGGCTGTGCGAACCACTCGATGTTGACCCAGGCCTGTGCGGCCCCGGGCGTGGTGCTGGTCGGCGACGCTGGCGGCTGTGCGCACCCGCTGACCGCGTCAGGCATGACCAACGGCATGAACGACGCGCTGACGTTGGCTGGAGCGGTGGGCGCCGATGGGCCAACCGATGTCGCGCTCAAAGAGTACCAGCGCCAGCGCTACGACTTCGTGCGCATGCGCGAGGTCTTCACCGACGCGCTGTACGAGGTCTTTCGAGGCTCTGACGCGGGGTCGAAGGCGCTGCAGGCCGGCGTTTTTCGCTACTGGCGCAAGGGCCCGAAGCGCCGTGCCGCCTCGATGGATATTTTGTCGGGCGAAGACGTTCGGCCGAGCGCGTTCGTCAAAGAGTACAGCCGGGTGTTCGGCTCGTCGGCCGTCGGCGTGCTCTCGGGCGTGATTGACGACCCGGCGTTGCGCATGCGGGCCCGGGTGCTGGGCTCGTTGGCGAAGACCAGCCTGGGGCGGCTCGAGCTGGCGGTGAACAAGACCGCGCGCACGGTGGTGAACCGGTACCGGCTGGGGCTGCACCAGGTGCCTGCGGTCGACTCGGGCCTGGGGCAGTAGTGCGTCGGGGCCTGGCCGCGGTGGCGCTCGCGGCGAGCGGGTTGATCAGCTGCTGAATGGCGATTGACTCGAGCGGGTATTCGACCCAGTGCGTCGAATCGAACGCGTGCGTCGCGGTCGCGTTCGGAGCGCTGTGCGCGGCGTGTTTCCCGTGCCCGAACGGGGCGATCTCGAGGTCGAGCCAGGTGGCGTACGACCCAAGACGTCGCCTCGGCGCTCAAGGGCTGCGCGCCGCGGCCGGCGGTGCATTGCTCGCTGTGCCAGGCGCCCGGGGCGGCCTGTGTCGCTGGGCCGTGTGTGCTGGCCGTCGCTCGGTGAGACCCCGCTTCGGGCGGCTGGGCGGGGCCGAACCCCGGCGCGCTAGTCGATGAAGAAGTCTGGCAGCGGCTCGATGTTCGGGTCGACCTGGTATTTGCGCAGGTCGGTGACTCCGGCTTCGCGCAGAACCTCGTCGTCGATGCAGAACCGGCCACTGAACTCGACATTCTTGCCGAGAATCTCGTACGCCGCGTCAGCCATGATCTGCGGCGTGCGGCTGGCCTTCATCATGTCGTCGCCTCCGAGCATGTGCACGGCGGCGGTGGCGATGGTGGTGCGCGGCCAGAGGGCGTTGACGGCGACCTTGCCCTTGAACTCTTCAGCCATGCCGAGCACGCACATCGACATGCCGTACTTGGCCATGGTGTACGCGACGTGAGGCCCGAACCACCTGGGCGACATGCTCAGTGGCGGCGACAGGTTGAGAATGTGCGGAGTGAACTTCGACTTGAGCAGGTGCGGCAGGCACGCCTGGCTGACCAAGAAGGTGCCGCGCAGGTTGATCTGGTGCATCAGGTCGTACTTCTTCATCGGCGTCTCGAGGGTGCCGGTCAGGCTGATCGCGCTCGCGTTGTTGATGCAGACGTCGATGGCACCAAACGCATTGATGGCTTTCTGCACCGCTTCGAAGACCTGCTCTTCAGAGCGAATATCGCACATCAGCGGGAGCGCCTTGCCTCCAGCGGCCTCGACCTCTTTCGCCGCGGTGTAGATGGTGCCCGGCAGCTTGGGGTGCGGGTCGGCGGTCTTCGCGGCGATGACGATGTTGGCCCCATCACGGGCGGCGCGGAGAGCGATGGCCAGACCAATGCCGCGGCTGGCGCCAGAGATGAAGAGCGTTCTGTTTTGAAGTGAAGGCATGCGGTGGCCTATAGCCCAAAAAAGAAGGAGCCCGGTCGCCCGAGCTCCTGGTGTGCTGCCTGATGTGACGTTCTTACTTCGACATCATCATCATCGGCATGCCGTTGCACATCATCATCATCGGCATACCCATGGCCATCATCGAGCCCATCATTTCGCAGTACTCCTTCATCATCTCCATGGTGACGCCTTCCATCGGCATCATCTTGCAGACCATGCCGTCTTTGCCCATCTCCATGGTCATCTTGCACATCATGGGGCGCATCATCGGCATCGGCATCATGTTCATCATCGGCATCTGATTCATCATGCCGCCCATCATCGGCATCATGTTCATGCCATTCATGCCGCCCATCATCGGCATCATGCCCATCATCGGGTTGTGCATCGGCATGGTGTTCATCGGCATTCCACCCATCGTGTTCATCGCGTGCATTGTGTGGCTCCCCCCGGTGAAGTGCCGGGCGTCAAAGGTGCGACCGGAGTCGTAGGGCGCTTGTTGCACTGCAGCAAGACGCCTTCTCGGGGCTCAGCGCTTTCGTCCACCCCAACGGACGTTCAGCTTGCGGAGCGGATGCCGTGCGGCGCTCAGACCCCCCGGGCTTCGGGCTCCCACACGTACTTGTGCTGTTGGAGCTGAAAACGCACCGGCAGCCGTGCGTCGATGACCCACTGGGCCAGCTCGCGGGGCGAGAGCCGGTTGAACACGGTCGAGAAGAGCAACCCGAAGGGGCGCTGATCGAGGCGGTGCGCTCGAATCATCGCGACGCTCCAGTCGAAGTCTTCACGCGAGCCGATCACGAACTTGAGCTCGTCGTTCTGGTTCATCGAGGTGAAGTTCTTCAAGTCATTGCGGTCGCTCTCGCCTGACGACGGCGTCTTCAGGTCGACGATTTTGTGCACCGCGGGCGGTACCAAGCGCACATCAATGGCCCCCGAGGTCTCGAGCAGCACGGTCAGACCCTCGGCGAGAAAGGCCTCCATCAGCGGGTAGACGCCGGGTTGAAGCAGCGGCTCACCGCCGGTGATTTCGACCATCGGCGTGCCCATGGCCTTGACCTCGCGCACCACGTCGAGGTTCGAGCGCCGAGCCCCGCCCTGAAACGCGAACACACTGTCGCAATACGAGCAGCGCAGGTGGCACCCGGTCAGCCGCACGAAGGCGCACAGCAGCCCCTGGTGCGACGACTCGCCCTGCAGCGAGAGGTAGATTTCTTTGACCACCACTGACGCCGCATCGGCGCGACGGTGAGGCTCGAGGTGGGGGCGCGCAGCCAACATGACGGCTTCGTCTTTGCTGGTTTTCACGCCCCACCGCAAGCCCCCCGCTAGTGTGGGCCACCCGACGGCGGGGCCCTTTCACTGGCTTCACGCACGTGCAGCCTCCCATCAATCGGCAGCACGTCGAGGTGCAAATTCACCGAGTCATCGGCGTTGACCTCCGCGTAGCCGGCGCGCACCCACACGCTGCCGTTCTTGCTCTGTCGAATCGAGAAAACCGCCAACCGCTTGCCTGGCTCCAACACGCCGCACCCCCTGCTGCTCGCGACAGCCCAATCTGTCGCCTTCGCCGGTATCGCATGCGGGTCTGACAAGTAACCTTGCGATACGCTCGGCTCACAGGGCAATCGCATCATCCGTTTTCAGTCATCTCGGTAGTTTGGCGGCATGCAAGCGAGAGAGACGTGCCTTCGGGTCGCTGTGAATTCATCGAGCGTGAAGTCGGTGGGCTACGACGCGGCGCTTTCGACGTTG
>JANLPS010000121.1:0-2114 GCA_031367385.1 Archangium sp. | reverse complement strand
CACTACCACCTCGCCGGAGTCTCGACGCCCGATGACGCCGCCACGCTCGTCGCCCGCGTGAAAGCCGACCTGCAGACCGACGACGCCGCGGTGCTCTCGCTGTTCACCGGCTACGACGTCGCGCTCTACGCAACCCAGCGCGCGAAAGCCGAAGGCCGGCCCCTCACGCTCGAATCGCTCGTGCTCCAGCTGCCCCCCTCGAGCGCCTCGGCGTTGGCTGCGGCCTCGGCCTCGTTGAGCCTAGGCACCGCGTATGCGCTCGGGTGGCCCGTGCTGCCGAAGACGCCGGTGACATCGCCGTTCGGCTGGCGCACGCACCCGATCACCGGCGCGCAGCAGCTGCACTCAGGTGTCGACTTGGCGGTGCCTGAAGGCACTCCGGTCAAAGTGGTCGCCGACGGCATCGTGCGCCGCGCCAGCGAAGACGAGCTCAACGGCCGAATGATCATCGTCGACCACGGGCACGGCGTCGCGACGGCCTACTGCCACAACGCCACGCTGCTGGTCGCCGTCGGCACGACCGTCAAAGCCGGCGACGTCATTTCGCAGTCAGGCACGACCGGCCGCTCGACCGGCCCGCACCTGCACTACCAGCTCAACCTCGCTGCCAAGCCAACGGATCCGTTCGTCTTTCGAGATCAGCGCACGCTGCCGCAGATGCCGATCACCCAGTCACCGACCGAGGCGTCGCGGCTCAAGGCAGCCTTCGACCAAGTGGGCGTTTCGCCCGAGCCGCTGGGCACCGATTCGCCACAATGACGCTCGAGCGGGTCGATTGCCGGGTTGGCGATTGCTATCGCGGGTGGCGACGCCCATAGAGACACCATGCTCGAAGACTTCGTCAACGCCCACAAGGCGGTCATTATCGAGCGTGCCCGGGCAGTCGTCGCGGCTCGAACCACCCCCGTCCCCAGCGCGGTCGAGCTTGCGAACGGCATCCCCGTGTTTCTCGAGCAGTTGATCGACGCCCTGCGTCGGAGTCGCTTCAAGGCCGAGGTCGACAATAGCAAGTTGGGGGTCAGCGCTGCCCGTCACGGCGCCGACCTGTTGCGTATGGGGCTGACCATCGGCCAGGTGGTGCACGACTACGGAGCCGTCTGCCAGACGATTTCGACCCTGGCGCTCGAGCAAGGCGCGCCCATCGCGACCGATGAGTTTCGAACGCTCAACCTGTGTCTCGACGACGCCATCGCTGGCGCGGTGACCGAATATTCTCGTTCTCGTGAGCGAACCATCAGCGAAGCGAGCACCGAGCGCTTGGGCACTCTGGCGCACGAGCTGCGCAACCTGCTCAGCATCGCCATGCTTTCATACGAGAGTATCAGGGCCGGTCGGGTCGCCGTGGGCGGCAGCACCGGTGTGCTGATGGGCCGCACCTTGCTCGGCCTGCGCGACCTGATCGATCGCTCGCTCAACGAGGTGCGCCTCGAGGGCGGCATCACCAAGCTCGCGCGCTTCTCTGTGGCCGAGATGGTCGAAGAGGTCGAAATCGGAGCCCTCTTGCAGACGCAGGCCCGCGGGCTGCGGTTGATCGTCTCGCCCGTCGCTCTAACGGTGATCATCGAAGGCGACTGGCCTTCAATCGCCGCCGCGCTCTCGAACCTGCTGCACAACGCCTTCAAGTTCACCAAGCCCAACAGCACCGTAACGCTGCGGGTGCACACCACCGCGACTCGCGTGTTCTTCGACGTACAAGACGAGTGCGGCGGCCTGCCAGAAGGCAGCATCGAGGGCATGTTTCGGCCCTATGAGCAGCGAAGCGGCGATCGCAGCGGCGTGGGGCTCGGGTTGTACATCTGTCGCAAGGCTGCGCGGGCCAACGAGGGCGAGGTCACCGTCAAAGACTTGCCTGGCCAGGGCTGCGTCTTCACGCTCGAATTTCCCCGCGTTGACGTCCTGACCGCGGCCTAAAGCGCTCCAACCCGAGCTTCACTTCAGTTTGCCGCGAGATCGAGCTGGGCGGCGCTTCTTCGGTGTGGGCCCAGCCCTGTCTTTCAAGGCTTTCGTGAGCAGCGCGACGTCGAGCTGGTCTTTGGGCCGCCCCGTCGCCTTCTTGTTTTTCAGCAGGGTCTTCAGGCTCAAGACTGGCCTGAGCCGGTCGCCGACCCGAAGGC
>JANLPS010000111.1:0-3789 GCA_031367385.1 Archangium sp. | reverse complement strand
GCAGCAGCGGCAGCGACCTCCTAGTCGCCATAGCTGCCGTAAGCCTGGCCGTTCTTGTTCAAGTGCGACTTCACCGACCCATCTGACGCAACGGTCAGCTCGATCGGGGCGGTCTCGGCGTTCACGTCAACCGCGGTGCTGCTGGGGGTCGATGACGCCGCCCACCCGACCACGGTGTGCCGGCCGGCAGGCACGCCGTCGATCTTGAAGTGCCCCTGCACATCGGTGGGAGCAAACAGCGGCCCGGGGACCACCAGAATCTGCGCGTTCATCTTCGCGTGAAAGTTGCAGAAGATCTCGACCACGCCGGCCTTGACCAGGGTGACCGACTTGGTCTTCTCGCCCGCTTGAATCGCGCCGACGTCGAAGGCGTTGCCGGGTGAGCGCGAGAACACGTCGTGAAACACCGAGTCCGTGTTGGGGAAGCTGACCTGGGTGCCGCGCTGAATCGCCGCGACCGCCGGCACGAAGGTCTTGTTCTGCTGCTTGATTGAAAACGTCTGCCCTTTGGCCAGGCTCGACACATCGCTGATGTAGACAAACCCGTTCGCGACGGGCGCTCCCACTGAATCGAGCACTTTTCCGCTCAGCGAGAACGTCGTCGGGCCGGCCGGGGCTCCCCTGCCCGGCCTGGGCGTGGTGGCGGCAGTCTTCGCCGGGCCTGCACCTGTGCTTGGTGATGCCGTGCCATCGGGGGGCGAGTCGGCATACGACATCGGCGCTCCGCCCTTGGGTGTGGCGCCCAGCAGCTGCAGCAACATCGAGCTCTGCTGTTGCTGATCTTGCAGCAGGTACTGCAGCACCTGCCGCTGCTGCGCGACCTCCTGCTGCAGCCGCGTCACCTCGGCGGCGAGATCTCGTTGCTGATTCTTCCCCTGCGCGAAAGCCGTGCTGGCCATCACGAGTACCAGTGCGGCACGTCGCATCACGACCTCCGAAGATGAGCTCACAACGTCACCACCAGTGACGTCGTCAAAACGTTGTTGTCGATGGGTGGCACGCCGCCGTACTCGCCGTTGTAGAGGTACTCGGCCTTCAAGGTGACGAACTGGTTCGGCACGAAGCGCAGGCCGCCGGTGAACCGGTACCCGCGCGTCACGTAATTTCGCTCGGTGCCCAGGGTGACCTCGGCGTTGCGAAACTCACCTCGCGCCAGCGCCCCCAGAAAGGGCAAGAACATCCACTCTGCTTGCAGGTAGCCGCCACCGTGCAGCGAGAGCGCGTAGACGTTCTCGCTCGCGGAGCCCGGCGAAAACCCGCGCAAGAACTGCGCCTTGATCGTCAGGTCGCGCCAGGTGATTCGCCCGTCGAAGCCCAAGAACCACATCAGGCCGCTCGAGACGCGGCTGAAGTCTTGCGCGCCCACCGAGCCCGACACGCCCAGCTCGAGCTCGACCTCTGCCGGCAGCGGCGGAGCGAACGAGACTCGGCCAGAGCCGGTCTTCGCCCAGTTGGTGTCGATCTCAGACGAGAAGTGAAACGGCTCGATCACCGAGCTGCCGTTGGTCAACGAGAGCGCCACCACCAGCATGTCGTGCGGCAAGAACTTCGAGCGCGCCTTGATGCCGACCGGCAAACCAGAGGTGTAGCGTTGCATCAGCGAGGGCGTGATGCCGAAGCGCTGGTTGGCCCGGCGCTCGCGGTACTCGATGCCCATCACCGACTCGAACTTGCCGATGAAGATGCTGGTCTTGCCCGAGTCGAAGGGTATCCACTCCAGCTGCATCACGTCGGCGTTGAAGAAGTCACCGAAGTTGAACTCGTGGCCGGTGCGCGGCACCAGGTTGAACCCGACCTGCGCCAGCAGCGATGGGGTCAGCCCCGCCTCGAGCCGAATGTGGGCCTCGTTGACCAGAAAGCTAGGCGCTCCCCGCGAGTGAATGCTGTCGAAGCGATCGACCCCGGGCAGCGAGCCCAGGTCGGAGGGCTCTCCGCGGCTGTTCACCATCGGCCCGTAGAGATCGCCCAAGAACACCCACCCGTACTTGCCCGCGTACTGGGGGAAGTAGCGGTTGCCGACGTCTTCGATCACCCCCGAGCCCTCGTTGCCCATCGGCACGAAGAAGCCGACGTCGAGGTACCCGGTCACCGTCACCCGCGGTATTCGATGCTGGGCGGTCTCTTCGGTCTGCTCGACCCGCTTCTCGAGCACTTCGATTCGCTCGAGCAGCTCGTCGAGCTGCGGCTGGGTGACGTTGGGCTGCTGGGTTGGAAGTTGGCCGAGCACCAGGGCCACGGTCAGGCTGAAGAGCGGCATCAGGGCAGCACCGGCACGGCGGTGAGCGCTTCGGGCAGGGCTTCACCCGTCAGAGTCTGCAGAAATGCGACCACGTCGGCCTCTTCGTTTTCGGTGAGCTGCAGCGGCTTGAGCCGCGGTGATTTCTGGCCTGCGAACCCGGCCTCGGCGCCGCCCACGTTGTAGTGGTGCACCACCTCGCCGAGCGTCTTGTAGAGCCCGTCATGCATGTAGGGCGGCGTCAGCGCCACATCGCGCAGGCTCGGCGTTCTCCACGCGCCCTTCATGCTCGAGGTCAAGTCGAGCGTGTACCAATTGGCGCGGCTGGCGTCGGTCGGGGCGTCGCTCCACTTCGAGTCGCGGCGAAAGGTGTTGGCCTTGAGCTTGGTCAAGCCGTCGTACTCGCCCCACGGCAGGCAGTTCTTGCCCGCCACGCAGTCGCAGGCCGAGCCCGCGATGCAGTCGGCTTCGGTCGGCACGCCGGGGCCTGCCTGGGGCACACCGATGTTGTGAAACTCGTTGTCGGTCAACAGGCTCGAGGAGTGGCACTCCACGCAGGCCGCCTTGCCGACGAAGAGCTTGGCGCCCCGGCGCGCGGGGCCATCGAGCATGCTCGAGGCCGGCCCGGCGGCGATGAATTGATCGAAGAGCGAATTCTTGCTGACCAGTTGGTATTCGTAGGCCGCGATGGCCTTGGCCAGGTTCACGTAGACCCGGTTGATCGCGTCTTTGTCGGCGGCGGCCATGCAATCGAAGGCATCTTTGCTGGGCTCGGTCGCGCTGCCCCACTGGCAGCCCGCCGTCGCTCCTGGGCGGCCCTGAGGAGGAAAGCGCGGCAAGCATACGCTCGCAGCGTCGACCATCACCGAGCGGCAGCCGGCGGGGCACGCCATCGCGAGGTCCAACTTGCAGGTGCCGTCGGTGCTCAACCCGGTCGAGGTCGCGGCGAGGTCGTCGGCGCCGAACGGCAGCGGGTACTGGGCGAACACCTTGGTGTAGGTGTCGTGGTAGCTGTTCTGCATCACCCAGGCGGCGGCGAGGCGGTTGCCGCCCATCGACACCCGGCTCTCCATCACCGCGATGATCTGCGCCCAGAGCGAGTCGTTGCGCCCGTTCCAGTAGGTCATGGTGTAGGCGCCGGCGTTGACCGTCTGCTGGCTGTTCACGTCGTAGGTGCCGGCCCCGATCGAGGTGTTGCCTGGAGAAGACGAGAAATCGGCTCCGGCGCGGGTCGGCACATGGCAGGTCGCGCACGAGAGCTTGGTCGGCTGCCCGAGCGGCGCGCGGGCGTACTGAGTGGCGCGCCCGAGGGTGTCGACCAGCGTCGCGTTGCCCGAAAGCCGGGTGTCGAAATAAAGCTGATGCCCGAAGGCGATGCCGTCGGCCGAGGTGGTCACCGCGTTGCTCAAGTCGGGAGCGGGCCCGGTGAACCCCGCGAGCGAGCTGAGCTCAGACCACTCGACCGCCGAGAATTCGCACCCCGCCGAGCCGCAGAACAGAGAATCGCCCCCCTCTGGCGGCGACGCTGATCTTCAGCGGCTGCGAGGGGGGCG
>JANLPS010000006.1:0-10355 GCA_031367385.1 Archangium sp. | reverse complement strand
GGCGAGGTGTCGTTGCGAGATTCGAACGGAGCGCCCCTGCCCGACTCGAGGCTCGATGAGGCGCGAGGTCAGGTCAGCCGCGAGCTGTTCGCGCAGGTGTTTGCGTTGACGATTGATCAGCTGCGTACTTTTGGTGACCTGGCCGGCTCGGAGGTCTCTGAACGGCTGTTCGCGGCGGCGATGCAGGGGGCCCAGCGCTTGCCCGCTGCGCTCGAGACCTTGCGCAAAGAGAGCAGCGAGCTGTTCTTGCCGAAGGGGCAACGGCCTTTGAATGTCTGGCTGAGGGAGCTGCAGGGCATGCGCATGCAGCTCGAGGCGCTGGGTGACCGGCCCAGGGAGTACGCACGAGACCTCGAGCAGCGGGCGCAGCTCACCGCCTTGGTGACCCAGCTCGAGCACGAGGTCGGGGCCGCGCAGGCACGGGTGCGCGAGGTCGAGCGGTTGCAGAAGTCGCTCGGGCCGCTCGAGGCGTTGGCACGGGCTGAGGGCGCGCAGGCCGGGCGCGAGGCGTTGGCGCATTTTCCTCTCGAGGCGGTGGGCCGGGTTGAAGGCCTCGCCAAGACGGTTCGAGAGGCCAGCAGCGCGTTGCGGGTGGCGACCCGTGAGAGCGATGATCTCGAGGCCGCTGTTCGCGCGGGCCGGGCTGAGCAGTCGGTGGGTGCCCGGCCCGAGCCAGTTCGGGCCGCCCTCCGCCAGTGGGACACGGTGGTCGTTCAGGCGCGCGAGCTGCCGGCGGCGAGGGCCCAGCTCGAGGCGCGCGAGCGCCAATTGGCCGAGTCGATGAAGCGCTTGCCTGTCAACGAGGCTGAACTCGAGTGGCTCTCTCAAGTCGATGTCAGCACCGCGGTGCAAACCCAGCTCAAGTCACTGCGCGACCGGCATGCGACGGCTCGCGAGGAGCGCACCCGGGTGATGGCCGCCGTGTCGTCGGGCCGTGATGAGCTCGCCCGACGTGAAGAGCGCGTGCACCAGCTCGAGGTGATGCTCGGGGCGATCGATGAGGTGGCAGTCGAGCCGGTCGAACGCGCGCTTACGGCGCTGAGCCAGGTCGAGGGGCTGCGGCAACGGCAAGCCCACCTGGCGGTGCGCGCGGCCGGTGTGAAGACGCAGCTCGAGGCCCTCTGGGTGCCGGGCCCGGTCGCCCCGCGCGCCCGGTTTCCTTTGTGGTTGGCGGGGGTTGCGACGGTCGGGCTCGTGGTGTGCGCGATGGTCGCCTGGGCCGTCGGGGCGGGCCCGAGCGCACTGCTCTTTGGGTTGACGCTGGGTTTGGTAGGGCTGGTCGTTGCTTGGCGCGACGAGCAGGGCACCGCCTCAGAGCATGCCGCATGGCAGCACGCCCAGCGGCACCAGCATGAGCAGCGAGCCCAGCGTCAGGCTGAGCTGGGCCAGGTCGAGGGCGAGGGCGAGGCAGTCGATGAACGCCTGCTGGCGGCGCTGACCCTCGCCGGGGTCGAGGCATCGGGTGACGTCGGCAGCCGAATGGCGTGGGCCCAGGGCGTGCTCGACGGGCAGCAACGACGCAGGGGCATCGCCAGCCAGTTGACCGAGGCCCTGGCAGAGGCACAGCGGGTGCGCCGGCTCGTCTCGTCGCTCGAAGACGAGCGCGCGCGGGCCGAGGCGGCGCTCGATGTGGTGCAGAGCGAGGTCGATGCGCGGTTGGCGCCTTTGGGCATCAGCTCGTCGATGTCGGCTGACGCGGCGCTCGATGTGGTGATTGACGTGAGCCGGTTGCAGGAGCGCGCCCTCGAGCTCGAGACCGACCGGGCTGGGGTCGATGCCGACCAGCGCCGGGTCAGGGTGGCCGGCGAGGCGCTCGCGGCGGCCTTTGCGCAGACGCATCGGGGCGAGCTCGTCGAGCGGTCGCCCGAGGTGCTGGCGTCGATGCTCAGCGATTGGCTCGAGGCCACCACCGCTGCGAGAGCTCGGCTCGCGACGCTCGAGACCCGGCTCGAGGCGGCAAAGGGGCCCTTGGCGCAGCATCAGGCGGCCGTCGCGCAGGCTTCGAATGAGCTCGCAGCGTTGCTCGCGCTCGCAGCGGTCGACTCGGTCGAGGCCTTTCGGCACCGCGCCAGTGAGGCGCAGGCCTGGTCAGCCGCCGAGCTCGACCGTCGTCAGGCGTGCGCGACCATCGCCGCGCTCGGCGGCGAGGTCGAGGCCCTCAAGTCGCTTGGGCTCGACTCCGGCGTGTTGGCTGACCAGGCTCAGCACGCTCTGGGGGCGCTCGAAGCAGCACGGGCCAGTCACGAGCGCACGCTCGAGGCGCTGGGCCGCCTGCGGGCCCGCCTCGAGCACTTCGAGGTCGAAGATGAAACCGCCGCGCTGCGCCGTGAAGAAGAGGCCCTGCTGGTGAAAATTCGGCTGGCCGCCGAGCAGTTCACCGTCAGTGCGTTGGCCCGCACCGTGCTCGAGCAGACCCGTGAACGCTTCGACGCCGAGCAACAACCCCGCGTGGTACTGCGCGCCGGGGCCTTGTTCGCCGAGCTGACTGACCACCGCTACGTGCAGGTGCGGCCCGACCCCAAGGCCCGGGTGCTGATGGTGCGCGATGCCCAGGGTGTCAGCTGGGAGGTCGAGCAGCTCTCGCGCGGCACCCGCGAGCTGCTGCTGCTCGCGTTTCGGCTCGCGGTGGTCGAAGACTTCGGTGAGGTACGGGTGGCGTTGCCGGTGCTGCTCGACGACGTCACCGTCAACCTCGATGGCGATCGCGCCGGCCGGGTCATCGAGGTGCTCGCCGCTCTGTCAAAGCGGCATCAGATTCTGGCGTTCACCTGCCATTCACAGGTGCGCGCCTTGTTTCGCGAAGCAGGTGCACGGGTGCACGAGGTCGTTCAGCGCACCCAGCTGTCGTTGTTGGGTGCTTGAAGTCATTTGGGTGGCGGGTACAGGAGCGGCTTTGGGTTCAACCCCGCGCCGGCTTCTTGGTAGGAGGGGTCTGTGAGCGCAGCGGCCGAGCAGAACGAAGTGGTGCCTGAAATCGTGCTTCACCCGCCTTCTGACGCGGGGCCGGCGCTGACGCCGATGATGAAGCAGTACCTCGAGGTCAAAGCCCAGGTGCCGGGGGCGCTGCTCTTTTTTCGCCTGGGCGACTTCTACGAGCTGTTCTTCGAAGACGCGGTCAAGGCGTCTGAGCTGCTGTCGATCACCCTCACCTCGCGCGCCAAGGGCACCGACCGGGTGCCGATGGCGGGGGTGCCGTACCACGCGGCGCGGCGCTACATCGCTCGGCTCATCGAAGCGGGTCAGAAGGTCGCCATCTGCGAGCAGACCACCGCGCCCGACGGCAAGGGCATCGTCAAGCGCGAGGTCGTGCGGGTCGTCACCCCCGGCATGGTGCTCGATGACGACGTGCTCGAGGCCAAAGAGAACAACTTCTTGGCCGCGCTCTGCCCGGGCGACGACGAGTCGCCGTGGGGAGCGGCCCTGCTCGACGCGTCGACCGGTGAGTTCGTGGTGCTGACTCCAGGCTCGGTTGAGCTCATCGCTGACGAGCTGTCGCGGGCTGGCCCCCGCGAGCTGCTGGTGCCCGACGCCTTCGTCGGGCCGTCGCTCGAGCGCCTGCTGGGCTTGCTCAGTCGACGGCCGAGCATCGCCAGTCTCGATGCCGGTGCTTTTGACGAGAAGCGCTGCCGCGCCCAGCTGCAGACCCACTTCTCGGTGGCCTCGCTCGATGGCTTCGGCCTCGCCGCCAAAGACGTCGGGCCCTCGCTCGCCGCCGCCGGGGCCGCGCTGCGGTATCTCAAAGACACCCAGAAGAGCCAGGCCGGCCACGTCGACCGCATGGTGCTGCAGCCCCGCGGCGGGGTCTTGGTCATCGACGAATCGTCTCGGGCGAACCTCGAGCTGCTTCGGGCGCTCAAAGACGGCTCGCGCGCCGGCACCCTGCTCTCGGTGGTCGACCGCTCGGCCACTTCTCTGGGCGCGAGAAAGCTGGCGAGGTGGTTGTCTGCTCCGCTGGCTGATGTGGCGCCGATTGGCGCCCGGCACGACGCGGTCGAAGCACTCTCGGTCAAAGCCTCGTGGCGCGAGGCCCTTGCTGCGCAGCTCAAAGAAGTGAGCGACGTCGAGCGCTTGTGCGGTCGGCTCTCGCTGGCCTCCGGAGGCCCCCGAGACTTGAAGGCCCTCGGGCGCTCGCTGGCCACGATGCCGTCGTTGGCCTCGCTGCTCGAGGGCACCACCAGCCCGCTGCTCGAGTCGCTGGTGAGGCCCTTCGTTCACGACGGCATCACCTCGCTCTCGCAGACGCTGGCGCGCGCGCTGGTCGACGACCCGCCAATCGTACTCGCCGACGGCAACTTCATTCGCGGCGGGTACCACGCCGAGCTCGATGAGTACGTCGAGCTTGCGACCAGCGGCAAAGACTACCTGCTCAAGCTCGAGACCCGAGAACGTGAGCGCACCGGCATCGGCTCGCTCAAGGTTCGGTACAACAAGGTGTTCGGGTACTACCTCGAGGTCACCAAGTCGAACCTCGGCCTGGTGCCCAAGGAGTGGATTCGCAAGCAGACCACCGTTGGCGGTGAGCGCTACGTCACCGAAGAGCTCAAGACCTACGAAGAGAAGGTGCTGACCGCTGATGAGAAGCGGGTCGCCATCGAGCAGCGGCTGTTCGAAGAGCTGCGGGCCCTGGTGGTGGCCCGGGCAGGAGCCTTACGGGCCGCCGCCGATGCGGTCGCCACGCTCGACGCCCTGGTGGCCTTCGCCCGGGTCTCGGCCGAGAACGGGTACGTGCGCCCGGTCATCGACGAGTCGGGGGTGATCGAGATCACCGGTGGGCGGCACCCGGTGGTCGAAAAGGCATTGGGCAGCGGTGAGAGCTTCGTACCCAATGACGTGCGGCTCGACCGCGACTCGCAGCAGGTGCTGATCATCACCGGGCCCAACATGGCCGGTAAGAGCACGGTGATGCGGCAGGTCGCGCTGACGGTGGTGCTGGCTCAGGCCGGGTGCTTCGTGCCCGCCAAGGCCGCCCGCATCGGTCTGTCTGACCGCGTGTTTACCCGGGTCGGCGCCTCAGACAACCTCGCCCGGGGGCAGTCGACCTTCATGGTCGAGATGACCGAGACCGCGAACATTCTTCACCACGCGACCCGGCGCAGCCTGGTGATTCTCGACGAGATCGGCCGAGGCACCTCGACCTTCGACGGTCTGTCGATTGCCTGGGCGGTCGCTGAGCACCTGCACGACCGCGTGGGCGCTCGAACGATGTTCGCCACGCACTACCATGAGCTCACCGACCTCGCGCGCGAGAAGCCCCGGGTGCACAACTGCTCGATCGCGGTGCGCGAGCAGCAGGGCCGAATCATCTTCTTGCGCAAGCTGGTCTCTGGCGCCGCGAGCCGCTCGTACGGCATCGAGGTCGCCAAGCTGGCGGGGCTGCCGCCCGAGGTGCTCGCCCGAGCCCGAGAGCTGCTGCGAAACCTCGAGGCCGGTGAATTCGACGAAGCCGGGCGGCCGCGGCTCGCCAAGCGCGCCACGGGTGGAGACCGGGGCGCCCCGGCGCCGAAGGCACCGGTGGTCGACACGTCACAGCTGGGGCTGTTCGGCGGTGACGCCCCAACCCCGGCGGCCCTTCACCCGGTGCTCGTCGCGCTCGAGCGCTTCAGCGTCGACAGCAGCAGCCCCCTCGAGGCCCTCAGCGCCATCGCCGGGTGGAAACAGCAACTCAAGGGTGGGTGAAGAACTCGCAGGCCACCACGCCAATCGCGTCACGCAGGGCCACGCCCCACCCGCGTTTGACTCCGGCTGAGACCACCACGGGCACGAAGGCCTTTTTCTGAGGGTGCACCACCGCCAGCCCTTTGAGCCGCGGGTCTTTGGGCACCGCCACCACCAGTTGCCCCGAGGCCGCGACGTCGTAGATGTCGGTTGAGCTGACCCGCCTCCACCCACGCATCGGCGCCTCGTGTCGAACCCAGTCGGTGGTCTGCGAGAGGTTGTGCTCGCGAGCCCCCGCAAAGTGGGGAATCTCGCAGCCCATCGCGAGAGACACGTCCCACAAGAAGATGTGCGAGCGGTCTCGGTCGGTGCCGTCAGGCTCGTAGCGCGGGTTGCTGCCCACGGCGAACTGCTTGAGCACCTGCTCGTACAAGCTCTTCTCGCGCTTGCCTGCTTTGCTCTGAACTGGCGCCTGCAACGCCTTCCACGTGTCGCGGCCGGTGAGGTGCTCAGGCGCCGTCACGCCATCGAAGTTGCCGCCGCCCAACGTCTCGTCATCGTCGGTTTCGTCGAAGAGCGCCGGGCTCGAGCCGATCACGGCCTCGCGTTTCTGCTGCTTCGCCGAATCGACGAACCCCGAGCCGAGCTGCTGCTTTTGAAACGTGGTCATCACCGGCGGCGGCCCGGCTGGCTTCTCTGGCTTCTTCGGCGGAGGCCCCGAGAAGCGGCCTCGGCGTCTGCGCGGAGGCGGGTAATTGGGCTTGGGTTTCTCGACCGGCTCGGGCTTTGGCAGCGAGACCACGCTGCTGGTGCGCGGCGAGTTCGGGCCTTTGTCGAAGGCCGAGCCGAATTCGCCGGCTTTGGCTTTGGGCGGGGGCGGTTTCTTGTCGTCTTGCTGCGCCATGCGGTGCCCCACCATAGACGAGGCGGGGCTCGCCCGTCAGTCGATGCGGGCGACTTTGTTGCGCTCTTCGAGAAACCCGTCGACGGCCTCGGCGATCGAGTCGGCGACCTTCTGCTGGTACGCGTCATCGCCGAGGCGCTGCTCGTCTTCGACGTTCGAGATGAACGAGGTCTCGACGAGAATTGCAGGCATTTTCGCCCCCAACAGCACGAAAAACAGGGCCTCTTTGGTGCCGAGGTCTCGAACTCCGTCGTACTCGGCGGCCAACGAGCGAACCAGGTTCTTCTGAACGCGCTCGGCCAGGCGGGTCGACTCGCCGGTGTTCGCCTTGGTGGCCAGGTCGGCCAAGATGTACTGCAGGTCGCCGACGCCGCGCTCGGTGCTGGCGTTCTCTCGGGCCGCCAGGCGAATCGAGTAGCGGTTCGATGAGGTGTTGAGGGTGTAGGTCTCGATGCCGCGCAGCGCCCTCGAGGGGGCGGCGTTGCAGTGAATCGAGATGAAGAGGTCTCCGTGCTCGCGGTTGGCGAGCTTGGTGCGGTCTTCGAGCTTCACGAAGGCATCGTCATCGCGGGTCAGCACCACCTCGAGCCCCATCGCCTCGAGCTTCTTGGCGAGCTTGAGCGTCATCGCCAGGGTGGCGTCTTTCTCGAACGTGCCCTTCGGGCCGATCGCGCCGGTGTCATGGCCTCCGTGGCCGGCGTCGATGATCACCCGCCGAACTTTCAGCCCGAGTTGCTGCGCCAAGGTCAGCTCGGCGGCCTCTTCGGTCTTCACCAACGACTTGAACCGGGCCTTCGCGGCCGGGTCAGCGCCGGGGGGCTTGGCCCCGATGCGCACGTCGCGCAGCTTTTCTTGCAGCGAGCTCAGCGCCGGTGCCTCAGCCTGATCTTCGAGCACCTCGTCGCTGCTCTCGGCTTCGGCGGCGGGCTCCTTGGGCCGGGCGACCGGCACGCGGCGAGCCTCGACCATCGGAGCGGTGGCGACCGCCCTCACCCGGGTCGGCGAGGGCACCGGCAGCTCGACGGTCTTCAGCGCCTGGGCGACCGTGGCCGATGCCCGGCGGGTCGCTTCAGCCACCGCCGCCGCGCCCGCGCTGACGACCGGAGCCTGGGGTGCCGCCACCGGTTTCGCCGCCTCGGCCCGCTTGGCCGACTCTGGGAGCGCCTCGAGAAGCGCCTGGAGCTCCTTCTTCTTATCGCCGGCTGAATCGACGGCGGCGGCGGCGACTCGGCGCGCGCCCTGGGGGTCGGAGCGGCGATCGGCCAGCAGCCGGGCCAGCGAGAGCGCGGCATCATCGGCCAGTCGGTGCTTGGGCCAATTCGTCGAGAGCCGCGCATAGTTCTTGGCCGCAGCGTCGAGGTCGTCGTCGCTTTGAGAGAACCGGGCCAGCTCTGAGTACAGCTCGCCCGACCAGAACAAGGCCTCGGGCGCGCGCTCGCTCTTCGGGTATTTGGTCGCGACGGTTTCGAGGTGCTTGGCGACGTTGAGCCAGTTGTGCCGAAACTTTCGCCGCTTCTCGTCTTTGCGCAGCTTCTGGTACGCGTCTTTGGCCGACTGAAACGACTCGTCAGCCGCGGCCGAGCTCGGCGAGGGAGCGCCCGCCGCACCGAGCGCCCAGAGCAGCGCGAGCAACAACCACTGTCGAGAGAAGTGCGTCATCGGTGGGCTCTGCGCTACAGGCCTGAGCGATGTGACCACGGCACGCACACGGCCGCAAAAAAACGGCCGCATTCGTGAGCCCCTTGCGGCGCGACTGGGGCTTCAGCTCGCCTTGACCCGGCCGAGCTCGCGGCTGCGGGGGTGCCGAATGTCGGTGCCCTTCACCATGTACACGACCATCTCAGCGATGTTCATCGCGTGGTCTCCGATGCGCTCGAGGTGCTTGGCCACGAAGACCAAGCTGGTCGCCCGCCGCACGTTCTTCGAGTCTTCCATCATCAGGGCGATGAGCTCATTGAGCAGCTGCACGAACAGGGCGTCGAGCAACGCATCTCCGGTGAGCACCTGCTCGGCACCCGCGGCGTCTCCGCGCACGAAGGCGTCGAGCGCCAACTTGACCTGGTTCTGGGCCAGGGCCGCAAGCCTGGGCAGCTCGGCGTAAATCGGCATCGCGGTGGCTTCGTTCAAGTCCAACGCGCGCTCGGCGATGTTGACGGCGAGGTCTCCGCAGCGCTCGAGGTCGGTGACGATTTTGAGCGAGGTAGTGATCAGCCGAAGGTCGCTGGCCGCCGGCTGCCGCAACGCCAGAATGCGCCGGCAGAGGTCATCGACCTCAATCTCGAGCCGGTTGACCTCGCTGTCTGAGGCGATCACGTGCTTGCCCAGCTTCGAATCTCGCTCGGCGAGCGACAGCACGCTCTCGGCGATCATCGACTCGACCCGCGCGCTCATCGCGAGCAGCTTGTCGCGCAGAACACGCAGGTCATGTTCGAAGGCCTTGTCAGTGTGCCCGGGCATCGGCTGGCACCTTACCCGAGCGGTGCGGCAAACCATGAAAACCGCAGCAACCGCGACGCCCCGGGGCCGACAATCGAGCAGCCAGGCGCTCTGCCCCTCACCGTTTCGGGAGCAATACCAATGACTTCAATCAAAACCGCGATGCGAGCGCTCAACGTTCAGCTGCCCAGAGTCGCTGCAATCAGCGGCGACGCCGAGATTCTCGCAACCCAAGAGGTCAAGACAGGCCTCGACACCGGCGTGCTCTCGAAACCGCAGCGAGACCTGCTGGCCCGCGCGATCTCCGACTCGTCGAACAAGGTGACGTCGATCAAGGCGCGCCTGGGCATCTACCAAGAGGCCTTCATCAAGGGCGACAGCAACGGCGATGGGCGCATCGACCGCCAAGAGCGCAAAGCGGCCACCGAGGCCCTGCGTCACTGGGAGCTGGTCAACGGCTCGCCCGACGCGACCGCGGCGCAGAAGGCCGAGGCCTTCAAGAGCGTGATCACGACCACCCACACGATGCCCAACGGCACCAAGCGTGAGATCGCAGTCGCGAATGTCGGCAGCTTGTTCGAGAAGCTCGACGCGCTCACCAAGTGAGCTGAGGGCTTTCAGCCGAACTTGCCGGTCACGTAGTCTTCGGTGCGCTTCTCGACCGGGTTGGTGAAGATCTGCTCGGTCGCGCCGACCTCGACCAGCGTGCCGAGGTAGAAGAACGCCGTTCGGTCTGACACCCTCGCCGCCTGCTGCATGTTGTGGGTGACGATCACGATGGTGTAGCGGGCCTTGAGGGTGTGGAGCAGCTCCTCGATCTTCGCGGTGGCGATCGGGTCGAGGGCGCTGGCCGGTTCGTCCATCAAGACCACCTCGGGCTCGACCGCGAGCGCGCGCGCGATGCACAGCCGTTGTTGCTGGCCACCCGAGAGTGAGAGCGCAGACCCACCCAGCCGGTCTTTGACCTCGTCCCACAGGGCGGCCTGGCGAAGGCTTTGCTCGACCTTCTCGGCGAGCACGTTCTTCTCGCGAAGGCCTCCGATGCGCAGGCCATAGGCCACGTTTTCGAACACCGTCTTGGGAAACGGGTTCGATCGCTGAAACACCATGCCGACCCGGCGGCGCAGGTTGACCACGTCGAGCGAAGCGACCGACTGGCCATCGAGCAAGATCTGCCCGCTCTGTCGTGCATCGGAGATCACCTCGTTCATTCGATTGAGGGCCCGCAAGAAGGTCGACTTGCCGCACCCCGAAGGGCCGATGAGCGAGAACACTTCGTGTTGATGCAGCTGCAAGGTGATCGACTCCAGGGCGACCCGCTCGCCGTAGGCCACCCGCAGCGACTGCACGTCGATTTTGA
>JANLPS010000433.1:0-6052 GCA_031367385.1 Archangium sp. | reverse complement strand
TTCGCCGACCTCGGCAGCACGGGTGCACCCACTTCGTACGCGATTCGCATCAAGGGAGACCAGCAGTTCGGCGCCAGCATCAGCGCGGGTAGCGTCAACACGGGAGAAGCGACGCCTTCGGTCGATCTCCTTATCGCTACCACGCAGGTCTCTGACTCGAATGCCTGGCTGGTGTGGAACCACCTGGGCAACTTCGACTCACCAGTCAACACCGACACCGGCAACGCCCGTTTCTGGGTCTCACGCTTCAGCGGCACCCAGCTTGCGGGAGGTGTCACCAACAACAGCCTCGGCCAGACGAGCGCGCTCACCGATATTTCTGGCGACGGCCTCCTCGATGTCGTGCTTCCTGACGCACAAAACAACGTCGTATACATTTGGCGGTAACACACATGAACCAATCAACCCGAACGCAGCGCAAGCCCTATATCCCGCCTCAAATGCAATCGATCGAAACGGCGGCTCCTGCGGTGCTTCTGGCCTGCACTGGGCAAGTCGATTGCACGGCATTTGGGCACCCCGGGTGCTGCAAGAACACGCCGCTGTTGTGCCTCACTCAGTGTTGATGTCTCGTGTCGCGAGTCGATAGGGCACTCCTCCTCCTCCTCGCGGTGGCACTGCCTGGTGCCATCGCGTCGTACTTTTTCTACCCAGGCATCAACACCTTCGTTCTCTGCTGCCTCGCGCTGATACCCCTCGCGCGCCTCATGGGCGACGCGACGGAGGTCATCTCGCACAAGCTCGGCCCCGGTCTCGGCGGCCTGATGAACGCCAGCTTCGGTAACGCCGCTGAGCTCATCATCGCCATCGCCGCCCTGCGCGAAGGGCAAATCGAAGTCGTCAAAGCGTCAATCACCGGCGCTGTCCTCGGCAACATCCTCCTGGTGCTCGGCATGGCGATCGTCGCCGGCGGAGTCACCCGCGAAAAACAAACCTTCAACGCCACCGCCGCCCTCTCAGGCAGCGCGATGATGTTTCTCGCCATCGTCGCGATGAGCGTGCCCGACCTCTTTCACCTCTCGCGTGGTGACGCCGCACTGCCCGTGCTTCACACCATGTCGGTCGGCATCTCGATCGTGCTGCTGATCATCTACGCGCTCTCACTGCTCTTCGCGCTCAAGACCCACAAGCACCTCTACGCGGCCTCCGAAGACGAGGGCGCCGACGAAGCGGTCAAGCCCTGGTCGCAGCGCACCGCGCTGATCATCTTGCTCTCGGCCACCGTGGGCGTCGTCATCGCTGCCGAGCTGCTCGTCAAGTCGCTCGAGCCCACCATCGCCAAGCTCGGGTGGACCCACACCTTCGTCGGCGTCGTGGTCATCGCCATCATCGGCAACGCCGCCGAGCACTCGACGGCCGTCATCATGGCCCTCAAGAACAAGATGGACCTCGCCTTCAACATCGCCTTCGAGAGCTCGAAGCAAATCGCTCTCTTCGTCGCCCCCGTGCTCGTCTTGCTCTCGATACCCCTGGGTCACCCACTTTCGCTCGAGTTCAGCCACCTCGAGGTCGTCGGAATGGGCGTCGCCGTCGGAGCCGCCACCCTCATCGGCCTCGACGGCGAATCGAACTGGCTCGAAGGCGTGATGCTGCTCGGCGTGTACGCCATTCTCGCGATGGCGTTCTTCTTCATCCCGTGACGCCCGAGGTCGACTCCCTCGTCGGCCCGACTCGCTCGCAGCGGCTGCGCGGTGACGCAGTCTTGCTCACCATCACCGCCGTTTGGGGCATTACCTTCGTCGTCGTCAAAGACGCCCTCGACGGCGCCGACCCGATGACCTTCTTGGCCTTGCGCTTCGCCCTCGGCGCGCTGGTGGCAGGGTTCGCGGCACGCAAGAGACTCCGAGCCTCGGTGCCTTGGCGGGCAGGGTTCACGCTGGGCACCCTGCTCTTCATCGGCTACGCCTTTCAAACCTTCGGGCTGGCCTACACCACGCCCTCGCGGAGCGCCTTCATCACCGGCCTGTGCGTCATTCTGGTGCCGTTCGTGTCGACGCTGCTCTTTCGCCGCTGGCCTCCCGTGCTGGCCGTGGCCGGAGCGATTATCGCACTCATCGGCACCGCCCTGTTGACCGACGCGCAGCTCAGCGGGCCTCTGCCCCTGGGCGACGTGCTCACCTTCGGCTGCGCGGTGGCCTATGCCTTTCACATCGCGCTGACCGAGAAGTTCTCGTCGAAGAGCGACCCCGTCTCACTGGTCGCCCTGCAACTGGCGGTGGTCGCGGTGCTCTCGACCTGCACCCTGCCCCTGGTCGAGCGCCGCTTCGTGCCCTCAGCGAACCTGTTCGTCGCAGTTGCGATCACCGGCATCATCGCCAGTGCCGTGGCGATTTCGCTGCAGACCTGGGCGCAGACGAAGACCACGGCCGTGCGTGCCTCGGTCATCTTCGCGCTCGAGCCCGTCTTCGCCATCGCCTGGAACGCCTCCCTCGGCCGCGAGGGGCTTGCAGGTCACGAGGTGTTCGGTGGCAGCCTCATTATTCTCGGAGTCATCGTCGCCAGCGCGGCACCAGCCGCCGTCGCCGGTGCGATTTCTTCATCGACGGGGCCCGAATAGACCCCGCCAACCCCCCAAATCTCCTTGGGTAGAGACGTCTACTTGCCTTGCGGCAACTGCTAGTAAAGCATACTTGCCTAGCAAGTGGAGATGGGAACGCACGCGTTCCCAAGGAGTACCGATGCCAAACCGAGAGACAGGTCGGTACCAGAAGTCGATTCTCGGCGGCGAGGAGGTTCGGTCCTTTCTCCCTCATGCGTTGCCGCCGCATGATCCACCCCTGGCTCTTGGCGAGCGACTCATGGAGCGCCTGAGAAACGCCGAGCAGGCCCTCATCCGGCTCGAGCTCGCCGGCGAGATGGTCCCGTCGCTCGACTGGTTCATCTATGCATTCGTCCGCAAAGAGGCCGTCGTCTCCTCTCAAATCGAAGGCACCCAAGCGACGCTCGTCGATCTGCTCACCTTCGAAGCGCAGGTCGAGCAGAGCGCGCCGAACGCAGACATCGAGGAGGTCTGCAACTACCTCGAGGCCCTCGCCTACGCGCGAGGTCAGCTCGCCGACGCGGCCGGACTCCCGCTCTCGATGCGCCTGCTCAACGAGACGCATCTCCGCCTGATGCGCGGAGTGCGCGGCGCAGAAAAACTGCCGGGCGAGGTTCGCCGAAGCCAGAATTGGGTCGGGGGCAGTCGCCCTGGAAACGCCGCCTACGTGCCGCCGCCCCCGGGTGCGCTCGCCGAGATTCTCGGCGCGTTCGAGGCCTACATCCATGCCGACGACCCGATGCCGCCGCTTCTTCGCGCCGGCCTGCTCCACGCGCAGTTCGAGAGCATTCACCCTTACCTCGACGGCAACGGCCGCATCGGGCGCCTGCTCGTCTCGCTCGTTCTCGAGCAACGAAAGCTCCTGGCTCGCCCGCTGCTGTACCTGAGCCTGTTCTTCAAGCGGCATCGCGACGACTACTACCGACGCCTCAACGCCGTGCGAGTCGATGGTGACTGGGAGGGCTGGCTCGAGTTCTTCCTCGAAGGTGTGACGACCATCGCCAACGAGGCCGTCGCTTCTGCGCGGGACCTCTTCACACTGGTTGGTGCTGACCGCACCAGCGTTCTCGCTGGCGTGAGCATGTCGCTCCTCGCACTTAGGCTCTTCGAACTGCTGCCCAGACACCCCATCGTCACCGTCGCGGCCGTCATGAAGCTCGTCGAGACCACCAAGCCAACTGCGAGTCGTGCGGTCGAATTGCTGGTGAAGGCGGGGGTTCTCGTCGAGACGACGGGCAAGAAGCGTGACCGTGCCTTCGCTTACCAGCGGTACCTCGATCGTCTCCGCGTCGGGACTGAGCTCGATTCGGTCGGCACGCTGCCGATGATCAGGTAGGTCGACCTACTTCGAAGTCTCCGGCACCGCCGCGACCGATGAAAGCGTGAGCCGCGACTCGACCACGAGAAGCAAGATCGGTATCACCGCGCTGAGCATCATCGACATCAACGCAACCCGCGGCATGCCGACCAACACCCACTCCGACGCGCCCGGCAGGTCGATTGGTCGAAGCCCTCGCGCGAGCAATTGCGCCGAGAGAAACGCCGCCACCGCCGCCGCCCCGTGCTGCACCGCCGACTGCAACGACTGAAACCTCGCCCGCACCTCGGGCTCGACCACCTTCGTCGTCAGCGTGTTGTACGACACGTTGCGCAGCCCGTTGCCCAGCATGAACATCATGAACGAGAGGTACACCGCCCACGGCGGAGGCTGGGCCAAGGCCCGAAAGTAAAACAGGTACACGGTGAGCACCGTCAGGGCCGTGCCCACTGCGCCGATTCGAAACGAGCCGAAGCGGTCGACCAATCGCCCACCAACCTGCGTCGCGAAGAAGCTCATCACGCCGCCGAGCATGTACGCGAACTTGATCAACCTCCGGGGGAAGTCGAGGTTGTCTTGCATGTACGACGCCATGTTCGGGATGAGCATGAACCCCGCCATCATCACGGTCGCGGTCATCAGATAGCTCAGCTGCACGATGGGCCGGGTGAGCAGCACGGTGTACGCCACCTGCGCCCGCTTCTCTTTCAGATGACCAGTCATCGGCGGCAATAAAGCAATCGCGCCCAAGACGACGAAGAAGCCGATGCCTCCCACGCAGAAGAAGGGAGCACGCCAGGAGACTGTCTCGGCGACCCACAAACCGCCGGGCACTCCGAGCACCGAGGCGACTGAAAAAGCCCCCATCACCGTGCCCATCGCCCGCCCGCGCAGGTGGTTCGGTATCGAGTCAGCGATGATCGAAAAAGCGAGCGACGTCGCGGGGCCACCGAACAGGCCCGCGATGACCCGGGTGGCGAGCAGCGTGGGCAAGTCGACCGCGGCGCCTCCGGCGATGGTGCCCAAGACGAGCCCGGCCATCGACACGGCGAGGGCCTTTCGACGATCGAAGCGGTCGAGAAAGAGCGAACCCACCAGCCCCGACACGCAGGCGGCCGCCGTGTAGCTCGCGTTGATGTAGCCCAGCTTGTCGGCGGTGATGCCCAACGCGTCGGCGAAGATCGGGCCGAGCGGCATGATGATGACGAAGTCGAGAATGTTGACGAACTGCACCGCGGCGATCAGCAGCACGATGGCCCACTGGCGTGGGGTGAAGCGCGACGGCATGGCCCTGATGTAAGCGAAGCGGCGCTCCATCGCCAAGAAGACTGCTAAGCCACCGGCGTGTTTTTCGCGTTGCGCACATCGCCGCTGGTGCTGGTGGCCATGCTGGCACTGCTGCTGCGCGGCCTTTGGCTCGGCCTGCCGTGGAACTTGAGCGACACGGTGCTGACCACCTACCTGCTCGAGGCGTTGCTCGGAGACATCACCACCCTGCTCGCCCTCCGCCACGAAGCCTGGAGCGGCCGCTGGCGGGTGAGCGTGGCCTCGCTCGCGCTCGAGGTGTTTCCCTCCACGGTGAACGAGCTGGTACCGAAGATGCGCCGGCTGGCCGAGATGCAGCTGGCGGTGCCGCTGTTCGCGACGGTGTTCTCCTCGTTCTGGTTCATCGCCGGCAGACGGCAGGCGTGGTCGCACTCCGCGATGATCGCGGCGACGAGCGTCTTCGTGCTCGTGACGACGCTGCTGCCGGCGATACCGCGAATCGCGTCAGCAGGGAGCGCGTTGGACCGCCTTCGGGCCCCTCGATGGGCCCACGCGAATTGGGTCTGGGCCGCGACGGTGCGTGCGCTCGATGGTGGCGGGGTGCTGCACGAGCTGGTGCGCCCCGATTCACTGACGGCGTTGCTGCCAGCTGCGAACCAACCGCTCGAGCCGATCAGCCTGTTGTTTCAAACGGTGTGCTGCGAGCTGGGCAACTTTGACACCATTCGGCCGATGCTCACTCGCTGGCAGAGCGAGAGCGCGACGTTGCCCGCGTGGTTGGCGGTCGATGGGTTGAAGCAATCGGCCGCGGTGTATGCGCTCATCGACAACGACCTGACTCGCGCGAGCCTCTTGCTCGAAGAGGTGAAGCGGCGGCAGCTCGTGCCGTGGTACTCCGAGCTGATCGTCGCGTGCCTGGCGCACGCGCG
>JANLPS010000381.1:0-2656 GCA_031367385.1 Archangium sp. | reverse complement strand
TGCGCGTGGTCGGCATGTCGAAATCGGGCAGCAAGAAGCTCAAGTGATCAGCTTACGATTCATTCGCTGCATGCTTGGCCTGTCCATGATGTTGCCGGGCTTGGTGGCAATGGCTCAGAAATCACATGTGAGTCCTAGGGTGAGCGATCAGCGACGCCGGGATGAAGACCGCGACGCCGCGTGGTTCTCTGTGCGCGACGACGTGTCAGCCGAGAGTTTTCTTGAAGGCGGCGGGAGTCATCGCCTCAAGCGGGAGCGCGAAGACATCACGGTGAGTGCCGAGGCGCTCGAAGGCCCAGGTGAGGTAGGCCTGCACGGGCACACCGACGGTGCGGCAGGTCGCAACGATGCCAAGCAACACGCAGGCGCGATGTGCGCCCTCGGTGCTGCCAGCGAAGAGCACATTGAGGCGCAGCTTGGCGACATTCTGAAATTCGCGCTCGGTGGCCGAATTGTCGATGGGTACGTTGGCGTCGTCGATGAAACGAAAGAGGGCCTCGCTGTGGCGTTGGTAGTACCTGACCGCGACCATCAATGGCTCTGACGGCAGCAGGGTGGGCGCGACGGCGTCGCACCAGCGCTTGAGCTGGTCTGCAAGTGGCCGAATGAGTCGGCGGCGATGTTCGACGAGCGCGTCGCCGAGGAGGCCGAGCTCTTGAGCGCGAGCCTCGTGGGCATACATGGCTGAGAGAAACCCGCGACCCTCTGGGGCCAGCGTGGGCTGCGTCACCTCTGCGTCGTCGAACTTGCGCACGCCGTGGGCATTGCACCCGGCCTCGAGGACGCGGCCCGAGGCGTAGACGATGTTGAGGCGATGTTCTGCGTCGGCGGTGAGGGTGCCGGAGAATTGTTGCAGCTTGCCGGCGAGCTCATCGCTGGCTTTGGTGGCTGCGTATTGAAAGACGGCGCACGAGAGATTTCGGTACAGCTCGATGTAGCCGTCGTGGGCGGCGGGAAGCCCGGGCACGAGGACTTTGAGACCGGTACCGTCAGTGGCCATCCAAGCCGAGGCGAGCAGTTGCTGCCAGTGCAGCCCGTCGATGGGTGAAAGCAAGTCAGCGGCGCGCTCGATGAAAGACACGAGGGTGCCCATCGCCATCGGCACACCGCGCTCCTTCAGGTCGCGGCGAGTTCTATCGAGCGGTGTCAGCATCGAGAACTTCGTCATCACCAGCCATGCGAGCCAGTCGCACGTCACCTTTGAGCGCTCGTACGGAGCGGGCAGCGAACGCGGCGTCGTCCTCTCTCCGCAGTCACGGCAGCGGCACGTGGTGCGCTTCACCACGCGGCGGCGTTGGTGCTCTTTGACGACGTCAAGCTTCTCTTCTTCGACGACGTCGGCAACGTCGAGGGCCGTGCTGCCACAGTGCGCGCACTCTTCGGGCTTGAGGCTGTGCGCGTCGAGGGGCAGGTGCTTCGGCAGCGCCTTGCGGCCCGTCGGAGGCGGGCGAGGCTGTTTCTCCTTCGTCTTCGTCGGTAGCTCGGGCGGCTTCGGTCGCGACTCGAAGGCCAGCTTCGCGTCGCCCTCAACTGACGGTGGTGGCTCGGCTGGCTTCGGCGGTGATGGCTTGCGCTGCTTTCGTTGCGCCACAGCCAGCAACTCCGCCACCCGCTCGTTCAACTTCGCGACCAGCTCGGTCAGCTTCGCGATGCTCGTCACCGACTGCGCCAGCTGGGCTCGTAGCGTGGCGTTCTCTTGCTGAAGTGTGGCGACATCGAGCACCGCGCCGAAAGATCATACCAGCGGGGGTGCTGTCGATCCCCCTCGTGCAGTCGGGCGTCGAAACCAGCCGCGACGAGCGGCCGTGAAGTCGATGCCCGCGATGATGGCCGCAAAGGTGTTGCCGTCGACCTCGACGCGCGAGGCCGCCTCGTTGAAGGGCGGAAGCTGGAAGCTGCCAGCCTCGAGCCGCTTCGCGAGGACGCACCAGCCTGAGCCGTCGAACCACAGCGCCTTCGCGAGACGACGGCGCTTGTTGAGGAACAGGTACAGGTGCCCGTCGACGGGGTCGAGACCAAGCCGACGCACCGCGCCCGCCAGGGCATCGAAGTTCCCTCTCATGTCGAGCGGCTCGACCGCGACGAAGACACGGACGGCTGGCGAGAGGCTCAGCACGACTTGAGCACCCCAACGAGCCGGCGAAGAGACCCCTCATCGAAGTGGTCGCCGACCTCAAACTCCACACCACCGATGCGCAGCACGAACGGCGCTCGAGGGCCGACAACAGGTCGGGGCGCGACTACCAACTCGACCAGCTTCGGCGTCGCGGCGCGTACCCGCACCACACCACGTCGCTCGAGATTCACCCGCCACAGATTGAGCGAGCGGCCGTCGACACCGTGCTCTCGCGCCCACGCCCCCAGCTCACGGCCAGAGGCCTTCACCGCGGCCAGACACCGCCTTGCGTCCTGCTCGTTGAACACCTTCCGACCTGCCATGCGTGCGCGACCTCCTGAAAACGCAGAGGTTGCGCGAACCGCACGTGACGATCATCCCGGTGTCGCTGATGGCTCACTGCGCAGGCGTCGTGCGTGAAGGTGTTCGAGCGTCAGCGGGCGTGCACCGACACCTTTATTCCCGCGTTGGTTGACCTGCGGGTCAGCCTCGACAAACCGGCGGGCATCGCCGCTTCGGTCAAGAAAGACGGGCGCGACG
>JANLPS010000378.1:0-14016 GCA_031367385.1 Archangium sp. | reverse complement strand
TCGGCGGCGGCGGCGTCGTTTACACCGAGACCTCCGGCGCTCACAATGAAGACGGGTCTCCCGACCTGGCCCGCACCGGCGTGAAGCCGGCCTTCGATTTGGGCGTGGGCCTGCGCTTCGTGGCGAAAGACTTCTTGGCGGTGAACGTGGCGCTGATCAACACGACCTACGCCGATGTGCCAACCGGCTCGACCAAAGCGGTGACGCAGAACCTGATGATGCTGCAAGCAGGCGTGTCGATCTTCTTCCCCTTCAAGTCGACCTTCCGAGAGGCTGAGTAATGCGGTGGCTCCTGTTGGCGACGATGGTGTTGGCCGCTCCGGGCTTCGCGCAGACGAAGGCCGAAGACGAAGCCGGCGACGTGTCTGAGGTCGATAAAGATTCGTCGGGCCCGCTGCGAGATCGCATACCGCCAGTCTCTGGCCACGCCTTCTTGATGAACGGCCGCTTCGAGATTTCGCCCGAGCTGGCCATTTCATTGCGCGACGCGTTCTTCACCAAGTACCTGTTCGGTGCGGCGCTGACCTACCACTTCACCGAGACCCTCGCGCTGTCGCTGCGTGGCGGGTACACGGCGTCGATCATCTCGGGCGCGGCCCAGGTCTGCGCGCAGCAGGGCGCCTGCCGGGCCCCGACGTTCGACGAGCTGACCAAGAATGGCTCGACGCCAGAGAACAAGGCCTACGGGTTGATGACCTTCATGGCCAGCCTCGATCTGCAGTGGTCGCCCATCTACGGCAAGCTCTCGCTGATCGCCGAGAAGGTGGTGCACTTCAACACCTACATTCTGGCTGGCCCGGCGATCGTCGACTACGGCCCGAAGGGCACCATCACCGTCGGTGGCAACATCGGGGTCGGGTTTCGCTTCGTGATCAACAAGTGGCTCGCGCTGCGAACCGAGCTGCGTGACGTGATCTACTTCGAGCAAGGGTTCCCCGTGACGAACACGTCGGTGCGCAACCAGCTGATGGTCGGCATCGGGTTCTCGATGTTCGTGCCCACCGTCTTTGAGGAGAGCCGGTGATGAGAGTCTTTCGCATATTGGCTCTGGCGCTGGTGCCGATGCTGGCGATGCCCGCGTTCGCGCAGATGAACTTCGACGGGCTCGATCTGAATGCCAAGAAGAAGGGCAAGAAGAAGGCGAAGAAGCCGCCCGTCGAAGAGAAGAAGCCCGACGAAAACCCGGGCGCGGCCGATGGCGTCGACGTGCCAGCGGCGGTCGACACCAAGGCTCCGGCGGTGGTCGAGAAACCGGCGCCGGTCGATACCAAGCCCGCTCCGACGATGTCGTTCGACGCGGTCGACGTGGCCGGCAAGACCGGAGACCGCCAGAAGATGGACTCGGCGATCGCCCAGTTCAAGGCCGAGAACTTCGAAGGCGCGGCGGTCTCGTTTTACGACATGAGCCAAGACCCGAAGCTCAAGGCGCTCGCGGCCGAGGCCGAGTACTGGCTCGCCAAGTCACTCTACAAGCTGGGCATGTACCACTCGTCGCTCGACACCTTCTCTCGCGTGCTGGCCCGCGGCGATCGCACCAAGTTCTTCAAGAGCTCGCTCGAGTGGCTGTTCTTCATCTCGCGCAAGACGGTCAACGAGACGGTCGTGCTCGACGAGATCGCCAAGTACTCAAACTTCGAATTTCCCGAGCGGTTTCGCAGTGAATTTCGCTACCTGCTCGCCCGCTACAACTTCGTGCGCGGCAAGGCGCTTGACGACGCCGATCAGAAGGGTGAGGCCGACAAGGCCTATGAAGAGGTCAAGCGGCTGTGCCTGCTGATACCCAAAGGCGACCTGTTCTACGCGCGCGCCAAGTACCTCGAAGGGCTCTCGTATTTCCGCGAGAACAAGCTCGAGACGGCGCTGGCATCGATGAAAGACGTGGTTCGCGAGACCCGCACGGCCGCGGCCGGGGCCAAGGCGAGCGAAGTTCGCAACAGCCAGACGCTGCGCGAGCTCGCGTTCATGCAGCTGGCGCGCACGCACTACGGCGCGAAGCAAAACCGGTACGCCATCTTCTACTTCTCGAAGATCGAGCGCGGTGGGCCGCAGTGGCTCGAGGCGCTCTTCGAGAGCAGCTGGGCCAACTATCGAATCGGCCAATCAGAGCAGGCGCTGGGTAACCTCATCACGCTGAGCTCTCCGTTCTTTCGCGACGAGTACTTCCCCGAGGCGCTGATTCTGAAGGCCGTGATCTACTTCGAGAATTGCCGTTACCGAGAGGCGCTGTCGATCATCGAAGACTTCGAGCGCATCTACGGGCCGGTGCAAGAAGAGCTCGAGCGGCTGGTGCAGAAGAACATGGAGGCCACCGAGTACTTCACGGTCTTCGAAGACGTGCGCAAGAAGAACAAGTCGGGCGAAAAGAAGACCAACACCGACGAGATTCTCGAGCGCATCTTGAACCTGGCGCTGACCGACAAAGACCTCAAGAAGACGGTCGATTCGATCACCGAGCTCGAGAGCGAGATCGACTCGTTCGGCTCGAAGAGCGACACCTTCAAGTACTCGAACCTGTCGAAGTCGTTGATCGAATCGTTGAAAGTGGCGCGCACCGAGCTGCTCAAGAAGGCCGGCATCATGGCGAAGGGCAAGCTCGACTTCGAGCTCTCCCAGCTCAAAACCATGCGCGGCAACGGCATTCGCATTCACTACGAGACGACCTCGAAAGAGAAAGACTTTCTCGAGCAGCAGCTCGGCGTCGGCGGGCAGAAAGAGATCGTCAAGAGCTACCAGTACTCGGTGGCCGTCTCTGACGAAGAGCTCTACTGGCCGTACGTGGGTGAGTACTGGCGCGACGAGCTCGGCACCTACCAGTACACGCTGACGAAGGGTTGCATCGAGCGGTCGGCCCCAGCCAAAGGCGAGTGAAACAGATGAGCGTCTCGACCGAGTTGAGCTCGAGCACGAAGGCGCCGGTCAGCATCGCCTTCGACGTGATGGGCTCAGATCACGGCCCCGAAGAGATCATTCGCGGGGCCGCGCAGCTCACCCTCGACACCCCGCACATTCACGCGGTGTTGGTGGGTGACCGCTCGGTCATCGACGCCGCGCTCGCGAACATTCGACACAACGCCGAGCGGGTGGCGGTGCATCACGCCCCTGAGTTCGTGGCGATGCACGACAAGCCGTCACCGGCGCTCGACGCCAAGCCCAACTCATCGGTGCTGGTGGCCGCCAGGCTGGTGCGTGACGGTGAAGCCGACGCGATGGTCTCGGCGGGCAACACCGGCGCCGGAGTGCTGGCCTGTGCACGCACCTTCGCGATGATACCAGGGGTGCGAAGGGCGGCCTTGGCCACCGTCTACCCGACGGCGGTCTCGCGCGGCTCGAGCAATGACCCGTTCTCTCTGATTCTCGATGTAGGCGCGACGGTCGATGCCAGCGCCGATGACCTGGTGGCGTTCGCGGTGATGGGCGCGGCCTATGCGCGCATCATCTCGAAGAACCCCGACCCTGCGGTGGCGCTGCTCTCGAACGGCACCGAGGCGATGAAGGGCCCGGCCCGGGTGGTCGAGGCCAACGGCAAGCTGCAGAAATTGCCTGGCATTCGCTTCATCGGCAACATCGAAGGGGTCGACATACCCAAGGGCACGGCTGACGTGGTGGTCTGCGACGGCTTCGTGGGCAACGTGTGCTTGAAGATGCTCGAAGGCGTCTCTGAGACCGTGATGGAGCTGGCCAAGTACGCCTACAAAGAGAAGCTGTTGTGGCGCGCGGGCCTCGCGATGCTCAGCGGCGGCATCGACCGCATCAAAGCGGTCACCGACTGGGAGCAATACGGCGGGGCTCCGATTTTGGGCTTCGACCGGTTGTTCATCAAAGCCCACGGCAAGTCGAAGTCGCGGGCGATCGGCAACGCGGGCAAGGTCGCGGCGAAGGCGGTGAGCAAGAAGCTTTCTCACGCCATTCAGGCGGCGCTGCCCAAGGGGTGACGTGGGAGCGGACAAAGCGGAGCCGAGTCAGTAAGACCATTGATCTCCGTGGCCACGACTCGAATCTACCGGTGGGATCTCGACAAGACCTACCTCCAGACAGACTTCGATTCGTTTCGATCGCTGGTGAAGACCGCGTTTCAAAAGGCCCATGAGAAGAAGGCGGTGCCGGGCGCGGCGGCGTTGATTCGCGAGCTGGCCTCGAGCGGCAACTCGAAGCTGTGCATCGTCTCGGGCAGCCCGACGCAGATGCGCACCGTGCTGATCGAGAAGCTCAAGCTCGATGGCGTGGTGTTCGACGAGCTGGTGCTCAAAGACAACCTGCGCAACCTGGTGCGAGGCCGGTTCAAGGCCCTGCGGGGTCAGGTCGGCTACAAGCTGCCGGTGCTGCTCGAGAGCCGCTCGCGGGCTCCGACCGACAGCGAAGAGGTGCTCTTCGGTGACGACGCCGAGGCCGATGCGTTCATCTATTCGCTCTACGCCGACATGGTGGCCCGGCGGGTGAGCGAGCCCGTGGTGCACCGCGTGCTCGAAGCCGCCGAGGTGTACCCCGATGACATCGAGCGCGTCATCGCCCAGTGGAAGGAGATACCCATCGCCGACCCGGTGCGGCGCATCTTCATCAACTTGGACAGGTTGACCCCCCCCGCGTACTTTCAGCGCTACGGGCCGCGGGTGGTGCCGGTGTTCAATTATTTTCAAGCGGCGTTGGTGCTGATGGCCGATGGGCACTTGAGCGCGGCGCAGGTGCTCAAGGTGATGCTCGAGCTGGTCACCACCTCTGGCTACAACCTGCTGACGCTGTCGAACTCGTTTCAAGACCTACTGCGCCGGGGCGTGCCGATCGCAGACGTGGCGCAGTCGTTGGTCGAGGCGCTCCAGGGGCCTGCGTCGATGCTCAACGCGGTTCGGCCGTTTCCCGACATCTTGGCGGCGTTCACCAAGCGGGTGGCTGCGCTCGGGGCGACGCCCGCGCCTCCGCCGCCCAGAGAAATCGACTACCTCTCGCTGCTCGACGATGCCCGGCCCCGCACGCACAAGGGCAAGCGGCGCTTCGAGTAGGTTTTGCCTTCGCGCCTGGTTTGGGAGTATGCGCGAGGGGCTTCTTGACGACCGGCTCTTCAGCCGGCGTCGTGCTGCAGCTGAGAAAGAGCAATGACCAGCGAAATCAATGAGTTGAATGGTTCGGCGGTGACCGAGCCGACCGATGCGACGCCTTCACACGGGCCTGAAATCGACCCCTCGCGCCTCGACGCCGATGCCGTGCGCGTGGTGCTGCGGCTTCGCCAGAGCGGGTACCAGGCGTATCTGGTCGGCGGCTGCGTGCGCGACCTGTTGATCGGTCGAACGCCCAAAGACTTCGACATCGCCACCAGCGCCACGCCGAACCAGGTTCGCAGCCTGTTTCGCAACTGCCGGCTCATCGGCCGCCGATTTCGCTTGGCGCACGTGTATTTCAAGGGCGGCAAGATTCTCGAGGTCTCGACCTTTCGCGCGAACCCCCCGCTGGCCGATGAGGCCGCCGAGGTGCTCGACAGCGACGTGGTCGCCGAGGGCGATGCGCCAGCTGAGATTGTGGCGCAGGCCGACCAAGAGGCGCTGGCCGCGGTTGAAGCCGGTGCTCCGGTCGCCAACGAAGCGGTGGTGGCTCCTGAAGAAGCAGAGGCGCCTGATCTGTTGATTACCGAAGACAACACCTTCGGCACCGAGATCGAAGACGCGCTGCGCCGCGACTTCACCATCAACGGGCTGTTCTACGACCCGATGGCCGGCAAGGTCATCGACCACGTCAACGGCCTGCGCGACCTCTCGCTGCAAGAGCTGCGCACCATCGGCGACCCCGAGAAACGCCTGCGTGAAGACCCGGTGCGCATTCTTCGCGCGGTTCGCTTCGCCAGCAAGATTGAGTTCGACATCGAGTCGCGCACCTACGCGGCGATGGAGGGCACGGTTGAAGACCTGCCCCGGTGCTCGGCGCCCCGGCTGCTCGAAGAGACCTTTCGGCTGATTCGCGGAGGCCACGCGGCCCCGGCGATGCGGCTGTTGATGGCGCTCGACGCGCTGAAGATGTTGCTGCCGCCGGTCGCTGCGTACTTGAGCGAGCGCGATACCGCGGCGACCAACGAGTACTTTCGCTTCGTCGAGGTGATGGACGAGCTGATCAACGGCTCGGTGGCCTTCGATGACTCGATGCTGCTCGCCTCGATTCTGTTGCCGCTGGCACTCGAAGAGCCCGAGGTGCCAGAAGGCACCGAAGACACCGGCCAACCGGTGGTCTCGGTGGCCAAGGCGGTCGAGCTGCTGCTCAACGAGCTGGTGCAGAAGGCCCGCCTGCCGCGCCGAATCGCCGAGCGCTGCCGCATGATCTTGATGGCCCAGCGCACGATGGCCGGCCTGCGCCGCCGCCGTGGGGGCCTGGGCGGGTTTCGCGGTCACCCGTTGTTCAACGAGTCGCTCAAGGTCTTCGAGGTCTGGGTGCGCGCGACGAATGAGCACCGCGAGGCGCTTGAAAAGTGGAAGGCAGGGGCAGCTCCAAATCCGTCGACCGATGCGCCTGGCCCTCGCCGTCGTCGCCGTCGCCCGCGCCGTGGAGAGCGTGGCGAAGGCGCCGCTGATGCGCCGAGTGCGTCGGTGCCCCGGTCGACTGAAAGCTAGGGTGCCGCCCCCAATTCTCGAATTGGGTAAAGGCAATTCTAGAATTGGGTGGTCTGCGAAACCGCTGAATTCACTGACGCGAACTGCCCTCTTAGGGCAGCGCGAGAATGCGGGCCTTCTCGTCGCCCGCGCAGGTGATGAGCACCTTGCTGCCGGCGATGGCGATGTCGTTGGGCTGGCACGGGGAGACACCGACCGAGAACCAATTCTTGCCGCCGTCGTAGGTCACGCCCACGCTGTAGCCGTACATCGAGCCGATGGTGGCCATCACGTTGCTGTCAGCTTCAGAGATTCGCAGCTTGCGGCCGTAATAGACGTAGTCGTTCAGCGGAGCCGCGGGCTTGGTGATGGTGTACGTCGACCCGTTGGTGGTCTGCGCGATGGTGCCCTTTTCTGAAATCACCCGCAGCGCGGTGGTCGTGGGGCTGGTCTTGTAGGTCGCGATCGCCGCCGGGTTGGTCAGCCCGGTGGCCGCCGAGATGTCGGTGTTGGTGTGGGTGGTGTCGTTGTACAGAAACAGCTGCCACTTGTTGTCAGGGGACTTCGGGCCCGACACGTACCAGACGTGTGCCGGGTTGAAGGGGCTGACCTCTCCGCTGTCGCTCGGGTACCAACTCCACCAGGCGTAGGGGGCATCGGCCACGGTGGTGTCGGCCCAGGTGAGCGACGCGTTGGTGGTCTTCGAGACCCTGCCGTTACCGAGCACGATGGCCTGAGCATCATCGGCCGGGTTGAGCGCGAAGACGCTGCCGTACGAGTACCAGGCTTTGTTCGAGTCATTGGTCACGTCGACGGTTTGAAAGCCGTCGAGGGAGTGGGCCATCTCGTAGCCGGGTGAGTTGTTCGGGTAAAAATAGACGTGCGCGGGGTTCTTCGGGCTGGCGATGACGCGCGCACCACTCAAGAACGAATAC
This sequence comes from Archangium sp., assembly GCA_031367385.1. GTDB lineage: Bacteria > Myxococcota > Myxococcia > Myxococcales > Myxococcaceae > JAEUJT01. Next base: position 6,515 of record JANLPS010000378.1, on the reverse strand, counting down.
AGATACGAGATGGGGAAGAACGAGCCGCCGGTGAAGGTCGACCCGCCGTTGACCGAGCGCGCCACCGTATACCCGAGGCCGTAATAGACGTTGGTGCCAGTGCTGACGACCGAGCTTGGGTGAAAGCTGCTCATCGGCACGGGCACGTTGAGCTGCGTGAATGAGACACCGCCGTTGATGCTGAAGTAGGCCTTGTTGTTGATCTCGGCCACGATGGTGCTGCCGCTGACGCTGACCTTGTCACCGTAGTAGCTGAACTGGTTCTCGGCCGCGAAGGTGTAGAGCAGCGTGAAGACCGGCGTGCGGTGGTCGGGGCAGCGGTAGAGCGCCACTTTGCCGAGCGAATAGTCGAGGCGGTAGCCCGCGCCGGTTGCGTCGATTGCGCTGACCCGCGCGTTGGAGTCGTAGGCCCAGGTCACGCCCTTGTCGGTGGTTCGATACCCGGTCATGCCCATGGTGATGTACCCGCGGTACTTGGGGTTGAAAATGGGCCCATTCGAGGAGTCGGGGAAGGTCGAGTCGAGCACGGTACCGGTGCCGACGACGATGCCGGTGGGGCTCGCTTCGGTGGGGCTGTGCACCGATATCACCCGGGTCTCATCGAAGGGGTCGACCGCGAGCGAGCGGTAGTACGAGCCCGTCGAGCCGAGGTCGGTCCACGTGGCGCCGTCGTCGTCTGAGCTCGAGAGCCCGTTGTCATGGTTCCAGTTGAAGATGCGGCCGGTCGAGGTGAAGGCGAACCAGGTGTCGTAGGTGCCGACGTAGTTGACGGTACGTGCGAGCTTGGGGCAGGCGGCGCCGCCGACGTCAGCGACCTTGTCGATGGTGTCATAGTTGCCGTTCGAGAAAGCGGTGCCGTTGGGGCTGACGACGACCGTGCCATACCCCGAGCCGTTGGAGGTGCCGTGGCACAGCCGCTTCCACGTTGCGCCGCTGTCGGTGGTGCCGAAGATGTCGTCGGTCAGCGTGCGCGCGAACATCACCGCCGGCTTGGTGGGGTGCACGGCGATGCCGCTGAAGAACGGCACGTTGAGTGAGCCCGTGAAGGTTTGCTGCGTCGGTGGGGCGAAGACCGCGAGGCTCAAGGTGCCGGTGGTGCTGCCGGCGCTGTTGGTGGCGGTGACGGTGTAGGTCTGCGGCGTGGCGACGGTGGGGGGCGTGCCGTACATGTAGAAGCCGTAGACGGTCAGCCACGACGGGAGCGGCGGCGAATAGACGATGGTGTCGGGCGGGCTGCCTTCATACGAGGCGTTGGTCTGGCACTGCTCGTCTTTGGTGCAGCCGAGGCTGCCGTTGAAGACGATGTTCGACGGCGCGACCAGGCCGACGCCGAGCGAGATGGTGGTGCTGACCGTGCCGCCGGTATTGGTGCCGGTGACCGTGTAGTAGCTGAGCTCTTTGGGCGTGTAGGCGTACCCGATGATCGTGCCATCGGCGGCGATGGAGAGCCCTTGAGGCAGCGCCGGCTCGACGGTGTATTTGGTGATCCGCCCTCCGGAGTTGGTGGGCGGGCCGAATTGGCAGTTGTTGCCGATGGGGCAGATCTTCGTGCTCGGCGTGTAGACCAGGTTGGTGGGCGCGAAGTCGACCACGGTCAGCGTGAAGTACCCGTAGTCTCCGCCGCCTTCATTGTAGCCGTACATGGTGAATGGGGTGGGGTCGAGGCCCGCCGAAGCGGTGCCTCTGATCGCGCCAGTGGCGCTGTCGAGGGTCAGACCACTGGGCAGTGGTGGGTACGAGTTCACGTAGAAGCCGTAGATCGCCGGGTCGCCCGCGTACGTCGGCGCCGGTATGCTGCAGGGCACCGAGCGGGTGCAGACGATGACGTTGGGCGAGTAGGTGATCATCGAGGGCGGCTCGCGCTGAATGGTGATGCTGATGGTGGCGACGACGCTGCCCAGCGCGTTGGTGCCGGTGACCGAGTATGGCGTCGACGTGCCGAAGGGCACCGAGGTCTTGCCCGAGATGACGCCAAGCGAAGAGATCGACAGGCCCGCGGGCAGGGTCGGCGAAACCGAGTAGCTGGCCGGCGCGCCTCCGGTGATTCGCGGCGCGTCGAGCTTGCAGTCGCGGTTTCTCGGGCACTGCAGCGAGTTCGGCACGTAGGCGATGCCGCCAGGTGAGATGGGCGTCACCACGATGGTGACCGACGCAGAGGTCGAGCCAGCGGAGTTTTTGCCGGTGATGGTGAAGACGGTCGAGGCGATGCTGCCGATCGCCTTGCCGCGAATGGTGCCGTTGAGCGGGTCGATGGTGATGCCGCGGGGCAGGGCCGGGCTCACCGCGTAATCGAGAATCGGGCCGCCGCTGCTGGTGGGTGTCGGCAAGCCGCAGGCCGTACCCTCGACGCAGCTCAAGGTCGCGGGCGCGTAGACCAGCGAGGTGGGCGGCGTCTCGAGCACCTCGAGCAGCAGCGCGGTGGTGACCGCTCCGCCCGAGTTGGAGGCGGTGACGACGAAGGGGCTCACGGCGGTGATGACCACGGGGGTGCCGCTGATCGCGCCGGTGGCGGGGTCGAGCGCCAGGCCCTGTGGCAGCGCGGGGCTGACGGTGAAGGTCAGGCCGGTGCCTCCGGTGTTGGCAGGCGCGGCGCCGGTGCAGGCCTGCCCGCGGGTGCACGACACCTTGCTGGCGTACTGGAGGCCCGCCGCCGGCTTGGCTTTGACCGCCAGGGTGAGGGTTTGACTGGCCGAGCCGCCAGCGCGGGTGGCGGTGACCAGGTAGTTGGCGGCGGGCGTGGGGTCGGTGGGCGTGCCGCCGATCGCTCCGGTCGCGGCGTCGATTGCGAGGCCTGCGGGCAGCGCGGGGGCGATGACGAAGCTGACCGAGCCGGCCCCGAGGGGTTTGGGCGCAGCGACGGTGCAGGGTGAGCCGACCACGCAGACGATGGCCGCGGTGGAGTAGTTGAGCTCGCCGAGCGGGGGTTGCTTCACCTCGATGGTGACGGTGGCGTCGGCATGGCCGCCGGCGTTGACGGCGCTGACGGTGTAAGTGCCCGACGCCGCCGCGCTGGTGGGCGCGCCGGTGATGGCGCCGGTGCCCTGGTCGACCGAGAGCCCCGACGGCAGGGCGGGAGAGACGGTAAACGAGGTGGGCCGGCCACCGGTGACGGTGACGGCGGTGAGTGAGCAGCTGGTGCCGATGGTGCAGGTGAGGGTGCTGGGGCTGTAGCTGAGGCTGGCCGGCGCGACGTCGGTGATGGTCAAGAGCCAGGTGCCCGTGCGAAGACCGGCGGCCGTGGTGGCTCTGATCGCGAAGTGGGTGGCCGAGATGGCGGCGCTGGGCGTGCCTGAGATCTTGCCGGTGGCCTGATCGATGTTCATGCCCGCGGGGAGCGCCGGGTAGACCGTGAATGCGGTCGGTTTGCCGCCGTTGACCGAGGGGGCGGCGGCCTCGCACGACGTGCCGACGGCGCAGGTCAGGGTGAGCGGTGAGTAGCAGACCTCGCCCGTGCAGGTGCCCCCGCCATTGCATGCGGACAACATCGAAGCGCCGAGCAGCAGCCCAATTGCACCGACACGAGTCATGAACGCTCCGAAGGGGGTGAGGGAGCTGACTCTGAAAGAGCCGGTGCAAAACGCAAGCAAAGACGCGTCAGAGAGGCGCTGCGCGAATGTCGTATGTCATCTCACCATCGGGCCGACTGACGTAAGACCGTCGCGCTGGGTCCGATGATCTCCGCTCACGAATTTCTCAAAGCCTTGACGGTCGTGCTCAGCGTCGCCGCGGTGACGACGGTCGTCTTTCAACGCCTGAAGCAGCCGGTGGTGCTGGGCTACATCGTGGCGGGGTTGATCATCGGGCCCCACGTGCCGATACCGCTGGTGGCCGACCCGTCGGTGATCGAGGCCCTCTCCGAGCTGGGCGTGATTCTGGTGATGTTTTCGATCGGCCTCGACTTCAGCCTGGCGCAGCTGCGCAAGGTGGGGCCGACGGCCGGGCTGACGGCGGTCATCGAGTGCAGCATCATGCTCAGCCTGGGGTTCGGGGTGGGGCAGCTGCTGGGGTGGTCGGTGACCGAGAGCATCTTCTGCGGCGCGATCGTCTCGATCTCGAGCACGACCATCATCGTCAAGACGTTCGATGAGCAGGGCATCGTCGGCAAGCTGCGCGACTGGGTGATCGGCGTGCTGGTCGTCGAAGATCTGATCGCGATCGTGTTGTTGACGGCGATGACGGCGATCTCGACCGGGTCGGGGCTGTCGGTGAGCGAAGGGCTGCTGGTGCTCGGCAAGCTGGCCGCGTTTCTCGCCGCGCTGCTGGGCATTGGGTTGCTGATCGTGCCGCGGGTGGCGCGGGCGGTGGTGAAGCTCAATCGGCCCGAGACCACGCTGGTGGCTGCGATTGGGTTCTGTTTCTCACTGGCATTGCTGGCGCAGGCGGTCGGCTACTCGGTCGCGTTGGGGGCGTTCATCGCCGGGTCGCTGATCTCCGAATCGGGTGAGGGCAAGACGGTCGAGCACCTGGTGCAACCCGTTCGCGATTTGTTCGCGGCGATCTTTTTCGTCTCGGTGGGCATGTTGATCGACCCTGCATTGGTCGTGCAGCACTGGGTGGCGATCGCGGTGCTGACGGTGGTGGTGATCGTCGGCAAGACGGTCAACGTCGCGCTGGGCACGTTCTTGACCAACGGCAACACCCGGCGCGCGGTGCAGGCGGGCATGAGCCTGTCGCAGATCGGCGAGTTCTCGTTCATCTTGGCGGGGTTGGGGCTCTCGTTGGCGGCGACGCGCGGGTTTCTCTACCCGGTGGCCGCGACGGTCTCGGCGATTACGACGCTCTCGACGGCCTGGCTGGTGCGGGCCTCGGGGCCGGTCGCCAGCTGGGTCGATCGCCGTTTGCCTCGCCGGGTGCAGACCTTCACTACGCTCTACGCGAGCTGGCTCGAGCAACTTCGGGAGCGGCCCAAGCGCTCGAACGGCGTGGCCCGCAGGGTTCGGTTGCTGCTGCTCGACGCCATCGTCTTGACCGCGGTGATCATCGGTGCCGCGCTGGCGTGGCGGCAGGCGCAGGTGCCGTGGTGGGCTCCGGTCACTGCGGCGGTCGCGCTGGGGCTGCCCTTGCTCATCGGCGTTGCGCGCATGGCCCAGCGGCTGGGCGCCGAGCTCGCTGAAGCGGCGTTGCCCAAGCGCGAAGACGGCAAGCTCGATCTGGCCGAAGCGCCGCGACGGGCCTTCGTGGTGACGCTGCAGGTGGCGATCGTACTGACGGTAGCGCTGCCGGTGATGGCGCTGACCCAACCGTTCTTGCCGCAGTTTCCCGGGCCGCTGGTGCTGGTGTTGGTGCTGGGCGTGTTCGCGGTCGCGTTCTGGCGCAGCACGACCAACCTCGAGGGGCATGTTCGCGCTGGGTCTGAGGCGTTGGTTGAAGCGTTGGTCGCGAGGGGCCGGCTGGGGCCGTCACCCGAGCCACGCCCCGAGCCGTACCTGTTGCCGGGGCTGGGCAGCGCAGTGCTTGTCGCGCTCGACGGCACCAGCGCCGGAGTCGGCAGGAGCCTGGCCCAGCTCGATGTGCGCGGCGTGACCGGCGCGACGGTCTTGGCCATCACCCGGGAGGGCGAGCGCATGCTGGTGCCGACGGCGGGTGAAGTGCTGCGCGCGGGCGATCGGTTGACACTGACGGGGACTCACGAAGCCGTCGAGGCCGCCACCGCGCTGCTGAAGTGACTGCGCTTACCCGCGCTTGTAAGCACTCAACGGGCCGATTCGCTGACCTTGCTGGGAGTCGGAGATCAGCTGTGCCAACCGCTTCACCCGGGTCTCTTCGCGCTTGGCCGAGGTGACCCAATGCAGCGCCGCCCGCCGGTACCAGGGCGCTTGGTGCTCGAAGTACTCCCAGGCCTTCGGGTCGGCCCGAAATTGTTGCTCTTGCGCAAGCTCGAGCTTCGCGGGTTCGGCACGCTCGAACGAGTACACGCCTTGCTTCGTTTTGCTTTTCGCCGCGAAGGCCTCGAGGCCGGCGGGGCGCATCACCCCGGCTTTGGTGAGGGCTGCGACCTTGGCGATGTTGATGTTGCTCCAGATGCTGGTGGGCTTTCGCGGGGTGAAGCGAATCGAGTAGCGCTCGCCGTCGATCGATCGCCGCACCCCATCGATCCACCCGAAGCAGAGGGCCTGGTCGACCGACTGCGGCCAGGTGAGGCTCGGCTTGCCGCTGCTGGTCTTGTAGAAGCCCACCAGCAGCTCTGATTTCTTCAGGTGGTTTGCCTCGAGCCAGGCGCGAAACTTCGCCGGCGTCGCGAAGTACTTCGGGGTGCTCACTTGATCCAGATGTCGGAGAAGCGCCAGGAGGGCCTCGAGCCGGTGACCGCCGCGACGTAGTTGGAGCAGCTGACCGCCAAGCCAAGGCCCGCGACCTTGGTGCTCGACGCCCGGCGCAAGATCACCTCGGCCGATCGAGTGAGGTTGCTGTGAGTGGTGGTACTCCAGAAATTGCTCGTGCTGTCTGAGCATCGGCTGGTGACGCCGTCGAAGGCGTCTTGGTTGTTGGGGCCCATGCGCGACTGCGAGCGAATG
>JANLPS010000296.1:0-12106 GCA_031367385.1 Archangium sp. | reverse complement strand
TCGAAGTCGCCCGGCAACCCCAGAGGAACTACCGCGAACGAATCCTCGAGCCGCATATGAAAGCTCCCCGCAAACCAGAGCTCCCTCTATGATCCTCCCGCGACGCCCGCACAAGCGCCGTCCTAACTGATCGGCATTGCGACTAAGGCGCCGCACTCAGAAACGAGTGCAGCCGCCATCAGGCCGACACTGCTCGGTGCAGTGCGCGCCCGGCTCGCAGTGGGTCTTGCAATGGCCCCCAGGCCCGCTGCAGTCGAACAGACACGTCGCCGAGTCGAGACAGCTCATCGTGCAGCCGCCGTCCATGCAGCGCATGACACAGGTCTGGTTGCCGCCGCAGCGCTGCGAGCACGTACCCTCGCTGCACCAGAACGCGTTCGTGCCATCGGTCGGGCGTGGAGCTCTCTGGGAATAGGAGCGTTGGTCGCACGAACCCTTCTCGCACTCCAGCGAGCACCCCGTGCCTGGCGAGGTGCACTGTTGACGGCATGAGCCGCGGTTGCACCACAGCGAGCAACTCCCAATGGTCTCAGCGCAGGCCTGGTCGCACGACCCATCGTCACACCACAAACTCGTGTCACCCGGCTGCTGATACATGACCTGACGACACCGGCCCTGGGTACACGACGCAGCACACTGCAGGCTGGAGTGAATGCAGGCCTGCGAGCAGTCACCCCGGTCGCACCACAGCGTGCACCTGGCGTCGTCGCTGCAGCTCTGAGGGCAATGCCCGTCATCACAGTGCGCTATGCAAGAACCACTCGTCTTGCAGGTGGGGCACCCACCATCGGCACACGTCGTCGCGCAGACCTCGCCGACGTCGCTGCACGAGAGTGAAGTGGGCCCGTCATACACCGGGTCAGCAGGGTTGCGCCCGGCGTCAGCGGGGCTGGTGCCCGCGTCTCCCGTGGCGACCCCCGCGTCGTTGGAGCGCTGACCAGCATCGGGCACTCCCGAATCACCGGAGGGCCCGCCCCCTGCGTCAAGGCACAGGCTGTGCGCGCACGGGTCTGCGTCATCGACCCCACCTGAGCAGATGCAGCCACCCAAGACGGTCATCACCACCGCGCCACACACGAGCCCAAATTTTCGCATTCGCAGCGGGCAGTCTGCCCTGAAGCGGCGAGGCGCCCCATCACTTTTGCAGCGGTCGCTCAGCGCGAACGGGTCAGACCTTTGACACGAGCGCTCAGCACGTCTCGAAGCCGCGGCGCAGCGGGCACCTTCAGCACCTCGCTCAAGGCAGTCACCATTCGCAACGGCCTGGTACGCATTGCCTCGAGGAGCGTCTCGAGGCCACCCACCGCGGGCTGAACACCTTCGATGCTCGGAGCGCCGCACAGCCACTCGGGCTCGAACAACGCAGCCAGTCGCGCGAAGCGCATCGCCTCGGCGCCGGCGACACCCTCGGCGAACGTGAGGGGAAAGGCCGCGGTGCGATCACGATCGATGACGTAGCTCTGCCGCGCCACCGCACCGCTCTGAAGCCACGTCGCCAAAGAGAACGCTGAAGGCAGCCCCGTCGCCGACGCGCTCAAGGCCCAGGCCCGCGTGCCATCGGCCAAGCGCTTCACCAACGCCGCCAGGTGAAACGGCGTGAGCAGGTCTCCGGCCTCGACGCACGCGAGGTATTGCCCTTGCGCCTGCGCGAGCCCTGCGTTCGTTCGCGCGGCCCAGTCATTCGACGTGCAACTCACCGCCACCGGGGTGATGCCCGCACGGGCCCGCGCCTTCGAGAGCAGCGCGTCGGTCTTCTCGAGCGACAACGCCGAGCTGAGCACCAGCTCCATCGGGCGCTGCTGTTGACCGACCAGCGACGCCAGGGTGCCTTCGAGCGCTGGCCCGTCGGCCCCTGCTGAAATCACGACCGAGATCAGGCCTTTGGTGCGCTCTGGCCGGGTGACCGCGGATCCGCGCTTGGCCACGACGAGCAGGCGGTCGGCCGCCGCATCGGGGTTCAGCTGCTCGAAGAGCTGCCGCAGCGCTGACTCGGTGTCGGCCGAGAGCCCAGAGGCGACATGCGGCACCACCACCACGTCACGAGACGTCACTGCGTACCCAGCCGCGCCCAACCAGTCATTCACGTCGCGCTCGGCGAAGGCTTTGACGGGGCTCGCGCCGGTCAGCGCGGTCACCGTGGCCGTCGCCGAGCCCGCATGCGCGAAAGAGAACACCACCTCGGCCGCCGGCACTGCCTTCGCCAGCATCGCAAACGCCGCGCGCCCATCGTCGAGCACGAACCCGTCGAAGGCGACCACGACCTCTGGCGAGAACCCTGCGATTTCTTCGAGGGAGCCCGGGTCGACCAACAGCTCGCAGCCGTTTTGCTGCAGTGAATTCACCAACGCCGCGTCACTGCCCAGCATGGCCACCCGGCGCTTCAAGCCCACGCGGCGCGCGACCAGGGTGCGCAGGTCACCGACCGTGGCCATTACGCGCGCGCCACCGGTTGACCGGGCACGGGGGCATCGACTTCGGGGGGGCGGCCTTCGACCGACCAGGTGTGCTGCAAGCGCACCAACCCGGTACCCGGGTGCGGCGCCACCAAGAACGACGTCGTCGCCGCGGTCATCGGAGTCGCTCCCGGCGCGTGCACCGAGGCTGCGATGGTCCACGAGCCTTCACCGAGGCCCAGCCGCGCGATCGTCATTCGCGCCCGCCCGGTGCCCACCGGCAGCGACCCGGTCAAGAAGATCGAGCTGAACAGCAGACGACCGTCGGCGGTCTGCACATCGACGCTGCACTCGCCGGCCTGAGCCACGGTCGCCTCGAAGTCGACCAGCACGTCGAGCTTCGCGTCGGCCAAGAAGGCCTGCGGCCGCTGCCCCGAGCCGTCGACCACCGACACGCTCACCGCGCGCAATGATTCTTGCGCCGAAGGTGGAGTGACCATCTCGGGCAACGCCAACCCAGGCGCCGACAACGCCGAGTGCCCGGTCTTCGCGTCTTGTGCTTCAGCCGCGTTCACCGCGCGCCGGTACTCCGCCACCACGTGCGCCGGAGACCCCATCAACCGGGTCTTGCCCCCATCAATCCACACCGCGAGGTCGCACCACTTCTCGACCGCATCGAGACCGTGGGTAACCAGCAGAATCGTTTTGCCCGAGGTCTTGAACTCGGTCATCTTCGCCTGGCTCTTCTTGGCGAAGTGCTCGTCACCGACCGAGAGAATCTCGTCGACGATCAGCAGCTCGGGGTCGACGTGGGTGGCGACCGCGAAGGCCAGGCGCATGAACATGCCGCTCGAATAGGTGCGCACCGGCTCATCGATGAACTCACCGAGCTCGGCGAACGAGATGATCTCCTCCATGCGGTCTTTCACCTCGGCGCGGCTCATGCCGAGAATGATGCCGTTGATCAAAATGTTCTCTCGGCCGCTGAAGTCGGGGTGAAAGCCAGCGCCGAGCTCGAGCAGCGCTGAGATTCGCCCGTTGACCTGCACCGTGCCCGAGGTCGGCGCGTAGATGCCGGTGATCAGCTTGAGCAGCGTGCTCTTGCCCGACCCGTTGCGGCCGATGATGCCGACCGTCGAGCCCTTGGGCACCACCAGGTCGACGCCCTTGAGCGCCTCGATGTACTGCGTCGGCTCGTTGACGCCGCGGTCACCCTTGATGAAGCGCACCAGCTCGCTCTTGAAGGTCGTGTACTCGCGGCGCTTGGCCACTTTCTTGAAGTGTTTGGTGACGTTGGTCACCACGACTGCGTGCTTGTCGCCCGCCATTCTAGATGAGCTCCGCGAACTCTTCACGGCGTTGCTCGAACACGCCTGAAGCGAGCCACATCATGACGACCGAGAGCACGCTCACCACCAGCAGCGGCATCGTCTCGGGCACCTTCTGGCGAAACAGCACGTCGTGCCAGGCCTCGACCAGCGCGGCGATCGGGTTCACGTAGAGCACCAGGTGCTGCTGCTCGACCGTCTTCACCTGCTCGAGGCGCCAGATGATCGGCGTAACGAAGAAGGCCAGCTGCAGCACGTTGCCGATGATGTGCTGCAGGTCGCGAAAGGCCACGTTGATCGCCGAGAGCACGTAGGTGATCGCCAGGGTGAACAAGGTCTGCACCAGCAGCAGCGGCACGATGAACACGAAGTGCCAGGTTGGAAACTGGCGGTAAACCAACCCGAGCAACACCAGCAGCGGTATCGAGAGCAGAAAGTTGATCGCGTTGGTGAGCACCACCGTCGCCGGCAACACCTGCGCGGGGAAACGCACTTTGGTCAGCAGGTCACGGCGCTCGCTGACCGCGCTGGTGCCCGCGCCGACCGAGCTCGAGAAGTAGATCCACGGCAGGAGGCCCGAGAACACGTAGTAGGGAAATCTCGGCGTGTCTGACTCCATCAGCCAGCCGAAGACGAGCACGTAGACCGCCATGCTCAGCGTCGGGTTCAAGAACGTCCACAGAAAGCCGAGCACGCTGGCGCGGTAGCGGGCCTTGAGCTCGCGAACGGTGAGCGCCCAGAGGAGCGCGCGGTACTGGTACAACTCTCGTAAGTTTCGAATCACGCCATGGCCTTCTTGAGCGCGTCGGCCACGTGCGCTTGCTGATCAACCGTGAGCTCTGGGTACATCGGCAAGCTGATCATCTCGGCCGCCTGCGCCTCAGCCCGAGGAAAATCACCGGCCGCGTGCCCCAGCGACGCGTACGCGCCCTGCAAATGAATCGGCACGGGGTAGTGAATGCCCACACCCACTCCGGCGGCTTGCATCGACTTGACGACCGCGTCGCGAAGCGTCGCGGGCACGCGCACCGGGTAGAGGTGCCAGATGTGCTCGTTGCCGGGCACCACGCGGGGCAAGCGAAGGTCTTTGAAGCCGCCCAGCAGGCTCACGTACCGCTCGGCTGCGGCACGGCGAGCTGCGTTCCACTCGCTCAGGCGCTTGAGCTTCGCGCGCAAGACCACTGCTTGAATCGTGTCGAGGCGGCTGTTGAACCCGGCCTCGGGGTGAAAGTACTTCACCTCACTGCCGTAATTTCGCAGCGCTCGAAGCTTCTTCGCGGCGGCGTCGTCATTGGTGGTGATGCCGCCCGCGTCTCCATAGGCGCCCAGGTTCTTGCCCGGGTAGAAGCTGGTGCCCGCGCCGAAGCCCCAGGTGCCAGCCGAGCGCCCGTTGCGACGAGCGCCCTGTGCCTGCGCCGCATCTTCGATGATCAGCACATGCCCCACTGACGACGCGAAGGCTTCGACCCGCTCCATGGGGGCGCACTGCCCATACAAGTGCACCGGCAACACCGCCCGGGTCTTCGCCGTCGCTCGCGCCGCGCACGACTCGACGTCAATCAGCCCGTCATCGTCGCAGTCGACGAAGCGCACGGTGGCTCCGGCTCGCTGAACGCCGAGCGCGCTCGCGATGAACGAGTTGGCGGGCACGAGCACTTCGTCTTGACCGCTCAACCCCGCTGCGCGAACGAGCAGCTCGAGCGCGTCGGTGCCATTGGCGACGCCGATGCAGTGCTTGGCGCCAACGAAGGCCGCGTATTCTTTTTCGAATTCAGCGACGTCGGGCCCGAGAATGAAGGCGGTGGTCGAGAGCACGCGCTGCATGCCCTCGAGCACCTCGGCCTCGATGCTCAGGTAATTCGCCTTTAAGTCGACCAGCGGTATCACAGCGTCACCTCGGCACCGCGCAGCGTAAGCGACCGGGCGATGCCCTCGAGCGCTCGCACCACCGAAGCCGCGCGCGTCGCGTTGGTCAGGGGCTCGGAGCCCTTCGCGATGCACTCCAAGAAGTGCTCGCACTCAGTCTTGAGCGGCTCGCCCATCGCCACTTTGGGAATGGTGATGTCACCCTCGCGCACCGACGCGCGAAAGCTGGCGAAGGTATCGACCACCGCCGCCGGAGCCGGGTCGACCATGCCCTTGTCGTACACCCGCACCGGCTCGTTCAAGTTCATGTCGTCGAAGGTGAGCATGCGGCGATCTCCGACCACGGTGATGTCGCGGGCCTTGCGCGGGTTGAGCCAGCTGCAGTGCACGTTGACCAACACCTTGTTCGGGTACGTCAGCGTCGCGAACACGGCGTCTTGAATGCCCGGGTTCACGTAGCTGCCACCGACGGCCGACACCGCGACCGCGCCGTGGCCCAACCAGTAATCGGCGATCGAGATGTCGTGCGACGCCAGGTCCCACGCGGCGTTCACGTCGGCTCGAATGGGCCCTAAGTTCGTGCGCACCATCGAGATGTAGTGAATGCCGCCCAGCTCGTTCTTCTGAAGCAGCTGCTTGACCCGCTGTACGGCGGGGTTGAACAAAAAAACGTGCCCGACCATCAGCACTTTGTGCAGCTTGGTCGCCAATGCGTTGAGCGACTCGGCTTCACGCACGGTGGTGGTGATGGGTTTCTCGACCAACACGTGCTTGCCGGCCTCGAGGGCCTGGCGAACCACTTCGTAGTGCGTCGCGGTGGGAGTCGACACCACCACCGCGTCGACCGCCGGGTCACGAAGCGGCACCGAGGCGTCGGCCCCGAAGTGCACGCCGGGGTAGCGGGGCGCGAGTTGCTCGAGGCGCTGCGCCCGCGTGTCGACCACGTGCGTCACCACGCTGCCTTGCCCAGAATGAAAGTTTCGAACGAGGTTGGGGCCCCAATGGCCCGCTCCGATGACGGCGACCCGAATCATGAACGGCGGCTCTAACGCAGAAGGAGTGGTTGTGGAATAGAGGAGCCATGAGCACTCGCGTCGAGAAAGACACCTTCGGGCCGATTGAGGTGCCGGCTGACCGGTTGTGGGGCGCGCAGACCCAACGCTCGCTGCAGTTCTTCAAGGTCTCGACCGAGACCATGCCCAAGGCGTTGCTCACCGCGCTGGTACAGGTCAAGCGCGCCGCGGCGCAGGCCAACGTCGAGGTCGCCAAGCTCGCCGCTGACACAGCCGACGCCATCGTTCGAGCCAGCGACGAGGTGCTCGCCGGGCAGCACGACGCCGAGTTCCCCTTGAGTGTGTGGCAGACCGGCAGCGGCACCCAGACCAACATGAACGTGAACGAGGTGCTCGCCAACCGCGCCTCTGAATTGATGGGCGGCCCCCGCGGGCAAGCGCGCCTGGTGCACCCCAACGACGACGTGAACCGCTCGCAGTCGAGCAACGACGTCTTCCCCACGGCGATCAGCGTCGCGCTGGCCAACGCGGTGGTGAATGACGTGCTGCCTGCGCTGCAATCGTTGCGGCACACGCTGAGCGGCAAAGCCGAGTCATTCGGCGACGTGGTGAAGATCGGCCGCACGCACTTGCAAGACGCGACGCCGCTGACGCTCAAGCAAGAGCTCGGCGGGCACGTCGCGCAGCTCGATCACACGCAGGCGCACCTGCGTCATACGTTGCCGCACCTGCATGAGCTGGCGCTGGGTGGCACGGCGGTGGGTACGGGGTTGAATGCGCCACCGGGGTTCGCGACCAAGACGGTCTCGTTGTTGGCGGTGGCGACGGGGCTGTCGCTCACCGAGGCTCCGAATCGGTTCGAGGCGCTCTCGGCGAATGATGCGCTGGTCGCGACCCACGCCGCGCTCAAGGGGCTCGCGGTGGCGCTGTTCAAAATCGCGAATGACTTTCGCTGGCTGGCGTCGGGGCCCCGCGCGGGCATCGGAGAGCTGGTGCTCCCCGAGAATGAGCCCGGCTCGTCGATCATGCCGGGCAAGGTGAACCCGACGCAGTGCGAGATGCTGACGATGGTGTGCGCCCAGGTGATGGGCAACGACGTGGCGATCTCGCTCGGCGGAGCTTCGGGGAACTTTCAGCTGAATGTCTACAAGCCGTTGCTCGCGCACAATGCGCTGCAGTCGTGCCGCTTGCTGGCCGATGGCATGAAGAGCTTCTCGGAACACTGCGTGGCCGGGCTGCAGCCGAACCGGGCCCGCATCGCCCAGAACCTCGAGCGCTCGCTGATGCTCGTGACCGCGCTCAACCCGCACATCGGGTACGACAAGGCCGCGAAGATCGCGAAGAAGGCGCACGCTGAAGGCACCACGCTCAAGGCCGCGGCGCTGAGCCTGGGCTTCGTGACGGAGGCGCAGTTCGAGGCGTGGGTGCGGCCTGAGCAGATGACGTAGGCGCTACGGGGCGTGAATCGTCAACGGCGCGCTGAACGGCCCGGTGTTGGGCTTGGTCGTCACGGTAAAGAGCGTGCTCACCTCGACTCCGGGCACGAGCGACGCCGAGGTCAGGCTCCACTCTGCGCCTGGTTCGCACGTCGTGAAAGCGACCGGAGACCACCGCGCTCCAAGATGTGAGTAGAGCTCGACCATGCCCACCACCGGTGGGCAGGTACCGCTGACCGAGCCCACGCCCCCATCGGTCGGTGGAGCGACTGCGCCGACGCTGACCAGGCTCTCGTCGATGATGTTTTGAATCACCGTATTGCCTTGCCCCGCTGGGGGGCTGTTCTCCACCCCGCCCCCGAGCAGGTTCTGGCTGATGAGCCAACCGTCTCCACTCAGGGTGACTCGCGGCGGTTTGGCACCGCTGTGAACGAGCTGGTTGGCCGAAAGTCCTCCCCCTTCGTTGCCGCCCAGCTCCATCGCCGCGTTGCTGACGTTGTTGATGATTCGAAGCCGGCCCACCGCTGACACCGCTACGCCCAGGCCCAGGTCTGCGCCCGTGGCTGGCTCGACGCCGAATGAATTTTCTTCGACGCTGGGTATGGTGGTTGCCCCGGAGGCGCTGGCGTCGATGCGCACCGCGGTGCCGCCGTGCCCGAACACGTTCGACGGGCCGATGACCGCTCCGTTCGCGGCTTGAACGGCGACGCCCCTCACCATGAAACGGTTGCCCGCCACCACTGCGTCTGACGCGCGCATCATGGCCATGTCGCCCTTGAGCACCAGGCCGATCATCTGTGACCGGCGGTCGAGTGACCAGGCGCAGTTTCGCGCGCAGCCCTGAAAGTCGACGATGACGCTGAGGCCACGAGCATCGATGCACGTGTCGACCAGAGGAGGCGGAAACGGCTCCGCGTCGTCAGTCATCGAGATGGTCGCGCCCGAGCTCGGCGCGAACACCATCGGGTCGAAGGTGATCAGGTGTTGCCCTGGCGTATTGGCGGCGAGCCAGAGTGCCTCGCGCAGCGAAAGCCGCAGCCCCGCACCGGCGCGCGCGTTGAGCCCTGCGCCGCCCTCGAGCTCGTCTGCGAGGGTATCAACAACCAGCAGGCCGGCATCGGGGCAGCGATCAATCGCAAACGAGAGCGCGTACACGCCCCACTGCCGCTCGAGGGTCACCTCGTCGGGCCCCGCGTCGGCTCCGCCTTGAATGGCGACGACTCGCTCGCCTGAGCACGCGCTCATGAGCCCCAGACTCAGCAGAAGAAGGCCCGAGAACAGCGCCGGTGGCGGGCGCCCTGCGTTGTTCGTCGGCCGCTTCAACCGGGCACGGGCGCCTCCGCTCGCTGCCGAAGCGCCTCGTTCATGGCCTGAAAGCCGAGCGTCATTTTGGGCAACAGCCACCGTTCGACGAAGGGCACGCAGAGCCCGCGAAACGCCTCTTGCTGAACCACCCGCACCCGCCCGGCTGACAGTGGGCTCAACACGAAGCGGTGGTCGCCATCGAGCACGCCCGGCAGCAGGAGCCGACCGAGCCAGCGAATTTCTTTCAAAGGGTCGAGCGCGAGCACTCTGACTGCCACGCGCCTTTTGGCCAGGCCAGGCGTGGCGATGAACAGCTGCGCCAGGCCGCCCGGTTGCAAGTCGCCGCTCGCTTCGCGAATCAAAGGGTTCCACTCGTGATAGGCCGACAGATCGCTCAAGATCGCCCACACTCGCTCGAGGGGTGCGGCGATCTCGATTGAAGTCTCGATGGAGCGCATGGTCATGGCGAGTGCGAGAGCGAGGTTTCAGCCGACTCGAGCACCTCGACGACGCGCCGAAAGAAGCGCGCGGCCTGGGCGCCGGCCATGATGCGCCGGTCGAAGTTGACCGTCAGGGCGAAGGTGAGGCACGGCTCGAGACGCCCATCGCGAACCACTGGCCGCAGCTTGGCGAGCCCAAACGCCGCCGACAAGGGGAACGACTGCGTTGCCATCACGGCATCGACGCCGTACTTCGCGGGTGAGCTGATCAGCACTGCCGCCCCGCGGTAGCGCACCCACAGGTGGGGGAAGAAGTAGGGCAGGCGGATCAGCAGGGTCGACAGCCATGCCGGCAACCGGGTCACGAGCGTGCTGAATGCACGCCACTGCGCGTTGGTTGATGCGTCGCTGGTCGAGAGCTCGCGCAGGCCGTGGGTCAAGCCCTCGAGCGTAAGCCGGTCGACGTCGCGAAACACGTCGAAGAAGGCCACCGACTCGGCGCCGGGCACATCACGCTCCGAGGCGATTGCGATGTCGCACCGGGTGAAGCGTTGCAACCGCGTCACCAACCACAGCAGCGAGGGCGGGCGGCACACCCGGCGGTTGGCGTACGGAAATTCTTTCAAGGCGACGGCGATGGCCTTGGCGACGAAGGCGGTGAACGAGGGCTTCGCGCCGGCTGCCGCGCGCTGGCGAACAGCGTGTACCTGGGTCAGGTCGACCTCGGCCATGAATGAGACCGACGGCCCGGGCCGTAATTCGAAGTTGGCGACCGCGCTGATCGCGTCGAAGTACCTATTGCCGGGTTCGATGCTGTAGGCGTCTGGGGGCGACGCGTTCTCTGCCGGGGGTGGCCGGGTTTCCGCGCGGCCTTGCGACAACATCGGTAGCTCCATTCTGTTCTTGCCGCGCGCGCTGGTGTTCCTTCCCTCCGAACGAAACGCGCATCAGAAACAGCGACTTACGTGCACGTCGCGCAGCATCGCTCGAGGCCAAGGTGCTGAAAAGACTTCGAAGCAGGCGCTCTCAGTACCTGAAAATTCGTTAATCTCGATGTCGAGCGAACTCTTGAGCAACCCCTGCCGATAAGGCTTGCAGGGGTCCACGCATGAAACTCGCATTTCTCAGCAGCCAGAAATTCTCATTGTTGACCGACGCAACGCGGAGGCCGAGCGCCACCGCCATGGCCGATCTGCTCCGCGCGGAGGGCGTCGAGGTTTCAAAGCGGGCCGAGTCGACGATTACGCGCAGCCCAAACCGGCTCGCAGCGCTGCACCAGGTCGACTTCGAAGGCCAGGCCACCACCTTCGAGCACATCGAGCGATTGGCCAAGGCCAAGACCTTGGTCGATGGCTCTCCGTCTGCCGAGATGGCGGCTGACCTCTTCGCCCTGGCAGGGCGAGCCCGTCAGGCCGAGTTCGGCCGCTGTTACGCCCGCACGAACCACACCGTGTACTCGGTTCACCATGCCGCCGAGATGACCCGCTTGGTCACCGGCCTGGCAGTTGACGGCAAGGTCACGCTGGCCAGTGGCATCGAAGTGAAGTGGAACCCCAAGTCGTTTCCGCTCAAGAGCATTTACGGCTCGGAGCCGGCGGCTGACCGCTTGTGGGGCGCGCTCAACCACCTGCTCAAAGAAAAAAACATCGGCAAGAAACCGACGCTCAAGGGCGACGGTGACTACGCCTCGAACGCCCAAATGGCGAACCTCACCAGCCGCTTGATGGGCGAGAAGTTCGTCAACATCGAAGGCGACCAAGCGCTGCCGCACCTCAACCAAGTGGTCGATGCGTACGGGCCGATGTTGGCTGAGTACGGCGCGCACGGTGGCTCGGTGGCCAAGGTCGTCAAAAACAAGCCGGCTTCGCTCGAAGAGGGCACGACGCGGCCCGAGGTGATGCAGTGGGCGACCCTCGGCTACGTGGTGGTGCCGGCCAAGGTCGCTGAAGAAAAGGGCCTCAAGCCTCTCGTCTACCGAGGCGCGGGCCAGAGTGGCTACGCCAAGCTCGACGCCGCCGAGCTTGCGCAGCCCCTCACCGAAGCTGGTTCGACCAAAATGACTTAGTTGCAGTACCCCGCTGACGGGCACCCAGATCGCGGTCAGAGGTCTTTGATGACCACCGTCGTGAGGACCTGTTGCGAGCGATCTTCCCAGTGCAGCGATGCCGGCGCGCGCACAACGAGGCGGGAAGCGCGTACAGGCCTGTTGGAGCGCGCACAGCCGTGCGGGAAGCGCGTACAGGCCTGTTGGGAGCGCGCACAGCGATGCGGGAAGCGCGCACAGCGATGCGGGGAGCGCGCACAGCGATGCGGGAAGCGCGCACA
>JANLPS010000263.1:0-3752 GCA_031367385.1 Archangium sp. | reverse complement strand
CCCTCGCCGGGTGTCATGGAAGACCCGCTCACGGAACGTGCGCGTGGCGGCGTAGAGGTTTCGGCCCGATTCGCGTCGGCCTCATTCCAGCGGCCCATCGGGGTTCGAAGTTGCAATCCGCTGTCGGCGCGCTGCATGAAGCAGTCGATCGTCGGCCGATGCGAATACGGTTGCCCCCGATGCAAGGCTGGCGGCGAGGTGAATTGCGTCGTAGCCACGGAGCTTTTCGCGCTCGGCAAGATCACCGGCCGACCGCACCAGGGCGGTGTTGACAACAACCACATCTACCTGGGCCCAGAGTCCCTCGAGTTCGGCCTTGGCCGACGTGTGCGAGCGAGTACTCAGGCGGGCATCGCGATGTGCCGCGGCCAGCGCGGCCCGTGCTTCGGTGTAACCGATCTCGGCGCAGACGATGTAGTCGGAGTCCAACCAAAGCCGTGCGGCCGCGTCGCCACCTAGTTCGTCGTCGACCAAGAGTTTCAGCACGACCGAGGTATCGACGTAGGTGATCACCCTCGTTGCTCGGCCACGATGTCAGTGAGCGACGAGGAACCGTCGGCGATCTTCACCTGCTTTGCGGGCAGTCGGCGATGTGGCTTGGTCACAGGTTGGACGATGCCAGCCGCCACGAGCGCCGCCATACGGTCGACGTCACCAGCGAGTGCGCTCAGTCGAGCCACGGGTCGACCGTGCTCGGTCACGGTGAACTCCTCGCCGGCCTTGACACGATCGAGAAAGCTGCTGAGCTGATTCTTGAGTTCACGAACACCGACGGTTGATCCAAGTGGATATGTAGCTACAATCATACTGTAAGTGTAGACAGATTTGGTGTGTACGTCGATACACCACACCGCATTCGTCATCGGCCCGACCGTCCACCGACCACACCACCCCAGGAGCTCCCATGACCCTCGTCCACAAAGCCGTCACCTTCGATTGCACAGACGCCACCATCATCAGCCGGTTCTGGTCAGCCGTTCTCGGCCGGCCGATCGACACCGAGCCGATGCCACCGTCGCCGTTCTTCGCCTCGATCGGCCTCGCCGATTCGTCGCGTATCGGGTACATGTTCATCCAGGTGCCCGAGGGCAAGACCGTGAAGAACCGGGTGCACCTCGACCTCGATGCCGACGACGTCTCCAGTGAAGTCGCTCGGGTGATCGCGCTCGGCGCAACACACGTTCACGACAAGGACGAGTACGGCATGCACTGGACGACCCTGGCCGACCCCGAAGGCAACGAGTTCTGCATCGGCACCCCGCACCACTGACCGTGTCGCGCGGAAACCGGCAAACATGTTCTCAGGAGGCCACCGTAGGCGGGACACAACCACATCCATCTTTCTGGTCGAATGCCGCCAGCAAGACGGGACGAAGACGCGCAGCGCCCTTGTCAGTTGATCCGGCGCCGATTATCCGAAAAGAGTTGGACGTCCGCCGACTGCGCCCCTCCGCAGTGACGCCTACCGATCCTGGTCGACGTGATCGACATGATCGGCGTGACTTGACTGGTTGTGTCCGCCCTGGTCGCTGCCGTGGTTCATGCCGCCGTGGTTCATGCCACGCATCATGAGGGCCATCATGGCCGTGCACCCGACGGCATATATCAAGAAACTGGCTCGTACGACCCCAGCGGCGACCAGCACAACTGCGATGACGAGCATCGGGATGCAGCAAACGATCATCATCCAACCATGACGACCCTGTTTCTGCGCGTCATGCCCCGTTCCAGGGTCGACACTTTGACGGCCCATCATTTGCGACCTCGCAGCGACGGGGGCACGTAGCCCAGCTTCTTATAGAGCGGGCAGTGTCCGAGGACGCCGGTGATCACCAGGTCGAGCCCCGCCGCTGCGAGTAACAGCTCAAGCACCACCACTACCGCGGATCCTGCGCTGGTGAGGAGGATGACAGCGACAATTGCCGCAGCTGCACCCATGAAGATCCGCCCAGCTCGCTCCATCGGCGTGATGTTGACGTTCAGCGAATGACGTGCTCCGCTCACATAATCAAACCCTGTCGAACTCTTAGTCATGATCGTTTCCCTTTCATCTCTGCGCCTGACGCTCGACGCCATGTCGAGCCGATCCTCTTTGTCAGTTTGGGGATCGTCTGTGGTGTTCGATATCCGCGGCGACTACCGAATCGGATTGCGGTTGGGTACGGAGCCGAGGGCCCTACACCACGTCAGGTGCGCTCGCCTGGAATGGGCTCGCTCCGTTGGGCAAGCGCGCGGCGCATTGCGGGGCCGAGCTGGTCCGCGAGCTCATCGCGAGCGACCCAGGCGCCCGCGCCTCGGCCCAGCGCAGCATTCAGATAGGCGACGTCAGGCTCTGGCCCTACGACCACGATCTGCTTCCTTGAAAAGCCGATCAGACCGCCACTGCCGAAGTGGCGGAGATCGGCGCTGTCGAGGATGACCAGGTCTGGGCGGAGGGCGAGAAGCGCTGGGGCGAGATCGTCATCGAGGAGACTCGCGGCCCAACTGCCCTGCTCGCGATTGAGCAGCTCAAGGATGAGACGCCGCATAACTGGGTGTGTGATGGCGATCAGCACGCAGGGGCACTCCCCGCACCTGCGGGACGGGTTCATCCCCCGATCTTCGTACTGCCGGACGTCGCCGCCATCCGGTGAGACTACGGAGTAAAGGTGCGGCCCCTCACGGAGCTTGCTCCTCGGGATCGAGAAGGCCCGCCTCGCGCGCGAAGCGGACCAGTTGGGCCCGCGTCCGCATGTTGAGCTTCTGCTGGACGTGCGCACGGTGGGTTTCGACGGTACGAACCGACACGTAGAGGCGTTCGGCAATCTCCCCGTTGGTTGAACCTAAGGCGATGCAGCGCAGCACTTCGGTTTCTCGTTCCGACAGATCCCCGCCGGGGCCGCCGAGGCGGGAAGTGGGTACGTCAGGGGCGAGGAGGGCGGCGCCGAGTGTCGGATGCACGTACTGGTGACCCGACGCCACCTGGCGCACTGCGTGCACGAGTTCGATATCAGCCGCTTCCTTCAACACATAGCCGTCGGCGCCCGCCTCGAACGCCCGCCGCAGGTAGGCCACGTCGTCATGGACGGTCAGAACCAGCACGCGCGTGGCGGGGCTTGCTTCGCGCACTGAGGCCGTCGCGGTGATGCCGCTCCCATCCGGCAGGTTGAGATCCATCACGAACACATCGGGCCGCTCGGATGCGGCCAGCGCCACCGCATCGCGAATTGTGCCAGCCTCACCGACGACCTGGAGGTCCTCTTCGGCGGCGAGGATGCGACGCAGCCCGCTGCGAACAACGCCGTGGTCGTCGCACAGTGCGACCCTCACCAGCGCGTTGTCAGCCAAGGGGCACATCCAAGACCACCGTGGTCCGCGTGCCCGGTTCGGAGAGGACGCGGAGTGTTCCCCCGATGAGTTCGGCGCGTTCCTTCATGCCTTGGAGGCCGAGATGCCCGTCGGCTGGCCGGTCCGGATCGAAGCCCGTTCCGTCGTCCTCCACCACCGCCCGCAATCGACCCGACGCGACCACAACGGCCACGCTCGCAGTCGACGCGCTGGCGTGGCGGACCACGTTGGTAAGTGCTTCCTGCACCACTCGGTACACAACCGTGGCCACGCCAGATGGCACGTCGTGTTCCGGCAGGCCGTCGACTATGGCGTCCACCGTGAGCCCCGACCGTTCAGCGACGTCACCGACGAGCCGCTGCAACGCGGCCGACAAACCAATCTCGACGAGGATGCTCGGACGAAGCTCAAAGGCCAGCCGCCGC
>JANLPS010000211.1:0-17564 GCA_031367385.1 Archangium sp. | reverse complement strand
GCCCGAGGCGTCGAGGCCGATCGACGGGTCGTACCCGGTGAGATCATCGAGACAGACGCCGCTCGAGTCGAACTGGGCACCAACACACAGCTCACTGACCGAGGTCTTCGCGTTGGCAGCGGTCACCTTCCAGTACTTCGGGCCCGTGGTCGACGGCACTCCACCGACCCCCAGCCGCAAGTTCGCCTTCGGGTCAGGCACCGGAGGCCGCGTGCCGGCATTCACCACCGTCAACCGCCTCGTCGCGTTCGAAGCGGGCACCGCGTTCGCGAAGTACCCAACCTGCCCGAACACGAGCGGGTTTGGCCGCACCACGATGTTCGGGCCGCCGCCAAAGCCACGCAGCGTCACGGTGAGCGCGCCCTGCCCGCTCACATCGCTCGTCGCCTTGAAGAACGCAGGTCGTGCGCCGAGCGCGGTCGGCTTGAACACAATCGTCGCGCTCGCAGTGCCCGGCACGATCACACCTGACACCGTGTCTCGCGTGCCTGCCGGTACCGTCAGCGCCGTCTCGTTCACCGAGTACACCGCGCTGGGGCCCACGGAGTCGACGACCGTGAGCCCGGTGAGGTGCACCTCACGCAACGCCTGGTTCGAGAACGTGAGCTTCGCGCTCGAAGTCTGCGCCGGCGGCACGTAGCCGAAGTCACAGGTCTGCGCATTGCCCGTCAGCGACGGAGCGCACACCCAATCGAGCACCTGCCCCACGCCATTGCCGCGCAGCCGCACTTTGAGGTCGGGGCAACCGGCGGCCACGCGCACCGTCATCACCGCCGAATACGCCTTGAGCTCGGTCGGCGTGAAGTTCAGCGAGACGACACGGCTTTTCCCCGCCCCGATGATGAACGTGTCTCGTGGTGAGTCGGCGCTGAGCTTGAAGGCCTGGTCTCCCGTCGGCGACTCCGGAGTCACGCAGTCTCGTGGGTCGCTCGTCTTCCCGCACACGAACGCGGTCACATCGACGGCTTGCGTATTTCGAATCACCAGCGGCCTGGTGGCCAACACGCCTCGCGGCACGCCGCCGAAGTCGACGACCCGGTCGACGTCGCATTGCCCCGAGATGCCTTTGCCCGTGAGCGTGAGCTGCGCGCTCGACTTGAGCTGCGGGTCGGTGTTCGACCCCTTCAGCGTGATCACCGCCTGGTGATCGACCTGCATCATCATTGCAACTTCGGCTGGCGTGAAGTCGAGCTCGAACGTCTGCGTCTCGCCGCTGCCGATCGAGACCGGCGTGAAGTGCAGTGTGAATGACGGGTTCGCTTCAATCAGGTCGGTGCCCAGAACGACTGCGTCTCCACTCACCTTCGCGAGCGAATCGAGGCTCAGCGTGCCGCGCCCGACGTTCTGCACCGTGACTTTGATCGTCGCCTTCGTGCCCATTGGCACCGGGCCGAAGTCGTACGTACCGTCTTCACCGCCGACATCGACTCCGTTTTGCTGCGAAATGATTCGAATTTCACCGTACGTGGTGGTCGACCCGGTTTGCCCGCATCGGCAACCCGAGACCGTCGCGGCGAGCATGAGGCTCACGGCCATGAACACCGGGGAGACGGACCACTGCATCGGGCCACACACTTCTCACACTCGACGATCGAGGGTCAACCGCTTGGAAACACTGTATGAAGGCGCCTCAATGAGCGAGTCGGCGCACCAGGCGTATTCGAGTCGAGAGCAGAAGTACGGGGCACTCCTCACCGCGCTCGATCGCCGCTCTGGGCTGCTCGCCAACCTGCGCACCGTCACCTTTCTGGCCGCCGCGATCGTGTTGCTGCTGGTTGCCTTTCAGAAGCTCCCTCGCTGGGCGCTCTTCATCTCGTTTGGCAGCGTCATCGCCTTCGTCGCGTTGGCCGTGATTCATGCCCGCGTCATTCGAGAAGAGGCGCGTGCCGCGGTGCTCAAGGGGTTGAATACCCGAGGCCTGCAACGCCTGTCTGGAGCGTGGCGGCAATTCACCGAAGTCAGCGCCGGCCTGATTCCCGAGGGGCATTTGTACGCGGCCGACCTCGACGTGGTGGGGCAAGGCTCACTGTGTCAGCGAATCGACGAGACCGGCACCAAGGCGGGGCAGACCCAGCTGGTCGCGTGGCTCGCCAGCGCCGCCAACAGCGCTGACACCGTTCGCAACCGGCAAGGCGCGGTCAAAGAGCTCGCCTCGCAGCTCGATTTTCGCCAATCGCTCGTGACCGAGGCCCGAATGGCCGGCAACGACAAGGCCGACCCATCGAAGTTCATCGCGTGGGCCGAGGGCACTCCGGGGTTGAGCTCGATTCGGTGGGCCTTCGCGGTCGCTCATGTGTTGCCGCCGGTGACCCTGACGCTCGGAGTGCTCACCGCCTACGACGTCGTGCCCGCGTGGCCGTTTTACATCGGCTTTTTTCTGCAGGTGTTGATCGTCTTTGCGACCAAGGGCCCCCTGAACCACCTCTGGGAGTCACTCGCCCTCGGTGAACGTGGCCTGGTGCGCTTCGAAGAGACCTTTCGCGCCATCGACGAGCAGAAATTCACCCATCAACGGCTGGTCGCGCTGCAGTCGGGCATTCAGGGCAAAGACACGGCATCGGTCTCAGAGCGTTTGCGGCGGTTCGCGCGGTTGATGGGCTTCGCCGAGCTCAAAGCGTCGGGCCAATTGCACCCGATCATCAACGCCCTGACCCTGTGGGACCTGCACGTGCTCTTTCGCATCGAAGCCTGGCGGGTCGCCGATGGCCGCGGCGTTCGCTCGTGGTTCGATGCCCTTGCGCAGCTCGAGGCGCTCTCTTCATTCGCCGGGTACTCGTTTGAAAACCCAGACGCGCCCTTCCCTGAGATCGACGATGGGCCTGGGCATTTGATCGCCAAGCAGCTTGCGCACCCCCTCATCGAAAGCGCCATTCGCAACGATGTCGAGCTCGCGGCGGCTGGCGACGCGATGGTGATCACCGGCTCGAACATGTCGGGCAAGACCACGCTGATGCGCGCGATGGGCCTCAACACCGTGATGGCGCTGGCGGGGCTGCCTGTCTGCGCCTTATCGATGCGTGTCTCTCGCATGCAAGTGATGACGAGCATGCGGGTCAAAGACTCACTCGAACGCGGAGTCTCGTATTTCTACGCCGAAGTGACTCGCATCAAGCAGCTGCTCGATACCGCTGAGGCGAACCGCTCGCAGTGCCTGTTTCTCCTCGACGAGCTCTTCATGGGCACGAACACCCGCGAGCGGCAAATCGCCTCCAAGCACCTCCTGCGAGTCCTCCTCGACTCCGGAGCCATCGGCGCCGTCACCACCCACGATCTCTCCCTCTGCGAGCTCGACACCGAGCGCCCCGGTCATGTGCGAAACGTGCACTTTCGCGACTTGATGGAGAACGGCCAGATGACCTTCGATTACCGCCTCAAAGAAGGCATCGTCACCACGACCAACGCGCTCGAAGTCTTGCGCAGCGTCGGCATCATCGTCCGGTCAGATCCCGCCGAGGGAGTCGAAGGAAGCTAATTCACCCCGGCTTCACGGGCGCACTCGGAGGGCTCGGCACCCGAGGCTCAATCCGCACGGTCTGCACGCGAGGCCCATCGACCTTCACGGTCACGATCTTGAAAGGCTCATGAACCCAGGCGTCACCGACGTTCGGCACCCTCCCGAGCTTCGCCATCAAGTACCCAGCGATGGTCGTGACCTGCGACTTATCGACATCGAATTCAATCTCGAGCGTGTGCTCCAGGTCATCTAACTGCGCGGTGCCGGGCAGCTCGAGCTTGCCCCCCGGTAACGCCTTGACCGGCTCGACCTTGCGACCCACCTCGGCGACGTTGCCGACCAGCTCAGCGACCACGTCGGCCAACGTCACCATGCCCGACGTACCGCCGTGCTCATCGACCACGACCGCCACCTGCTTGTTGCGCCGCTTGAACTCAGCCAGCAGCTGCTCGAGCGTCACGTTCTCAGGCACGAAGATCACCGGCCGCTGCACCTGGGCAATCGACTTGAGCTCGTTCTTCGCGCGCAGAAACAGCAAATCTTTCACGTTCACCAGGCCCTCGACCCGATCGAGCGACCCGCGAATCACCACCAGCCAGGTGTGCCCGGCCGTGTAGGCCGCCGTGATGTTCTCATCGAGCGTCGACTCGAGGTCGAGCACCTTCATCTGCGATCTCGGCACCAACACTTGCCGTGCTGTCTTCTCGAGCATCGACAACGCCCGCTCGAGCAGCTCCGCGCGAGCCTCACCAATCGCCCCAGCCTGGGCCGACGACGTGAACACCAACCGCAGCTCATCTTCACCCAGGGCCTCGGAGTGCTCGCCCGCCTGCCGAAGCCCGAAAACCCTCAAGACCGCGCGGGTGCCCTTGTTCAGCAACCAGATCACCGGAAACGCGACCCAATGAAAGGCCCTCATCGGCCACGCCAGCGTCACGGCCGTGCGCTCCGACTGCGCGATCGCCATCGTCTTCGGTACCTGCTCACCGACGACGATGTGCAGAAAGGTAATCAACATGAACGCGATGACGATGCCGCTGGTATGCGCGATCTTCTGCGCCATCTCACTGGCCGGCGCGACCTTCATGATCAACGGCTCGATCAGCCCTGAAAATGCCGGCTCACCCACCCAGCCGAGGGCCAGCGACGCCAACGTGATGCCGACCTGCGTCGCCGAGAGCCAGGTATCGAGGTTCTTGCGCATCGAGAGCGCCAACTTCGCGCCCGAGCGGTCCTCCGCGGCCATCGCTTCGAGTTGGCTCGGTCGCACCTTGACCAACGCGAACTCCATCGCGACGAAAAAGGCGTTCGCGATCACCAGCGCGAAGGCACCGCCCAACGCGGCGAACTCCATTAGAAGAGCGCCTCGTACTCAGGCTGGCCTTTGAGCGAGTCGAACATCGGGTCGGTCGCCAGCCAACCCGACACTTTCTCCCGGTCGATCGCCACCGCGCGTCGCAGATGATCCAGCGCGTCGGCGGGGCGGCTCCAGAGCGCGTAGACCGCGCCGAGGTTGTACACGAGCAACAGATCATCGCTGCGCAGCTTCTTGGCCGACTCGTAGGCCCGCTCGGCCTCGGCGTAGAACCCTTTCTGCGCGTAGCAGATACCCAAATCGAGCCAGGCCTCGAAGTTCTCGGGCTCGAGCCGAGTGACCTCTTTCAAGTGCCCAATCGCTGACCGGTAATCGCCCTCGTCCATCTGCAGGGCAGCCAATTCATGCCGGGGAAACGGGTCGGCGGGCTCAATCTCAATCGCGGTCTGAAGCTCTTTCATCGCCTCTTCGAGCCTGCCCGCGTCGGCGTAGGTCAGGCCGAGGTTCAAGTGCGAATCGGGGTACTCGGGGTCGAGCGAGATCGCCTCTTTGTACTCACCGATCGCGAAGTCGTCGGCGTGGGCCGAAAGAAAGCAGGCCAGGTTGTAGTGCGCGGTCGCACTGTCGGGCTCGAGTCGCAGTGCCATCAAGTATTCTTCGAGCGCCTCGCGGTATTGCTTTCGCTCGGCGTAGACCGTGGCGAGGTTGTCGTGCGCGTGGGCAGAGTTGCCATCGAGCTCGATGGCCCGCTTGAATTCTTTGATGGCCTCGTCGAGCCAGCCGCGGTCGGCCAGCTCAATGCCTCTCGCATTGTGCTCGTCGGACGCGGTAATGGTGTCCTTTTCGCGGGCCATACCGACTGAAATAGCAAAAACTGCACCCAATCACTCATGCTTTCCCTCGCACTCATCGTGTTGGCCGCTGATCCCTCCGCAACCATCACCTTTGCCGGAGATGTCACACTGGGCGCGCACGTCGACGAATACGCCCGAACCTTGATCGCCAAAGGCGTCGACCCAGACGAGGCCACGGTGTGGGGTTTCGCCAAGACCCGCGAGGCCACCCGAAGGGCTGATCTATTCGTGGTCAACCTCGAGTGCCCGTTCACCACCAGCGCCGACAAGATCGCCAAGAATTTCAATTTCAAGGCCCGCCCGCAGATGGTGGCCGCGCTGCTCTCAGGCGGCGTCGACGTCGTTAGCCTCGCCAACAACCACATGATGGATTTTCAGGCGGCCGGGCTCTTCGACACCCTCTCAACCCTCGACATGCACGGGCTCGCTCACTTCGGAGCAGGCCGAAACCTCGCTGAAGCCCGCGCACCCGCCATCGTCACCAAGAACGGCATTCGCTTCGCGTTCGTCGGCTACTTTTTTCTCGGCGATCGCAACATCGAGCCCCGAGAGGTTTACGCCACTGCCACGACGCCCGGAGTGGCTGGTGACTTCAGCGATCTCTCCGCGATGAAAGAGATGCTGAGCGCCGACATCGAAGCCGCGAAGGGTAAAGCCGATCACGTCATCGTCTTCTTTCACTGGGGCCGTGAGTCGCACGGTGAAACCGAGTCGTACCAACGCGAGCTGGGCCACCACGCGGTCGACTCCGGGGCGTCGGCCGTCATCGGTTCGCACCCACATGTGCTTCAGGGCATCGAGGTCTACAAAGGCGCGACCATCGCGTACTCCTTGGGCAACTTCGTCTTCGGCGGCAACTGGGACCCCAAAGACAAGCGCACCGCGTTGCTCAACCTGACCTTCAGCAAGAGCGCCCTGACGCGAAGCACGGTCACGCCGGCGATGAGCGACGCGTACCCCGAGGTGCCGGTGCAGCCGTTCTTTCCCGAAGACGGCGGAGTGGTTCTGAACCACCTGTCCGAGCTCTCGGCGGGCTTCGAGAAAACGCTCCCGAGCCTGACTGTTACGAACCCGTCCGCAGCACCTTGAGTGCTTCGCGAAACTGCACCTCGAAGGCCGCGTCGGTCGTCACGCGCTCGGCCACTACCTGCGCCGCGTTGTCGGCCTGCGCTTCTTTGTAGCCCAGGTTGACGAGCGCCGAGACGAGGTCGCTGCGGGGCGCCGCGCTCGATTTGCCCACGCGCGAGACGCCCGGTTTGAGCTCGACGTCAGACGAGAGCAACTTCACTTTGTCTTTGAGCTCGAGCACCAGCCGCTCGGCGGTCTTTTTGCCGACGCCATGCACCTTGGTCAGCCGCGGCACGTCACCCTTTGCGAGCGCGGCCAGCAGGTCATCGACTTCGAGCCCCGAGAGCACGGTGATGGCCATCTTGGGCCCCACGTGACTCACCGAGGTCAGCAGCAGAAACAGCTCTTCTTCGGTTCGGGTCAGAAACCCGTACAAGTCGAAGGCATCTTCGCGAACAACGGTGCGAATTCGCAGCGAGACCTGGGCATTGAGCTCGGGCAACTTCGCGAGTGAGAGCAGCGAAAGGCTCACCCGATACCCGACGCCTCCGACATCGACCACGGCATCAGCGACGCTCTTCTCGGCCAGCACCCCGCGAAGCGATGCGATCACGGCGCCACCTGGCGTGCAGGCACGAAGCTCGGGCTCAGGCGCGATGCGAAGTCGGTCGCGCTGCGCTTACCCCCGGCTCGCCCCGTTGCCACCGGAGATCGCATCGAGTGCGCGTGGCACAAGGCTACCGCCAACGCGTCGTACGCATCGGAGCGTTCGAGGGTTGTCTTCAGCTTGAGCAACACGGTCACCATGCGCGCGACGGAGTCTTTGCTGTCGTTGCCACCCGCTCCGACCGAACGCTTGACCCGGGCAGGTGCGTATTCAAACACCTGGAGCCCAGCGCGAGCCGCCATCAACAGCGCAACCCCGCGGGCATGGCCGAGAATCAGGGCGCTCCGCGCGTTCTTGTGCGTGAACACGCCTTCGACTGCGACCACGTCGGGCTTGAAGACGTTGATGACGTGGTTCAACTCTTCGAAGATCACATGCAGGCGCATCGCGAGCGGGTCACTGCCGTCGGTGCGAACGATGCCGTGGCCCACATAGACGGGCTCCTTGGCGCGAAGCTCAACCAGGCCGTAGCCGAGAAACCGAGAACCAGGGTCGATGCCAAGAACGCGCATACGAGAACATACCGCGGGCCCGATGAACCCGTCGAAACATGGTTGAGCCAACCAACCCCGTTCGTCCTGGGCGACGTCGAAGGACCCCGCCTTGACGCCCGAGGTCGTGCCACCGTCGCGGACCCGATTCTCCGCGCCGACCGCACATTTCCAACCGCAAAGTCATTTCGAAATCGTTCGCAGGCCCTCGGCCGCTCGATTTCCCGCGCAGATCGCACTTTTCGACCCGCAAAATCATTTCGAAATCGATCAGACGCCCTCGCAAACGCGATTTCCCCGCGCCGATCGCTCTTTTCGGCCCGAAACATCATTTCGAAATCGCCGGAGCACACCTAAGTGCACAACTTCCCCGCGCCAATCGCACTTTCCAACCCGCAAAATCATTTCGAAATCGTCGGCGCATACCTCAGTGCACAACTTCGTCGGGCCATCGCTGGCTCCGAGCCTTGCCTCGTTTACTTCGAAGCCAGCCGCAGCGACCGGGCGACGCCTTCGCAGCTCGCTCTGACCTGCAACTGATGGTCCGAGACAGCAAACGTCGAGATCGAAACCCCAACGTACGTCTCCCCCTCGACGCCACCGAACGTCTCGGTCGTCACTGGGCCAGCGAACGCAGCCAATGCCCCGCCAAGCCCACTCGCCGGCGCCTTGCCCTCGAAATGGGCTCCCGAGAACAGGCCGAACCCGGTCTGCAGCACCATGGGCACCGAAGTCGTGGCGCCAGCGCCCTTCATCGACCCTTGCACCAGGTTGCGTGCAAATTGCTCGGGCTGAAACGGGCCCGAACCCGGCGTAAACGTGAATGTGCACAGCCCATCATCGCCTTTCGGCGTGAGCGTCACTGATTGAAACGTGGCGTGTCGCGACTCGACCGCGCTCCAACCGGCCGGCACGGTGAGCTCGTACGCACCATCATTCACGAGCTGGGGGTGCGCGGGGTCTTGCTTCGCGCAGGCGGCCCAGACCAAAGCAAGACCGAGCCAACCAGAGCGCTTCACAGTGAGATCAGCGGGCCAGCAGCGCCTTTGCCTCTTCGGCGTACGGCCCCGTCGGCGCAAGCTCGAGATACTTCTGCAGCGCCGCCTTCGCGCTGGCCTTGTCACCGAAGCTGGCCAGCAACATCTGCACGCCCGCATTGCTCGGGTCGAGCGCCAGCACCTTGTCGGCCGCCTCGCGCGCGCCCTTCGAGTCGTTGGCATCGAAGCGGGCCTTGCCCATCAACACCCACGCCTCGACCGAGTTGGGCTCATCAGAGATGATTTGCTCGAGCATCGAGATCGACTCCTTGTACTGCCCTTGCTCGTACATGCGGCGCGCCTCGGTGAGCGGCCCCTGCACGTCGATCACCGTCGCCGGCACGTCTTCATAGAACTCGGGCTCTTCAATGTCGGGCACGATGACCGGAGCCACCGCCGCCACCACCGGGGCGACCGCAACCACCGGCTCCGCAGCCACGGCGACGGGCTTCATCAAGAACTCAAACCCCACCGCGAGAATCAAAACCGACAGACCGCCGAGCACGAACAACCCGATCGGCAACGAGCGGCTCTCGACGGGTGCATCAGAACCCTCGCCGACATCAGCCCGGGCCGCCGCCGCCAGCGTCAGCTCGACCGTCGCGGGCCGGGCCCCAATTCGCGTGGCTGACGAATCGGCATTGGCGAAGAAGCTCGCCTCGAGCATGTCGGCATCTGAAATCGCCGGAGTCAGCGTCGGCGTCACGATCCGCTCCTGGCGATCGAAGTGCCGCGCCATCGGCACGACCGGCGTCTGCGGCTCTTCACCGAGCTCGATCATCGGAGCCGCGGTCACCTTGGGGGCAACCACGGGCAGCTCGACCATCACCACCGGGTCAGCGCCCTTCGCCAGCGACTTCAGCGGGCGCTGCGGTCGCTTCACCTCACGGGGCTCGACCTCGATGCGAATGTTGAACGCCTCAATCTGCTTCGCCACGTCGGGAGCCATCTCGGCCAGGCGCGTGTCACCGAGCGCCGTCGCCGTCCACCCGCCATCGTTCTCATCGACTCCAGCGGCTTGCGGCTGCGACGAACCGTCGAGCGTGACTTGGTACCACTCACCCGAATCACTCCGCGGCGCTTCAGTCTGGGGCTCGAACAGCCGAGGCGCGGTCATCTGCACCTCTGAGTGCCCACCCTTCGCCGGCAGCACGATGCCCATCAAATACAGCCGGGTCGCTACCTCCAGCGTCATCGATTCATCAAAGTCGCTGTCGAGCAGCACCTGGCGAACCGTACGCTGGCCGTCGAAGAGCTGAACGATGCGATTGACGTCGGCAGGCATCGACGCGAGCGACTTCGAGAGCCGAAAGAAGTCGACCGCGAGGCGCGCATCGATCGGCACGCTGCGCAAAAGCACATGCTCCCACGCGTGAACGCGGGGCAGCACCACCTGCACCAGCTCGCGAAGGCTGCACTGAAAGACGTTGCCCTGCGCCACCGAGCCGAGCACCAGCAACCACTCGCCGCTCGTCAGCACCAGGGCGCGAACCAAAGCGTTGATGCCCCACACCTTGCCAAAACGGGCGTCAACCACCTGCCCTTGGTGAAATTCGATGCTGGCGCGGCCCTCGGCGAGCACCAGCCGACCTGAGCGGGGGCACGAGAGCAGCGCGCGCAGCAGGTGCGCAGGGTTCAGTTGCCCCGCTTGAAACTTGATCTCGCCGGTGCCCTGAACCTTGGCCAGCTCGAGGCGAACCAACGCCGAAATGTCTCGTGCGAACGCGGGCTTCTGAACGAAGTCGTCAACCCCGACGACCTCGGCCATGTTGGCGACGTTCTCATCGTCTTGGCGGGCCAGCAGCAGCACCGGTACCGCGGCCGTCTTGGCGTCTCCGCGAACTTGCGAGACGAATGAGAACCCGTCTTCACCACCCAAATCAGACTCGAGAACGATCACGTCAGGCGTTCGACCGCTCTT
Organism: Archangium sp.; assembly: GCA_031367385.1. Taxonomy (GTDB): domain Bacteria; phylum Myxococcota; class Myxococcia; order Myxococcales; family Myxococcaceae; genus JAEUJT01. The sequence continues at coordinate 6,757 of JANLPS010000211.1, read as the reverse complement.
CATCAATGCCAGACCTTGCGAACCGCTGCCGGTGCTCCAAACATCGAACCCGTCACGCACCAACACGACTTCGAGCACCGAGCGGGCGCTCGCATCAGGGTCGACCACCAGCACCAGTGCCTTGCGTCGGTCGTCAGCGAGCTCAGAAGTCGACGAGGCGCTCTGTGAACTGGGGTGAGCAGTGCGTTGCATGGTCCGGCCTTTCGAATGCGTGCGGCGAACACAGTTCCTACTGCATCCGCCTACACCAGGGGTAGCCAGAGTCAAATCAACGACTTAGCGAAGCGCGTGCGTCGGCAAATCGGTGAAGCGCCCGAAGCGCCGGGTCAGGTTCGGCAGTGCGCGAACGCCGTATTCGCTGATCAAGGTGTTGCCGAGCAGCTGCAAGTCATCGGGAGCGACCTCGTGGAAGCGCAGCACCCAGCCGTGCGGCTTCATCACCGCTGAGCACCGCGCCTTGAACATCTTCGGGCGCGACGCGAACGAGATGTAGAGCGTGACCTCTGGCGTGAAGGGGCTCGTGCAGGTCACCGGCAACAGAGCGCCCCGCACTGAGATCTCCAACCGGCGCCCGAGGGTCGAGCAGCCCGACGACTCGACGAACCAGTCGACGTCGAGCTTGAAGCGGGGGTACCGACGGCGGCTCTGCGTGCTGGGGGCTCGCGTCTCGGTTCGTCGGTCGGTCGTCATTCAACAAGGCTGTAGCGAAAATTGGAGGTGGTCAAAAAACCTGCCTAGGGTTCGCGCATGATCACTCACGCACTGACCTTGATGCTTCTGGCGGCTGAGCCTTCGGTCTCCACCCACTACGCCCCCGCGATGGATCGTGTGGTCGGAGGTGCGATGGCACCTGCCGCGCTCTCGGCGGGCACGGTGGCGTTCTGGGGCATGTTCGGAGCGCCCGACATCGGCGTTGGGTACCGGCAGGGCTTTAGCCTGCTCGAATTCGATGCGCAGGCGCGCTTCAACTACCTCGAGCTGTCGACCCTGTTCGATGTGGGCGCGCGCGTCTCGATCATGCGACGCGACCGGCTCAACTTCGCGGCGACGGCGGGGCTCGGCCTCGATTTCAACTCAGGCTCGGTCTACTACGACCGCGCCAACTTCGCGTCGGTCGCCCTACGGCCACGAGTGGGCGCCGTGGCGTCGTACCTGGTCTCTGACACGGTGCAGGCGTTGCTCACCGTCGAGGTGCCCTGGGCGATTTCACTCAACGTGAACGGCGTGCACATCGACCCCAAAGTGGGCGCAGGCGCCGAGTTCCACCTCGGCGGCAGACTCTCGGTGCTCGCGATGGGTGAAATCGGAGTCGACGTGCTCAAAGCCCCGCTCGGAGCGACACAAGTGCGCCCGGCGTGGGCCCTGCGCCTGGGCTTCGGCTATCGACTCTTCTGACCTCGGGGAGTACCCCCGTTTATCCTGAGGGACTCGAAGGACCATCAGCTCGCCAGTGCAAAAGCCCGAACCGTTCAGAACTGCATATTGATGAACGGAATCTGCACGCCCATCGACAGCCCCTGCGTGGTCTGAGCGAACAGCGGTGACGGCATTGGCAGGCCCAGCGCCAACCCCTCACCCGGCTTGTAGTTGATGCCTGCGAACTTCATCTTCGGCTGCTTGACCAGATTGATGAGTGCCATCTGCATCAACGGCACGATCCCGATCGCTCCGATGAAGAGGAAAGCAACACTTCCTCCGCCTTGAGGCACCCCTCCGCTGACCTGACCATTGCCCAACCATCCGGTTGCCCAAAAGATCAACAGCACCAGTGCCTGACCGCCGAGACCGACGAGTGCAGCTGGCCACATCTCTGAGAAATAGTGTCGACTGCCGTTCGCGAGCGACACCTGCGTCTGGGCGACAGCCAGCGGAACCGCTGCAAAGATCGCGATAAACACGATGTCGCGAATCGTGTGATCGATGCCACCGAGCAGCGACGCGCCGCTGAACAACAAGAAGTACGGCAACACGACGATGCCCGCGGCGGTCAGCATGCCGAACAAACCCTCGCTGACCATCAACCCAATCTCGGGGCCCGGCTTCTCGACCGCCTTCGGTTGCCCGTACGGCGAGTACTGATACCCGCTGCTGCCACCCGGCACGTACGTATTGGGCGGCACCAGTGACGGCGGGGGTGGCGTGCCCTGCGAATTCACCGGCGCGTTGCTCGGCCCCAACGTGGCCGGTGGCGTATTCGGCTCAGGTGCGGGCTGCGGAGGCGGGCTCGACGGCACCAGCGGCGGTGGAGAAAACGTGCTGCTGGCTGGCGCCTGCGCGAATGCGCTCGACGCGCACACGACCATCGCCAGCGTGAGAATCTTTTTCGAAGACATGACGTGCCCCGTTTTCAGTCGACCTTCGGCCTATTGGTCAACCGACTGCAATTGCTTCAATTTCAACTCGCGCCCCTTTGGGCAGCGCAGAGACCTGAACCGTCGACCGAGCCGGTGGCGCCTCTTTGAAGTAGCGCCCGTAGACCTCGTTCACCTTCGCGAAGTCGTTGAGATCGGTGAGAAAGATGCCGCACCTCACCACGTTGCCCAACCCCAGGCCCGATTCGGTAAGCACTGCCTTCAGGTTCTCGAGCACCCGTTCGGTGTGGAGGGAAATATCGCCCTCGACCAACTGCCCCGTCTTGGGGTCGAGGGGTATCTGCCCCGAGCAGTAGACCGTCTTGCCGCTCGTGACCGAAATCGCCTGCGAATACGGGCCGATGGCTGCTGGCGCGTTCGCGGTGTGAATCACCTGTCGGGTCATAGGCAAACGAACGTATCAGATGCCCGAACGTATCGTGGTGATCACGACATCGGCGCTTCAGACGCGGTCGACCGAAAACACCCCGGTCAGCTTCTCGATGCTGCGCATCAGATCATTAAGCTGCTTCAGGTCAGAGATGGTCACCTCGAAGGTGTTCACCGCCCGGTCATCACCGGTCGCCCGGCAGTTCGCCTGGGAGATGTTCACACCCTTCTTACTGAACGCCTGCGAGATGTCGGCGAGCAAGCCCGGCCGATCGACGGTCAGCACGCGGAGCGTCACGGGCCGCTTGAACTCGCCCCGAACGTCCCAGCTCACGTCGACTTTTCGCTCGGGGTCGGTCGCGCGGGCCTTTTCACAGTTGCCGGTGTGAACGGTCACGCCCCGGCCGCGAGTGATGAAGCCAACGATGGCGTCACCCGGCACGGGGTTACAGCAACGCCCGAATCGAATCAGCACGTCGTCGATGCCGCCGACCGAGACGCCGCCGGTCGATTTGCGCCCAACCACCTTGCGTGCGAGCTCGGTCACGCTCGAGAACAACCCGCTCGGTGAAGACCCGTTGGTCGCATGCCCGTTGGTGGCTTGAGCCTCTTTGGCTTCTTTCGCCTCTTGCACCTTTTCGGCGGGCACCAGCAGCTCGGCCAGCGTGCTTGGTTGAATTTTGCCGTAGCCGACCGCGATGAGCAGCTCCTCCTCGGAGTGAACGCCGTAGCCCTCGAGGTACCGCTTCAGGTCGCCGGCCCTGAGGACCTTGTTCAAATTCAAGCCGAAGCGCTTGAACTCGCGCTCGGTCAGCTCGCGGCCCAGCTGCAGGCTCTTGTCGCGCTGCTGCTCTTTGATGAACGCGCGAATGCGCTGCTGCGCCCGGCTGGTCTTGACGAAGGTGAGCCAGTCTTTCGACGGGTGGGCCTGGGGGCTGGTCAAGACCTCTACCTGGTCGCCGTTCTTCAGCTTGTAGCGCAGCGGTACGATCTTGCCGTTCACCTTCGCGCCCACGCACCGAGCACCGACGTCAGAGTGAATCGCGAACGCGAAGTCGACCGGAGTCGCCCCGCGCGGCAGGCTCTTCACGTCACCCTTCGGCGTGAAGACGAACACCTCGTCGGTGAAGAGGTCGACCTTGACGGTGTCGATGAACTCTTTCGGGTCTTTTAAGTCTTGCTGCCACTCGAGAAGCTGCCGCAGCCAGGCGAACTTCTCATCGTCGCGCGTCATCGCGCTCTTGCCTTCTTTGTACGCCCAATGCGCCGCGATGCCTTCTTCGGCGACGCTGTGCATTTCTTGGGTGCGAATCTGAATTTCGATTCGCTCCGACAAAGGCCCGATCACCGTGGTGTGCAGCGACTGGTACATGTTCGGCTTCGGTATCGCGATGAAGTCTTTGAAACGGCCTGGCACCGGCTTCCACATCTGGTGAATCAGGCCGAGCGCGGCGTAGCAGTGGGCCACGTCGGTCGTGAGAATGCGAAAGGCGATCACATCGGGCACTTGCTCGAAGTCGATCTCCTGCGAACGCATCTTTTTGTAGATTGAATAGAAGTGCTTGAACCGGCCAAACACCTGCCCGGGTATGCCGGCGTCTTTGAGCTTGTTTTCGATCAGCGAGACGACGTCATCGATGAACTTGTCGCGCTCTTTTTTCTTTCGGGCGACCTTGTTCTCGAGCTCTTGAAACTCTTTGGGCTTGGTGTAGCGAAACGAGAGATCTTCGAGCTCGGTCTTCACCCAGCTGATGCCGAGGCGGTTGGCGAGCGGCGAGTAGATGTCGAGCGTCTCTTGCGCGATGCGCGCCTGCTTCTCTTCGCTCATGTGCTCGAGCGTTCGCATGTTGTGAACGCGGTCGGCGAGCTTGACCAGAATGACGCGAATGTCTTGCGCCATGGCCACCAGCATTTTTCGAAAGTTCTCGGCTTGTTTCTCTTCTTGGCTCAGCTGCTGCGAGGCCGAAAACTTCGAGAGCTTGGTGACGCCGTCGACGATCAACGCCACTTCGTCTCCGAAGAGCTCGCGAATCTCTTCGATGGTGGCGAGGGTGTCTTCGACGGTGTCGTGCAAGAGGCCCGCGACGATTGACGCCTCATCGAGCCGCAGCTGCGCGAGAATGCCGGCGACCTCGAGCGGGTGAATCAGGTACGGCTCGCCTGACTTGCGAACCTGCCCCTGGTGAACCTTCGCCGAATACACGTAGGCCTTCTTGATGATGTCAAGGTCAGGGTCAGGGTGATACCCAGACACACGCTGCAGAATGTCGTTCAGGCGAATCAACTTGGCGAATCGTAACAGCCGTGCAACCTGGTGCAATGCGTCAGTCGGCGAGTATTCCGTTGCGTAAGAGGTCGGAATATCGAACTATCCGTCCACTTCCATGGCGGCTTTGCTGACGAAAACGCTCGGAGTTGTCTGCCCGAGCTGCGATTTTCTGAATGTCGTCGGAGCCGTGCGCTGCATGGCGTGTGGTTCTGCAACCGATGCCGCCGCACAACCGACCTCGATGGCCTCGACGCCCTCGTCGATGCAGCCGCAGCCGCAGATCAGCACCGGCTCGTCGGTGCAGTCAGCGGTCGCCGCGGCCGCTGGCAGCGTGGCGCCACCGAATCTGCGGCGCTCGGCCGTGCCGACACCAGTACCCCATGCAGCGCCGCCCGAGCCGCTCGGCCAACCGCCGACGCCGAGCGGTGCGTTCAAGGGCACCCCTGCTCGCCCCACCTTTCAGTCTTCTCAGTCAGCGGCCGCTCCCGCCCAACCGCAGCCCACCGCTCCCGCGGCGGCGAGCCCGAAGTTCGGCTTGACCGTGCTGGCCGGCCCTGCGCGCGGTCAGCGCTTTCGCCTCGGCGCCAACGGAGCGCAGATCGGCCGCAGCAAGGGCGTCATTCTCTTTCCTGAAGACCCGTTCGTCAGCCCGTTGCACGCGATGTTGCTGATTCGCGACGGCAAGTTGCTCGTTCGCGACGAGAGCAGCACTTCGGGCGTGTACGTGAGCATCGCCGGGCAAGAGACCATACCCGCGGGCGGGTCGTTCGCGACCGGGTTGCGGTTGTTTCGGTACGTGGGTGCCATCGAGCCCACCCCACCGTGGAACCGGGTCGACGTGCAGGTGTACGGCGCGCCACTGCCCAACGGGCAAGTGCACTACGCGATTGAAGAAGTGCTGCTGGGTGATCGCCCCGGTCGCTGCATCGCAACGCCCGGCCCCGTGCTCACGATTGGCCAGGGCAAGTGCGACTTCGCGTTCACCAATGATGAGGGTTTGGCGCCGAGGCACTGTGAGGTGGCTCCGATGCCGACCGGCGCGATGGTGCGTGACCTCTCGGGCGGCCTGGGCACCTACGTGCGAATCTCAGGAGAGCGGGCGTTGAAGGCTGGCGATCGCATGCGCATCGGGCAGCAGACGCTGCAAGTCGAAGCCATCGCCTGAGGCCGTCGTCGCCACCGCCTCAAAACGGCAACGACACCCCGCCCTGCATCAGCTCATCTCGTTGGCGCAGCAGCGCCTCGCGCCGTTGTCTCTGCTCACCGGCCACCCGCTGCCCCTGAACCACGCCAATCACGACGACGGCATCTCCCGCCGCACCGACAACCAAAATCAAGATCGCCGGCAACAAGAACGCCGGCACTGCCGCCGCCGCGACCCCCAACAACAAGCCTCCGATCAGGGTGAACGACGGGCCGAATGACGCCCCGACCAGGGTCATCGCGAACGCTGACGACGGCCAGCTGGTGTCGATGGTGCTCGCCTCCCAGCTCAGCCGCTCAATTCGGTCGCGCCGAGTCAGCGTTGCGTCAATCGTGCGCTCCTCGGGGGTCAGCAAATGCGCACCTGGCGCATCGAACGGCGACGCAGCGCAGACCAGTGTCATCAGCACGAGTGCGCTCACAGGGCTTCGCACGCTGCCAGCTGCACTTGGGGAAAGCGAAGAAATACGGCGCTGCGCCCTGGTACGGGCTGATCCGCATCGACTCCCACCTCGCCTTTGAGCGACGGCAGCTGACCCGGCGG
>JANLPS010000203.1:0-4672 GCA_031367385.1 Archangium sp. | reverse complement strand
CTCACTCTCGGCGATGGTGGTGTTGAGCACAGTGGCCTCGGTGGGCGGCTTCGTGGCCTATGCGATGGTCGTTCGCGATTGGCCAGCCGCGCGCGCCGGGAGCTTCGGCGTGGTCAACCCGTTGGTGTCAGTGCTGCTCGGAGTGGCGCTGCTCAATGAGCCGCTCACCGCACGAATGCTCAGCGGCATGGCGGTGATTCTGGTGAGCGTGGTGTGGGTGCAGGCGACGCGTGCTCGAGGCGTCGAGGCCAAGATCGAGCCATCGCTCGGTGACGGCGCGCTCTGACGAGCCCCCTGTGTGATCGTCGCTTTGGTGACGAGGGGCTGGTGATCTTCGTCACAACCGGTTGTCGAACACGCCGTCGCTGCTCACCGCGCCTGCGTCTTGAACGACCGCCTTCGGCATCGATGGAGAGACCGCGACCGCCTTCGGAGTCACTTTCTTCTGGGGCCCCTTCGTCTCAACTGCGCTCGTGGCCTCTGGCGTTTTGACGGCCTCCACCGGTTTCGCGGTCTCGATCGGTCTCGCGGTTTCGACCGCCGGTGCTGGCTCAATCGCGGGCTTGGGCGGCGGCGCGACGGTTCGCAGCGAGAACGCCAGCGTCAGGAGCACGGCTCCCAGCGCTCCCATCGCCACCGCGGCGGCCCAGGGCTTCACGGCCGGGCGTCGTGGCTTCTCATGCGCAAGGTTTCGAAGCGCAGCCTGGAGCGCTCCCACGTCTTGAAATCGATCCGCCGGCGCTTTGGCCAGACACCGGTCGACGCAGGCTTGCAGCCCTGCTCCCAGATCCCTGGGCAACCGGGGCGTCGGCGCGTTTCGAATGTTCCACCCGAGGTCAACCAGATCGGCCCCGCGAAAAGGCATCGAGCCGGTCAAGAGCCGGTACAGCGCGCACCCCATCGCCCAGACATCAGCCCGCGCGTCGATCACCCCGCCCGCGGTGAGCTGTTCAGGTGCCATCGACCCGGGAGAACCGATGAACCCCCGCATCGTGGTCTGCTGCAGCCCAGCTTCGATGTCGGGGTTGACCGACTTGGCCACTCCGAAGTCGAGCACCGTCAGCACATCGGCCGCTCCGGGCCGCTGCTGCAAGAACAGGTTCGCCAGCTTCAAGTCTCGATGAACGATGCCGAGCCCATGCGCTTCAGCCAAGCCCTCGAGCGCTTGCAGCACCCACGAGACCACCGCGCCGACGGGCTGTTTGCCCTCGCGCAGCACCCGGGCCTCGAGGGTCTCTCCTTCGAGGTACTCCATCACCATGAACGGTACGCCGGAGGGCAGCACGCCCAGGTCGAGCACCCGGTTGATGTACGGAGACTTGAGCCTCGATGCCGCACGGGCTTCTCTTGAAAATCGCGAAACGATGTCGCTGTCATTGACGAGCTCGGGGCGAATGAACTTGAGCGCGACGAACCCGTTGAGCTGGAGGTGTCTGGCCCGCACCACGACCCCCATGCCGCCCGCGCCGAGCAGCCGGTCGACCTGGTACTTGCCGAGCAGTATCTCTCCCACCGTCACCGGCAGGGCCACTTCGCCCGGCGCGAACACCCGCCCCGGCGTGACTGAGGTGGGGGCCAGCTCGTCGACCCGCAGGCTCTTCACGACCTCGGCGAAGGTCTCCCGGCAGGCGGCGCAGGTCTCGACGTGGGTCGCGAGAGAAGTGGCCTCTTCGGCCGACGAGGCCCCGACGGCCCAGCTCGAGAGCGCATTTTCATCGGGGCACGCCTGGCTTGTCGTCGTCGACGTCATGGCTGTTGAGAATGCATGCGGCAATGCTGGGTGAAGGCGCTCAGACAGGCGATGATACCCGCTATGCCGCGCCTTGCCTCGCTGTTGCTGGTGCTCTCGAGCGTGGGCTTCGCGCAGGCGCCAGCGCCAGCGACCCGAGCCGAGCAGCTGTTTCGGCATGCCCGGGCGATGTTGGCCGAGAAGAACTACGTCGACGCCTGCCCGCTGCTGGAGCAGAGCCACCGCCTCGAGCCCGCGCTCGGCACACTGCTCAACCTCGCAGATTGCTTCGAGAATATCGGCAGGCCGGCGAGCGCCTACCGAGCGTTCACCGCCGCGGCGGAGTGGGCTTCGAAGAATGGAGAGACCAAGCGCAAAGAGGTGGCGCAGCAGCGGGCCCTGGCGCTCGAGCCCAAGCTGTCACGGGTGACCATCGTGCTCGCCGAGCCGGTGCCTGGAGCGACGGCAGCGGTCACCACCGTCGATGGGGCCGCGGTCGAGACGTGGGTCATCGATGCCCGAACGGTGCCGCTCGATGCTGGGTCGCATCTGGTGACGGTTTTCGCGCCCGGCCGGCGCTCGATGAAAAAGGGCTTCGAGGTGCCATCGATTCCGGCGGCGGTCACCGTGTCGTTCGAGGCGCTCGAGAGAGAAGCCCCGGCCATCGCCCAGCCTCCGCCTCCAGCGCCGGTGATCATCGCGCCGGTCGTCCTTCCAAAGCCTGCTCCGGTGCGCCCTGTCTCAGCTGCCGGAGTGGTCACGCTGACGACCGGCGCCGTGGTGCTGGCCGCGTCGGTTGCGGGGCTGATTTGGAGCGGTGATGTGCTCACCCGGGTCGCACGGCAACAACCCGGCGGCCCCGATGCCGCTGCGCCGACCGTCACACGAGACGAGTTCAATGTCGCGCAGCCACTTCAAGCGGCCTCGGTGGCGGGTGCGATCGTCGGCGGGCTTGCGGTGGTGACGGGCGTCACGCTTCTGATCGTGAACGCGAACCAATCGGCCCCGCTCGAGGCCAGCCTGAGTCTCTCTCCGACCGGGGCCAGCGTGTCACTGCGAGGCGTGTTCTGACCTCCGACGTGGCGGCGCTCTACGAGCTGGGGAGAGCCGCCCATCCCGAGGTGCCGCTGGCCGCAGCCCAATTCGCGGCTGCTCTCGAGAGCCGCTCCGTCGAGCCCCGGTTTGCACCTGATGTCTACCTCGCTGCAGCCATCGAGCACCGTGTGCCGGCGGCGTTGACGTGGCTGCAACAGCAGGTTCACCGCAGCGTGCGGGGCTTGTCTGAGCGGGTGCCCGTTCAGTTGCTGGCCGACATCGAATCGGCGGTGCTCGAGCTCGTGGCGGTGGGTGCTGATCAGCGGCCGGCGCGAATTCGGGAGTACGCCGCGCGCGGGCCCTTGGTCGGGTGGCTCCAGGTGATCGTCAGTCGAATGGCACAGCAGCGAGCCGAGGCCCCCTCGACCCGCGTGGGCGATGGCGCGCTCGAATCAGCGTTGCTCGATGAGCTGGAGCACTCCGGCGCCGGGGTCGAGCTGCAGGTGCTGCGGGCGAAGTTTCACGGCGCCTTGGGTGCCTCGCTGCGAGCTGCGGCCCAGGCTCTGCCAGAACGCGACCGAGCGTTGTTGCGCATGCACTACGTCGACGCGATTGGCCTCGACGAGCTGGGGCGGGCCTACCAGGTGCACCGCGCGACCATTTCGAGGTGGTTGATGGCTGCGCGCGAGGCGTACCTGGTCGCGACGCGGGCCGAGCTCTCACGGCGAACGGGCATCTCGGCGGCCGAGGTCGACAGCGTGGTGCGGGCGCTCCAGAGTCAGGTCGACGTGAGCTTGCGCCGGGTCTTTGGAGGGACCTGAGAACACGGGTGCCCAGGGTGCGCTTGGCGCCGAACTGACATATGAAACAAGGCATGCTTCGAAAGCTGTGTGCGGTGGTTGTGTTTGCGTTGGCCTCGAGTGCGTCGGCGCATTTCAAGATGATGTCACCCACCGAGTGGCTGGTGACCGATGGCTACGGCGACCCGCAGAAAACCGGGCAATGCGGCGCTGCGAGTGGGTCGCTCTCGAACGCGGTGACGACGGTGGTCGCTGGCTCGAAGCTGCATGTGAAATGGGTCGAGACCGTGCTGCACCCCGGTCACTTTCGCATCGCCATCGCCGCTGACCGTGCGCAGTTCACCGACCCGGTGGTCACCACACAGAACGGCAATTGTATCTCGGCGGCGGTGCAGAGCCCGGTGATCGCTCCCGTGCTGGTCGATGGCTTGTTCGAGCACTCCCGGGCGGCGCCCAATAATACGTACGAGACTGACATTACGGTGCCGAGCACTCCCTGCGAACACTGCACGCTGCAGGTGGTGCAGTTCATGTCGGCGCACACGGCGCCGTGCATTTATTACCACTGTGCTGACCTTCGAATCGTCTCGGCAGACGCCGGGGTTCCGCTCCCGGTCGACGGAGGACCGGTGCAAGTCGACGCGGGGTTTTCGAGCGGTGGCGGCGACGCGGGGCAGGGCGGCGGGTCGGGTGGAGGCACGACACAGCCCGGGTGCCAGAGCGTTGATGGGTTGATGGTGGTTGGTGCTGCGCTGCTCGCCTTGGCTGTCGGGCGTGTTAGCGGAAGGCGTCGGGGTCGAGGCTCGCGTCTTTGAGCCAGCGGTGAATCAGCGCTCGATCGCGATCGAAGAACCTCGCGAGCGCCGCGACGTTGCCTTTTTCTCGCACGAGCGCCTCTCGCAGGGCCTCTTCGCTGGGCCGGGGCTGTTTCTTCACACCGACCTGAACGTCGGTCGCCGGGGGGGCCGCTGACGGTATCGGGAGCCCCTGCTGCAATGCCTCGACCCGCGCCCGAATCACCTCGGGCAGATGCTCGTAGTCGAGCGGCTTGCCGCCCGCGGAGAGCTTGGCCGCGGCGACCACGCTCATCACCTCGCGCACGTTGAAC
>JANLPS010000194.1:0-11688 GCA_031367385.1 Archangium sp. | reverse complement strand
GCGCCGGGTGCGCCTTGTCGCAGACGTACCCGAAGGGGTGCTCGAGAATCAGGTTCACGTTGCGGTAGTCGTCGTCGAAGGCACTGTCGCTGCCGTTCTCGAAGCTCATCTCCAACTTCACGACCTCTGGCCCCGCGCCCGGTATGCCGGTGGCCGAGACGGGTATCGTGATGCTCGGCTTCGACGGGTCATTCGAGGCGATCACCAGCAGGCCCGACACCGGCCCCAACCCGGTCGCGGTGAAGCCCACCTGCAGCTGCGTGTAGGCCCCAGCGGCGATCGCGTCGACCACCGTCGGTATCGCGAAGAGGTCTGTCGAGGGCATCAGCCCGCCCCAGGTGTACGACACGTTGAGCGGCGCTCCGCCCTCGTTGCTCAAGGCCAGCGACGCCGTCACGCTGCGCCCCAGCGGCACGTTGCCCAGGTCAATCACCAGCGGCGCATACGCCAACTTCGGCGGAGTCTGCGCGTTGCCCGCAACCGGCACCCGGGTCTCACCCTTGTCGGTGGTGATGACGAGCTCGACCGCATGCTTCGAGGTGCTGCGAGGGTTGTAACGCAGCTCGAGGGGTATGACCGCGCTGCCGTCTTGCCCGACCGGCATCAACGTCACCGGGCCGACGAAGGGAGTCGGCATCGTGAAGTCCTGAGTCTCACCCGAGAAGGCGATGCTCTTGACCGTCAGCGGCGCCACGCCTGTGCCTTGGTTCGACAAGGTCAACGTGCGAATGCCCTGCCGACCCTGGGCCACATACCCAAAGTCGACCGGGTTCGGAGTCACCTGCAGCTTTGGCACGCCGAGGAAGTTGACCTTGATTGGCACGCGGAGCTGCGGGAACTCTTTGTCGTCGCTGAGCACGCTGACCTCGTCGCTCGACTCGCCGACGTGCCGCTGGGTGAAGCTGACCGGCATCTCCCTGGCACGCCCGGGGAAGATCTCGAGCGGGAAGGCGCCATCGCACAGCTCGCAGCCGAAGCCGGCGTCAGCCCCCTTCGCCAGCCGGGCCTCAAACACCGTCAACGTGCAATTGCCGATGTTTCGAAGCGACAAGGTCTCGGTCTTCGTGGCCACGTCGATGGTGCCGAAGTTGAGCGTGTAGGGGTCAGGCTGCAGAATCGGGTTGCCGTTGATGACGTTGGTGCACGCCTTGGTCTGCGCGGGCACACACTGAAATTCGTCACACAGCTCGCCGCTTTGACACGCCGAGTCTTCGCGACACGCCGCCGGCGTGAGCTTGTCTCTCTGGCACGCCATCGTTGCCACGAGGGCCCCCGCCACCAGCAGCCAGACCTGCGCTGAGTTCATTCGAGTGAGCGACATGGGCGGACTCTTCCCTTCCTCTCCTCACACTGCAAGCGCCGCCAACCGGCCGTGAAAACAACAGTATTCACCTCTCGACGGGGCAATTAAGGCATGAAGCAGGCGTAGGGGCGCCCGCATGAAATTTCGAGTCTTCGTGGCCACGCTGGTGACCGCCACCGTCGCGCTGGCTGAAGACCGACCCGGTTCGATCACCGCCACCCGTATTCGCGACCCCATCGTCATCGACGGCAAGCTCGACGAAGGCCTGTGGGGCACGACGGCTGCCTTCGCCGGGTTCATCGAGAGCTTCCCCACTGCTGGCAAAGCGCCCGACTTTCACACCGAAGCCCGGGTGCTCTACGACGACACCTTTCTCTACATCGGCGTGAAGTGCGACGACCCGAACCCCGAGGCCATCGTTCGGAACTTGGGTCGACGCGACTCGACGCCCTTCGCCGACCTCGTTGAAATCGCCATCGATTCGAACGCCGATCAGCGAACGGCGTATGCCTTTTCGGTCAACGCGGCTGGCGTGCTGCGCGATCGGCTGCTCTTCGCCGACTTCAACGACACCGACACCTGGGACGCCGTGTGGAACGGCGCCGCCAGCGTGACCGCGACGGGCTGGTCGGTCGAGATGGCGATACCGTTGAGAACGCTGCGCTTTTCGTCGCTCGACAAGCCGTGGGGCTTTCAAGTGCGGCGAACGGTGCCTCGAACGCACCAGATCTTCGACTCCAAGCTGATACCCCGCGAGGCGAACCCGAACAACCCGGGGGCGTATGCGGTGTCGCGCTTCGGCACGTTGAACGGCCTGGTGGGCCTCAAGCCGGGTCGAACGCTCGAGCTGTTGGCGTATGCCGGGGCACGCGGCACTCTGCGGCCGCAGTATTCTGACCCGACCCAGCCAGAGCCCCGGTTGTTCGACCCCTCGCTCGACGTAGGCGTCGACTTCAAGCTCGCACTGACCAGCAACCTGCTGCTCACCGGCACGATCAACCCCGACTTTGGTCAGGTCGAAGCCGACCAGGTGATTCAAAACCTCTCTACCCAAGAGGCCTTTTTCCCCGAGAAGCGGCCGTTCTTCTTGCAGGGCCTCGACCTGTTTCAGTCGGTCGGCTCCGAGTACGGAGGCTCTCCGCAGCAGATGTTCTATTCGCGGCGCATCGGGTTGTTCACCCCGATTCTCGCGGCGATCAAGCTGACCGGCAGCATCACCGACACCCTCGACGTGGGCTTTCTCGACTCGGTCGTTCTGGGCGCGGGCAACCCGTCGACGGCGGCGCTCGGGTTCGGCCAGGGCACGCCTGACGCCGTGCTCGCCGCTGAAGCGAGCCCGAACCGGCAGTTTCAGTACCACCCCGCCACACCCCTCCACTTCGGAGTCAATGACGCCCTGCCGCTCGAGCGCCCGGTGCCGACCAATTACCTCGCGGCGGTGCTCCGGCAGCGCTTCGCAGGCACCTCGAGCGTGGGCCTGATCTTCACCGCGGCGACTCCGCTGGCAGACCGGTGCTCGCGTCTCGACTTCGCGACCGAGGAGGCCTACAGCCGGGCCCACTGCTACAGCCGCGGCGCCAACGCCCTCGCCCTCGACTGGAACCTGCGCACCGGCGACGGGGGGTGGGGCTTCTTCGGTCAGCTCAACGCCTCACAGCAGGTGGGGGGCGACCCGAATGGGCGCACCTTGATCGACGGTACGGTGATGAAGCCTGGCGACCTGGGCTACGGCGGTAACCTGCGCGCCGGCAAGCTGGGCGGAGAACCCTTTCGCTTCGACGTCACCTACGTCTACCTGAGCCCCAAGCTCGACATGAACGCCGTCGGGTACCAGCCTGGGTCGAACTACCAGTGGGCTGATTTGAACCTCCATTACGTCAAGCCCAGCGGAGTCGGGCCTTTTCACTACTTCAGCGTCGACTACAACCTCGACTTGAACTGGTCGACCGACGCGAGAACGCTCCCCAGAGGCATCAACACCAACGTCTCGAGCCAGGTGCAGTTCGCCAGCTACGACTGGCTGGGTGTTCGGGTGGGGCTCGAGCTGCCGCAGTTCGACACCCGAGAAATCGCGTTTCAAGGCGTGGCTTTCGAGCGGCTCCCCAGCTTGTTCGCGGGCGTTTTCGGCAACACCGACCCCAACCGCAAGCTCTTCTTCGAGGGTGATTTCTTCGGGTACCGAATGTTTGCGCTCGGCGTCGAGGCCCCCGCGTGGGGTTGGGGGGCTGACGCGAGGCTCATCTGGCACCCGATTGACGCGCTCGAGACTCGGTTCGACGGCGCAATCGGCCACAAACCCCAGGGCGCCCGTTACGTCGACCTGATCGAACCGACCACGGCGCTCTTTGGGTACCAAGACCCCCTGTTTTTATCGCTCACCCTGCGTCAACAAGTGGTGATCACCCCCAGGTTAACGTTTCAGGTCTACGCCCAGCTCTTCTCGGGCGCGGTGCGCTACGGCCCCTTCTTCGCCGGGAGCCTGGCCGGCAAGGCGGCCCTGCCAGCCGACGCACTGACCGCCACGGCGTATGACGGCAACGCCAACGGGCATGCGTCTGCGCTCAACCTCAACGCGGTGCTGCGGTGGGAGTACCGGCTCGGGTCGACGCTCTTCTTCGTCTACACCCACTCTCAGCAGGAGCGCGCGCTGATGACCGGCGAGACCCCTTCGGCGAGTCTCTTGCCGTCGCAATTGTTCAAAGGGCCCGCGAGCGACACGTTTTTGATCAAGTTCACCTACTGGTGGAGCGTGTAATTCTTTCTTGACGCAACACACCCTGCTGTCTAATAGAGACCTCGCGGGGTGGAGCAGCCAGGTAGCTCGTCGGGCTCATAACCCGAAGGTCGCAGGTTCAAATCCTGCCTCCGCAACTCGACTCAATAAAGACCCGGTCCTCAGAAATGGGGGCCGGGTCGAATGTTTTGAGGGGGGTGAGCCCCCGCGCACCCTCGCAGCTCGGTCAACTCTCGGCGCAAGATCTGCGTTTCGCGGGGTATTCGCCGCTGATCTTGCACTCGTCGGCTACGCGCTCTGCAGCAGAGAAGCCTGGCGCGGTTCCTGCCTCCCGATACCCCGTAGGGGTAACCGACGCCTACCCGTACTTGCGAGTGGGCCATGGACGAAGACACGAGAAATAAAGCGCAGGGGAGGCTGAAGCGTGTCGCGGGCCAGGTCACTGGCATTCAGCGAATGATTGCTGACGACCGTTCCTGCGTTGACGTGGCCGGCTCTGACGACGCTCCTTCGCCACCCAAGGCAAAGTCCAAAGCGCGGGCACCGTGACCGCCCGTCGGTTGAGTTCTGGGCCCGTCTCGGGGACGACCACGGCCTTGGCGATTCTCCTCCTCGGTTCGTTCGCTGCGGCACAACCAGCTCCGAGGCTCACCATCGACCAGGTGCTGGTTGAGGCGCGTTCTCATCGGCAAGAGATCCGAGCGGCTCAAGCCCGCGCTGACGCAGCAGCGCAGATTCCAAAGGTCGTGAGCGCGCTGCCCGACCCGATGCTGATGGGAGGCCTCGACCATCTGCCCTTCAGTCTGATGGGCGCCAACTACAGCGTTCAGCTTCAACAGGACTTTCCCCTGTCTCGGGTGAGGGGCCACCGCGAGCGCTCAGCGCTTCACGAAGCCGATGCCCGACGAGCGGAAGTGAAGACCGCCTTGCTCGACGTGGAGGCCGCGGCGGTGCGCTCGTTTCTGATGCTGGTCGAATCGCAACGAATGCAGGCGGTCGTCGTCGAGCTCAAGAAGCTTGCCAGCCAGGTTCACGCCTCAGTTCAGGCGCGCCTGGCGGCAGCCCAGGGCAGCTTGAGCGAGTCGGTTCGCGCCGAGGTCGAAGTCGCCCGGCTGCAGGGTGAACTCGAGGCCCTCGAGCGAGAGGTCGCTGGTGCATGGGCGATGACCGAGGCATCGATGGGCCACGGCACCATCAGCGCGCAGATACCCATCGCCGAGTTGAGAACGCCGACAGACGACCCGCCCGACCTTGCGACGCTGGTCGACACCGCGGCAGATCGGCGCCCTGAGCTCGTTCAGATGCGAGCCTTGGTCGAGGCGGCGCGTGCCAACGTCAGCGTCATGACGTCGATGTACAACCCGATGGCCTTCGCCCGTGTTGGCGCGGCGAACACGATGTTCGACGGCCCTGGCGCAATGTTGATGGTTGGCCTGACCCTGCCGATCTGGCGCGAGAAGCTCGGAGCCGGTGTCGATGAGGCGACAGCCATGGGTTTGATGGCCGAAGCCGAGTTGGGCGCGATGCAGACGATGGTCAGCGGCGAAGTCGCGACGGGTCGGCAGAAGGTGCTTGCTGCCCGCGCGCGCTACCTCGTGTCTCGAGACCGCGTTGTCCCCCTGTCTCGGCAGTCGGCGGAGCTCTCGCTCGACGCCTACATCACCGGGCAGCTGCCCTTGGTGAGTGTTCTCGACGCCGTGCGAACGCAGGGTGAGGCGCAGATGGAATCAGTACGCGCAGAGGTGCAGTTGGCTGCGGCGTGGGTCGAGCTGAGCCGCGCCACCGGGCAGATTGGAGTCGGACCATGAAGACCTTCTCGCTGGCGCTGGCTTTGACCGCTGCGACATCTCTGGCTCAAAACGAACAAGCCGGTCACCAACACCAGCCCGACGCGACTGCCTCGTCGGGGGCACCCAAGGGGTATGTGGCGGTGAAGGTCGAGGCAGGCTCGGTTGCCGGGTTTCCCCTCGAAGTGGCGCGAGTTGAAGCTCGCCCTCTGAAACGAATCATACGAACCTTCGGTGTCGTCACCTTCGACGAGACACGCACCTCGCACGTTCACGCGAAGGTACGCGGAACGCTGGAGTCGGTGTCTGCCAACTTCGTGGGAAAGACGGTCAAGCAAGGCGAGGCGTTGGCCGATCTGTACAGCCCACCAGTGTACGCAGCTCAGCTCGAGCTGGTCTCGGTGCTCAAGCAGGGTCGGGGTGTTGGTGACCCGCTGGTCGAGGGTGCGAGGCGACGCCTCCAGCTGTGGGATGTGCCCATGAGCCAGATTGAGAGGACCGTTCAGAGTCAGAAGGCGCCCCGAACTTTCACGCTCCTGACGCCTCGTTCGGGCACGGTGTTGGCGCGGCAGGCGGTCAACGGCATGTACGTCGGGCCTGAAACGGAGCTGTTCGTCGTCTCAGACCTCTCGGTTCTGTGGGTTCTCGTCGACCTTTACGAAGGCGATGTTCCGCTCGTGCAGCTCGGCACTCCAGTGAAGCTCACCATCGAAGGCGCACCCTCGAGTCGCGACGCACGGGTTTCTTTTCTTGCCCCCAACATCGACGAGAGCACTCGCACGCTCAAGGCACGGGTGGTCGTCAGCAACAGCGACGGCACGTTGCGACCGGGCGCTTTTGCTCAAGCAACCATCGAGGCAGACCTCGGCACCGCCCTCAGTATCCCCACGCAGGCCGTGATTCGCACTGGCACCCGAAATTTGGTCTTCGTCGTCACCGGTGAGCACGTCGAGCCTCGTGAGGTTCAGTTGGGCGCCTCTGGCGGTGATTTCGTGCAGATCCTCTCCGGCCTGGCCGATGGCGAAGCCGTTGCCACGAAGGCGCAGTTCCTCCTCGATTCGGAGAGCCGGCTGCGCGCGACCAGCGGCTCCGGGCACAGCCATGCCGGGCACTGAACCGCGAGATGGGCTCATCTCTCGGGTGATCGGGTTCTCGGGCAAGCACCGCTGGATGGTGGTGATTGCCTCGTTCGCGTTCGCTGGTGCGGGGGCATGGTCTGCGTTGCATACGCCTCTCGATGCCTTGCCAGACCTCTCAGACACCCAAGTCATCATCGCAACCGAGTGGATGGGCCGGAACCCGACGCTGATCGAAGACCAGGTCACCTACCCCATCGTGACTTCGTTTCTCGGTGCGCCGAACGTGAAGGCGGTGCGTGGCTTCACGATGTTCGGCATGTCGTTCGTCTACGTCATCTTTCAAGATGGCACTGACCTCTATTGGGCGCGCTCGCGCGTGGTGGAGTACCTCTCGAAAGTTCGGGCTCGCCTGCCCGCTGGGGTCAGCCCGCAAATTGGCCCCGACGCGACCAGTGTCGGCTGGGTGTACCAGTACGCGCTCGTCGACCCGACCGGGCAGCATTCACTCCAAGCACTGCGCAGCCTGCAGGACTGGACGGTGCGGTACGCGGTGCAATCTGTCGAGGGGGTCTCGGAGGTCGCGAGCGTTGGCGGCTTCGAGAAGCAATACCAGGTGCAGGTCGACCCCGACCGCCTCAAGGCGTTTGGCGTTTCGGTCGGAGAGGTTGCAGCAGCCATTCGAAGCGCGAACGACGAGGTCGGCGGCCGCGTGATTGAGATGGCCGAGCACGAATATTCGGTGAGAGGGCGGGGCTACATTCGGTCAGTTGAAGACCTGGAGCTCGCGGTGGTGGTGACTCGGGCCGACGGCATACCCGTGCGGGTACGTGACGTGGCAACCGTGGCCATCGGCGGCAACATTCGCCGGGGCGTTGCCGAGCTCGACGGCAAGGGCGAGGTGGTGGCCGGCATCGTTGTGATGCGCTCGGGCGAGAACGCCCTCGACGTCATCAAGCGCGTGAAAGCGCGCCTCGACGAGCTTCGGCCGACGCTGCCTGAGGGTGTTCAAATCGTCACCGTCTACGACCGGAGCACGCTCATTCGCGACTCGGTTCAAACGCTCACTGAAAATGTTGCGCAGATCATTCTCATCATCTTGCTGGTCATCGCGGTCTTCCTCTTCCACTTTCGCTCCGCGCTGGTCAACGTCATCACACTGGCAGTCGCAGTGTTGGGGTCGTTCATCGCCTTCTACCTGCTGAAGATGACCATCAACATCATGTCGCTGGCGGGAGTGATTCTCGCGCTCGGCGACATGGTCGATTCGGGGGTGGTGCTCGTCGAAAACGCTCACAAGAAGATTGAAGCCGCAGAGGCCGAGGGGAAGAGCGTAGACCGAGGGGCGCTCATTCTCAGCTCTGCCCGCGAGCTGGGCCCATCGATGTTCGGGGCGCTGCTGGTGCTGACAGTGGCGTTTCTGCCGGTGTTCGTACTCGAGGGTGAAGAGGGGCGACTGTTTCGCCCGCTTGCGCTCGCGAAGACCGCTTCGATGGCAGTTGCCGCCGTGCTTTCAGTCACGCTCGTACCGGCGCTGATGGTGTTGCTGCTCAAGGGCAAGATTCGGCCCGAAGAGCGAAACCCTGTCGCGCGGTTTTGGCGAAACGCATACCGGCCTGTACTCCGGTTCTGCCTTGTTCATCGTTGGCCGATGCTGGTCGGGGCAGTCGTGGCGACGCTGCTCACTGTGCTGCCTTTCACGCGGCTTGGCTCTGAATTCATGCCGCCCCTCTACGAAGGCGACCTGCTCTTCATGCCCATCACCGTGCCATCGATACCCATCGAGCAGGCGCGCACCCTGCTCCGCTGGCAAGACGCGCAGATTCGAACGGTGCCCGAAGTCGAGCATGTCTTCGGCAAGGCGGGCCGGGCCGAGAGCGCGTTAGACCCCGCCCCCCTGTCGATGTTCGAGACGGTGGTTCAGCTGAAGCCACGGGGCCAGTGGCGCAAGGGCATGACGCTCGAGGGCATCACTGCAGAGCTGACCGAGAAGGTCGCGAGCCCCGGCATTCAGGGCTCGTGGACCATGCCGATCAAGGCGCGCATCGACATGCTCTCGACCGGCATTCGCACCCCAATCGGCGTGAAGGTGTTCGGTAAAGACCTCGCAACCATCTCAGAGGTGAACGACCAGCTCGAGAGGGTGCTGAGAACGGTGCCCGGCACCCGCAGCGTCTATGCCGAGCGAGAGCTGGGTGGGTTCTTCCTCGACATCACCCCCGACCGAGAGGCCATCTCCCGGTACGGAGTGACCGTGCGAGACGTGCTCGACGTCGTGGAGAGCGTCATCGGTGGAATGGACATCGCCACCACCTACGAAGGGCGCGAGCGGTACCGCGTCAACGTTCGATACCCACGCGATCTGCGCGACGACCTCGACTCCGTCGGGCGCATTCTGGTGCCAGTGCGAACGACCCCTGGGCGAAGGCTCGGGGCGCCCAAGTCGGGGCTCGGCCCAGACGACACGGAGCCCATGGGCGCGACCACAGGCACGGGCTCTGCGATGGGGGCGGCGAGCGTTGCCCCAACCCCTGATGACGAAGGCGACGAGATGGGAGGCAGCCCAATGTCAGGCGGAGCGCGGTCGATAACGGGGAGTCGCGCGTGGGTGCCTCTGTCGACGCTGGCCCGCATCGAGACGGTGATGGGGCCGCCGATGATCAAGAGCGAGATGGGCTCACTGACTGGGTGGGTCTACGTCGATCTCGAAGGCCGTGATGTGGGCGGCTACGTCGACGACGCCAAGGCGGCGGTGGCCCGCGAAGTGAAGCTTCCGGCCGGTTACTCCCTGAAGTGGACGGGGCAATACGAGCTGCTCGAGCGGGTGCGGGTGAGAATGGCATTCGTTCTGCCTCTGACGCTCGCGTTGGTCTTCGTGATTCTGTACCTCAACTTCAGAGGGGTGACCCAGACGCTGCTGGTGATGACCGGAGTGCCCTTCGCGGCAGTCGGAGCCATCTGGACGCTCTACCTGATGCATTTCAATACTTCGGTCGCCGTCTGGGTCGGGATGATTGCCCTGCTGGGTGTCGCGGCCGAGACCACCAGCGTGATGGTCGTCTACCTCGATGAGGCGTGGCTCGCTGGGCGAGCGGCCGGAACCATCACGGCGCTGCCGAGCTTGATCGACGCGGCAGTCGATGCTGGCGCAATGCGCGTACGGCCTTTGCTGATGACAGTTGCCACCAACATCTTCGGCTTGCTGCCGGTGCTCTTCGACACCGGTGTCGGCTCTGATGTGGCAAAGCGAATCGCCGCGCCGATGTGGGGCGGGCTCGTGTCGCTCACGCTCCTGACGCTACTCATCATCCCCGGGGTCTACGTCGTCTGGCGAGGCTTTCAACTCCGGCACCTCGAACACGTGCCGGGAGCAGCACCATGAGCCAGACCACCCCATCTTCACCAGGGCTCACCGGCGAGGAAGCGGCGCGTCGGCTTCTCGCGCAGGGAGCCAACGAAATCGAGCGTGAAAAGCCGGCGTCGGGGTGGGCCCTGTTCGGCGGCCAATTCAAGAGCCCGGTCATCTGGTTGCTTCTTGGGGCGTGCGTCATTTCAGGCGTTCTCGGCGAGGTTGCCGACGCCATCGCGATCGGCAGCATCGTCGTCATCAACGCGCTCGTCGGTTTTTTTCAGGAGTATCGTGCGGAGCGCGCCCTGCTCGCATTGCGTTCGATGACCGCACCAAGGGCTCGCGTGCTTCGCGATGGGCACCCGGGCATGGTCGCCACCAGTGAAGTGGTGATTGGCGATCTCGTTCTTCTCGAGCCCGGTGACATCGTCGCAGCTGACGCGCACCTCCTTGAAGCGCATGTCCTCACGTCGAACGAGGCAGCCCTCACAGGCGAAAGTGCTCCGGTCGAGAAGTCGACTGCGCTCGTTTCTGCGAACGCGCCGCTCGCCGAGCGCCACGACACGGTGTTCATGGGCACTCACATCGCCAACGGCACGGGCAAGGCCGAAGTCGTCGCAACGGGTATGAGCACAGAGCTCGGCAAAATTGCCCACCTGCTTTCGACGGCAGAGAAGAGCGAGACACCCCTTCAGACGCGACTGGCGGCTGTGAGCCGCATGTTGCTGTACATCTGCGTTGGCATCGTGGTCGTTGTAGCCGTGCTCGGTCTCATTCGTGGGCTCGGCTTTTTCGACGTGTTTCTCTCTGCTGTCGCCCTGGCCGTCGCGGCCGTGCCTGAAGGCCTCCCGGCGATTGTCACCATTGCGCTGGCGATCGGCGTGAAACGAATGGTGTCGCGCAATGTTCTCGTTCGAAAGCTTCACGCAGTCGAAACGCTTGGCTGTGCCACGGTCATCTGCACCGATAAGACCGGCACCCTCACAACCGGGGTGATGACGGTGCGGGAGCTGTGGGGCAAGAACCAGCAGCGGCTGCTCGAGGCCGCGGCAGCCTGCAGCGACGCAGAGCTGGCTGCCGATAAGCAGAGTGGAATTGGCGACACCACCGAGGTCGCCATTCTCGTTGAGGGCGCGAAGCGGGGCATCGAGCGTGGGGCGCTCGAACGGGAACGCCCTCGTGTTGGCGTCAACCCGTTCGACTCGGAGCGCAAGCGAATGTCTGTGCAGCGCGCAGATGGCGTGCTCTACGTCAAAGGCGCGGTTGAGGTGCTCCTCGCACTGAGTCGTGCGGGTACTGAAGGCGTCGCTGATGCCAATGCTCAGCTGGCGGCCCGCGGTCTACGGGTGTTGGCGGTCGCTGTCGGCAGAGGAACCGCTGAAGAAAATCTCGAGCTGCTCGGCTTGATTGGCATCGCCGACCCCCCGCGAACCGAGGCC
>JANLPS010000154.1:0-30999 GCA_031367385.1 Archangium sp. | reverse complement strand
GCGGCGGGCGGCGACCGACTGGTAGGGTTGGTAGTCGCGGTACATCAGAGCTCCTGTGCGGCTGACTTCAAGTCGAGCGCGACCAACGAGAGCAATTCATCGTCTTTGAGCTCGGTCAACACCAGCTCGTTGCCACCTTGCAGCAGGTCGTTCGACAGCCCGCGCTTCGACTCGATCAGCTGATCGATCTTCTCTTCGACGGTGCCGCGGCAAATGAACTTGTTCACCAACACGTTTTTCTTTTGCCCGATGCGATAGGCGCGATCAGTGGCTTGATTTTCGACCGCCGGGTTCCACCACCGGTCGAAGTGAATGACGTGCGAGGCCGAGGTCAAATTGAGGCCGGAGCCTCCCGCCTTGAGCGAGAGCACGAAGTACGGCACCGACTCGTCTTCTTGAAAGGCGTTGACCAGGCCCTTGCGCTTGGCCACCAGCGTGCCACCGTGCAGCACCAGCCCACGCTTGCCAAAAACAGACGCCAAGAACGCGTCGAGCGGCGCGGTCGTCTCGCGAAACTGGGTGAAGACCAACACTTTCTGCTGCTTCGCCGCGATGACCTCGGTGAGCTCTCGCAGCCGCGCGAGCTTGCCACTGTCAGCCTCCAGCCACTCGCCATCAGAGAGCCACTGCGACGGGTGATTGCAGATCTGTTTGAAGCGCAGCAAGTACGACAAGATGATGCCCTTGCGCGCGATGCCTTCTTTCTTCTGCATCTCGCTCTTCAGCTGCTCGACCGCTGCTTGATAGAGCGCTGCCTGCTTCTTGCTGAGCGCGCAGTAGGCATTGACCTCGGTCTTGTCAGGCAGATCATCAATGACCGACTTGTCTGTTTTCAGGCGCCGCAAAATATACGGCCGCACCAATTCTCGCAGCGGCCCAAAGGGGTTCTCTTTCGCAGTGGCTGCTTTTTTCGTGAACGCGGTGAACTGCTGCGAGGTGCCCAACAGACCCGGGTTGATGAAATCGAAGATCGACCACAAATCACCGAGGCGGTTTTCGACTGGCGTGCCCGTGAGCGCGATTCTCGAGCGGGCCTTGACCTTCTTGACCGCGCGGGTTTGCTTGGCGTTGGGGTTCTTGATGGCTTGCGCTTCGTCGACGATGACGAGCTCCCAGTCGGTCTGCGTCAGGGCTGGCACCCGCTGCAGCGACCCGTAGGTGGTCATGACCAATTGGGCCTGGGCGAAAGACAGCGGGGTCAGCGCCTTCAGCTCGGCGCTTGAGAGCTCCGAGGGGTGCACCGTCATGGCGCCAATCGTGGGCGCGAATTTCGCAATTTCGGCTGACCAATTGGCGAGCAGCGAGGCTGGAGCGACCAGCAGCGTCGGCTTAGTCACCGAGCGGCGAATGACCAACAGCAGGGCCAAGACTTGAATCGTCTTGCCCAACCCCATGTCATCGGCGAGACAAGCGCCGAGACCGAGCTTCGAGAGCAAGTGCAACCACTGCACGCCATTGCGTTGATAGGGGCGAAGCGTGGCGTTGAGCGCGGCGCCGGGGTCGACGGTGGCATCGGGTGCGCGGAGCTGCTTCAGGGTGTTCGCGAGCCACGGCCCCGCGGTGACCTGTGCCCACTGGGCGGCGGAGGGGTCGACCTCGTCTTCGCCGGTGACTGGCGCCGAGGCCAGCAACCGCATCGCCTCGTGAAAGCCAAGCCCGCCCTGTTCTGCGCGGTGCTGCACGTTCTCGAACTGCGTCAACAGCCGCTGAAGCTTGTCGCGATCGACCTCGACCCACCGGCCACGAAGGAAAACCAGGTTCTCGACGCCCGCCATGAGCGCTCGCAGCTCAGCGTGCGTGAGGCTCTCGCCTTCGAGCGAGACGTCGATTTGAAAATCGAGGAGCGATTCGGTGCCGAGGTTCTCAGGAGGGTGGGTGCCGACCTTCGCGTTGACCGTTGGGCGGGCCGGGCGTCGCGTTTTCCACGACGAGGGGAGCCTTGCGATGATGCCAGCGGCCTCCAAGTGCTCAATGTCCTTGATGAATTGGTGCGCCTCGGAAACGTCCCATCGCAGGGGGTGAAAGACGTCTCCAGCGTCGACGAGCGCTTTGAGCCAGGTGCAGTGCTCACTGGCCCGCTTGACCGGCAGCAACAACCCCAGCAGCTGCTGCTTGTTCTGAGGGCCCGCGTACTCAGTCAGCGCCTGGCCGAGCGGCACGTGCTGTGCCTTGCCGTGCACCGAG
Source organism: Archangium sp. (assembly GCA_031367385.1). Classification (GTDB taxonomy): domain Bacteria; phylum Myxococcota; class Myxococcia; order Myxococcales; family Myxococcaceae; genus JAEUJT01. The sequence goes on along the minus strand of JANLPS010000154.1, from coordinate 28,815 downwards.
ACCTTCGGCGTGTAGGTGGCCATGAAAGCGAACGGGGCCTCTTCATCGTGCCGGTTCTCGGCGAGGTTGAAGTGCACGCGGCCGACGAGGTGCCAGGCGGGGTTGAGCTGCTCCAGAAAATCGAGCGCGCTCAGGCCCGAGGCAAGTAAGTCGGCGTTGAAGGCATCGGTGAGCTCGTGCCACCAGGCTTCGAGCAGGGCGGCGGTCAGGTATTCGCTGCCGGTGATCAGCGGCACTGCAGCGGCGATGGCGCTCAGCGCATCGTGCGTCGGCGTGACCACCTGAATCGGCGCAGGCATCGGTACGCTGCACACCACCGTGACGAAACGCGCGGCGAGCTCACGAAACAGCGAGAACGACACAGGCAGTCGCGCGCCGACCTCGCGACCTCCGAGCTGCAGGAGCCCCTCGCCAGTGCCTCGGTCGAAGGCCTTCAGAAGCCTGGCAGCGATGGCCGGCTCGAGAGGCATCGCCTCGGCCGATTCTTCGAGCACCAACCGCCCTGACGGAGTGATGCGCAGCGCTAGCCCAGACACGCCCATGGGTGTAGCACGACAAAAAAGGCGCCTACTGCAACCCGTTCGCTTGAAACCCCTGCCCGTCTTTCGCCAGCACCAGCTGCCCGCACGCCGCGGCGATGTCACGACCCCGTGGCCAGCGAATCAGACACAGCTGCCCCTGCGCGGCGACCCGGGCGTGAAAGGCCATCATTCGTTCACGCGACGGAGTCGTCAGCCCGGTACCCGGATACGGGTTGTACGGAATGACATTCACCCGCGAAGGGATGCCTTGCAGCAGCGCGACCAGGCGGTCGGCATCGGCGTCAGAGTCGTTCACTCCATCGAAGAGCACGTACTCGACGAAGGTGTGTCGCTTGGGGCTCACCACGGCCGCATCGCGAAGCACCTGCATCATCGCGTCGATGGGCCAGATCTTGTTCTGCGGCATCAGCCGGGTGCGCGTCTCGTCGGTGGTGGCGTTCAGCGAGAGCGCGAGCGAGCCTTTCGACTCCGTCAGAAAACGCTGCATGCCCGGCACGACACCCGAGGTCGACACCGTCACCGCTTCTGCACGCAGCTGCGGCACCGGGCTCTGCGTCAAGACCTCGACCGCGCGCAAGACCTCGTCGAGGTTGTCCATCGGTTCGCCCATGCCCATGAAGACCACGTTCTTGGCGGGCTGCGCGGCGGGCGCCTCGGCGCGGGCGACCATGAATTGCGCGACCATCTCTTCGGCCTTGAGCTGCCGAATGAAGCCGAGCTCTTTCGTCGCGCAGAACACGCACTTGCGCGTGCAGCCGGCCTGGCTCGAAATGCACACCGTGCTCCGCCCCTTCGCGGGGATGCGCACGGTCTCGACCGAGGTACCGTCGAACTCGAGCGCGTACTTGGTGGTGCCGTCTTCGGCCTCTTGCCGCTCGGTCACCCGGGGGCAGGCCACGGGGGTTCGCTCGACGAAGGGGCCCCACACCTTGTGGCTCACCCCGGCAATCACGCCCGGGAGCACGCTCGGCACCGACGGCTGCGCGTACAACCACTTCAAGACCTCGATCGCGCGCGTTCGGCTCTTCAGCTCGAGGGTCAATTCATCGAGGGTGAGCCCCTGCAGCGCGCGCATCTCGAAGGCCCGTAGCGCGCCCGGCCTTGACTTCCAAGAGCGCATGTATGACACGGCCCCCGCTTTCCCCACCTTTTCCCCAAATACCGAGAATACCTATGAACTCCAGGTTGCAGGTTGTGGCTGTGGTGTGTGCGGTTGGTCTGATGGCGTGTGGTGTCACTGGAACTGACGAGGGCTCGAGCGACGGCGTTCAGGGCTCGAACGACCTTCGAATCAACCCGACCGGCAGCGAGAACCTGGCGTACCTGACGGTGGCGTTGCCCACCGGCACCTGCGTGGCGGGCGGCACGTGCGGCAAGCCGTTGGCGAAGAACCCGGTGCTCACGCTCGACGGAGCGACGCTGCAGTTCGGCTCGCAGCAGCGCATCAAGAAGGGCGCGCACGTCGTGGCGGTCGACGGCCTCGCGACGAACGTGACCTTGGCGGCGAAAGAGAAGCGAACGTTGGTGTTGGCCGTCGCCCACCGCAAGTGCGTGCCCGATGCCCTGCCCGCGGTCGACGTGCCTGACTTCGGCATGACGCCGGTGGTCACCAACGTGGCGTGCCCGAGCTCGCTGACCAGCACCTCAGCGACCAACGGCGACCCCTTCGCGGGCGGCGCGACGGTGAGCTGGTTCTACACCGGCGCGGCTGGCACCTGCGGAGGCTCGTACTTCGTGAGCAACTACACGCTGGCAAACTTCATGGGCCTGCCCTGCGCGAACTACAGCTCGTACACCATCACCGGTGCGACCCGCTCGACGACCGGCAAGTGCGCCTCGGTCGACGTCAACGCGGCGACGCTCTGCAGCGAGTTTCAGCAGAAGAACTTCAGCCACGTGCGCGGGTTGTACGGCGCCGACTTCGCCGACAAAGACCTGGCCTACGCGCCGGCGGCGTATCAGTACGACTTGAGCAACGCGACCAGCACGGCGGTGACCTTCGCCGAGGGTGACATCGCCGAAGTGCCCGTCGCGTTGCCGGTCGTCGGCACCCTGCCCTCGCAGTTCAAGACCCGCATTCAGTTCTTGTCGGCGCGTGAGCTGCCCGACTATTCGACGGCCCGCATCACCTCGTCGATCTCCAGCGAGCGCGCCTACACTCTGCCCGCGACGAGCAACGCGACGCTGAACCTCAAGGCCTACGTGAACGCCGCCGCGAACTACACGCTGACCGCGGGCGGGCGAACGGTCGCGCTTGATCAACTCAAAGACAACGTCATCAAGCTCAACCGCCTCGACGTCGATGACGTGACCATCACCCGCGAAGACAACACGACCTATGTGGTGCGCGGCACCTACGAGCTGTACTTCGGAGGCACCCTGGTGGTCGGCCCGGCTCCGACCCACACCGGCATCGACGCGCTGCCGGGCGACTACGAGGTGGTGATCAAGTACACCACCGCCGAGGGCGAGCAGGTCGATCGTCAGACGATTACCCTGTAAGGTGTAAGGCCACTTGAGCACGCCGCACAGGAGCCCTTTCGTGACTGCTTGGTCGACGTGTTCTTCATGCGCTTTGAAGCACACCACGCGTGACAACGGGGTCTGCCCCCGTTGTGGCGCCGCAGTCGCGGGCGGGCCCCCACCGAACGAGTCTCCGGTGGTGGCCGCTGGGTACGAAGCGCACGTTGGCATGGCGACCGCCTGCCACGTGTGTCGCCAGAGCGAGGCCGTGCGGCACGTGACGTTCAATCAGAACATTGGCGTGCTGTTGATGCGGTTCTCGAAGAAGGTCTCGGCGCCGATGTGCACGCCGTGCATCTCGAGCACGTTCATCTCGATGACGCTGACCACATTGTTTTTGGGGTGGTGGGGGCTGATCTCGATGATCATCACTCCGTTCATCATCATCGGGAACGTGATCGAACGGTTTCGAAGCAGCTAATTCGCGCTTCAGCGACTGTCGGGGTGCTCGATGCCCCGAATCCATTCTGGGGCGATGGCGTTGACCGAGTACTTCGCGACCGCGCGCTCCCTGGCGCTGGCGATGAGCTTGGCGCGGAGCGGCGCATCGGTGAGCAAGGTGGTCAGGTGTTCGACCCACTGGGCCGAGGTTTGGGCCCACAGGCCATCGACGCCCTCTCGCACCATGTCTTGAATCACGCCGACGGGGCTGACCGCGAACGGCACCCCACAGGCCATGTACTGAATGGCCTTGAAGCCGCACTTGCCGCGCGACCAGGCGTCGTCGACGAGTGGGTAGAGGCCGACGTCGAGCTCCTGAAACGCGCGCACCTCTTCGTCTTCTCGCCAGACGAGGTTTTCGACCTCGACGTTGGGCACCGAGAAATCACGACCGGCTCCGACCAGTCGCAGCGTGAATGGCGTGTGTTTGGCCACCTGCTCGAGGGCGGGTAAGACCAGCTCGAGGTACTTCGAGGTCGATGGAGAGCCGACCCACCCGACGACCGGCTTGGCGCGGGCGGGCTTGGTGAGGGGCGCGAAGCGGTCGGTGTCGAGCACGGTCGGCACGATGCGAACGTTCGAGCTGAAGCGGCGCGCGTAGTCGGCGAGGTACTCGTTGCCGGCGTAGGTGACCGCGGCGCGCTCGACGAGCAAGCGGGTCGACTCTGGCTGCGCGATGCGCGAGCGCCAGCCGGTGCCCGACGTGTGCAGAAAGACCGCGTCGTCGAAGTCGAAGATCAGCTCAGTGCGTTTCGGCAGCAAGCGCACGTAGTGGTTGAACGCCAACGGCAGAATTTCGCGGTGCACCACGATGCGGTCGACCTGGCGTGAGCGCACGAGGTCGTTCAAACGGTGCCCGACCCCGCGAATGATCGGCAGCACGTGCCCGGCCAACCCTTCAGGGCGGGTTTTCAAAAACGTCGAGAGCGTGACCTCGTGCCCCGCGGCCTTTAGTGGCTTCAGAAACTGCAGCAACCGAAACCGCATGCTCGGCTCGAAGCGCGGGTTGGTGCACAGCATGAGCACCTTCATGACGGCACCGAGACGCAGCTGATTGGGGGCGAGCCGATGCGCACAGAAAGAAGCGTCTACCGCAAAAGTCTCGGTGAGGCGCAATTGTGGCGGGTCTTCTCAGGCATGCGCCGGGCGACCTTCTTGGCTCGCGGGGTACACCGCCTTCCGCAGTGCGTGCACGAAGCCGCGCGGCTCGAAGCCTTTGCCATCATTGAACGCCGAGAAATGGAGCGCCGCTTGATCGATGGTCAGCTCTTTCTCGAGCGCGATGCGCGCGATCGGCTGCCACCCGAGCGTCCAGGTCTGACGCAGCTCGAGGGTGAAGGCCGCCACGCCGCGCTCGACCGCCTCGCGGAGCCGCTGCTCGCGGGTACCGGGGTGCGAGGTCTGAAACCCCGGGCTGAGGCGAAACTTCACCCGGCCAGAGTGCCTCACGTCGAAGGGTGAGACCGCCCAAAAGTGATTGTGGCTGAAGTCGCCCACGTCGGTGGTGAGCGCCGAGAGCGGCATCGTCAGCGGGCTCACGATGGTCGCGAAAAGCAGGTCTTGATCTCCCAGCTCGACCTCGGGAGACGTGCTGTGGCCCGAGCGAAACCGCACCGCCACCCCCAGCACGTCGGGCAGCTGGGGCCCCCTTTTCCACAGCGCTCCGGAGCATCGCACCAGCGCAGAACCACTGAGCTTTTCGCCCAAGTCGCTCAGCGCCTCGACCCGCGCCCTGAACACCAGACCATCGGGGTGAAAGGTGCGTGCCTTTCGGGCCGCGCTGATCTTCTGCACGACTGGAGCGAGCGCCTTGCCGACGAGCTCACCCAACTGCTCGCGAATGAATTTCATACCCCTCACCGCAGCAATATCAATGCCGCGCCACCGGGCTTCACCGCAGCCGAAAAAACGACCGAATTTGGCCGAGCAGGTCGCGCTCCGAGCTCTTTTGTCGGGCCTTCGCGGTCTCGGCGTCGAGGCCCTCTCTGGCGGCATCGAGCTCGACCGAGCGCTTGGCCAACGCCTCGGCGAAGTCGCGGGCAAGCTCGGGGCGCTTCTCGATGACGCGCTGAAAGGCCCCCTTGTCGAGCCGAAAGCACTCCACGTCGGTGACCGCCACCACGGTCGCGGCGCGCGGGCGGCCAGTCATCAGCGACATCTCGCCGAAGAAGCTGAATGCGCCGAGCTGCGCGACCTCTTTCTCAGACACGCCGTCGCTGACCCGCACCGACGCGGTGCCATCTTCAATGAGGTAGAGCCAGTGCGCCTCGGCCCCTTGCCGGGTCATCACCTCGCCGCGCGCGAACGGCGCGTATCGCAGGGTCTGCGCCAGCTCTTGAATCTCTTCGGGGGCCAGTGCCTTGAACAGCTCGACCTGCTCGAGCACGTGACGTCGCCGCTTGATCTGCTTCTCGGTCTTGGTGGCCTCGCGGTGCGCGTCTTCTTGAGTCACGAACACGTGCTGCGAGGGCAGTGACAGCTTCATGTCGGCCCGCTGGAGCGCGAAGAAAATACGGGTTCGCACTTCGGAGTCTGTCGGGTCGTCCATCGCGAGGTCATCGAGCCAGTAGCGCACCGCATACTTGCCTGCGGAGTCGCCCATCTCGGTCAAGATCACGTTGGGCGCAGGGTCAGCCGCGACGTGAGCGATCTTCGCGCCCCGAACCGCCGCGGTGACGACCTCGATAACGTCGCTCGGCTGGTGATGCCAGTCGACGTTGAAATACACCCACCGCCTGGCCAACGTCGACTTGCCGGTGCGCCGGCCCAAGAGGGTGACCTGGTTTCGCATCAACACGATGTTGGGAATGAGAACGGTTTCCCAATTTCGCGTCTCGACGGCGGTGAAGCGCCAGCGCACTTCGGTGACGCGCCCGGTGATGTCATTGACCTTGATCCAGTCTCCGACGTCGACCGAGGTGTCGATTTGAAGCGCCAGGCCACCGGCGATGTTGCCGATCACGTCTTGCAACGACAAGCCGAGCACCGCGGTGAGCACGGCACTGGTCGCGATCAACCCCGAGAGGTTCACTCCAGCGCGGCTGGCCACCGTCACCGCGGTGCCCACGGCGAGAATCGCCACCGTCACGTCTTGCAAGATGCGCGGGGTGTGAAAGCGAACCTTGGGTAGGAGCGTGCCGAAGAAGACGATCGCTCCGGCAGAGACGAAGGCGACCGAGCCGAAGATCCACGCGGGGAGGCGAAAGTCGTCGGCGAGGGGGCTGCTGTTGGCCTTGAGCGCGGTGCCGACGACCAACAGCATCAGGTGAATGCCGGTGAAGAAGAGCACTCCGCGAAACCGCGCCTTCACGTGAACGGCGCGCGACAAGAACAGCGCGACCAACACCAGCAGCAGCAAATACGGCGTTTTCGCCAGCGACGCCTCTTGCCAGAGCGCTTCGAAGAAATTCACCGGCGCCAAGTTACCGAACTGTCACACGCTGCGTGCGCCTTTCGGGGGCCAGGCCGTTGAATTGACGAGTCGTCAGGCTCTGGCACGCTGCCCCGTTCGGGAGCCTTCAAAGAGACGATGAAACCGACGGCCATTCGCCTCGACCCCGCCGCGCTGCGACGCACGGCCGAGCGCCAGCTGACTCGAATCGAGACCGACCTGCCCAATGACAAGGGGCTGGCCGAGGTCGCGCGGCTGACGCTCGAGGCGGTCGATCAGGCCGACGGGTTGATTCGCCGGCTGCGACGAATCGTGAACCTTCACCACCTGCCGGTCGCTTTTCTCGCGCTGGCGGTGATCGGCGTCGCGACCTGGGTCTGGTTCTCGTTTTTTCACACCGCGACCCTGAAGCTCGCGTTGCCCGATCGCGACGCGGTGGCGCTGCGGGCCAAGCTGGCTGACAACCCGCGGCTTCGAATCGAGCCGGTGGTGACGGCAGGGTCACGAGAATCGCTCGACAAGTTGATCGCCGGGTCGGTCGATCTGGCCTTCGTGCAAGGCGGGTTTGCCAGCCCTCCCGGTCTGTTGCGCCGCGAGGTGTCGAGCCGCGAGCTGATGCTGCTCTTCGTTCGCCATGGGCGCCAATACCCGGCCGACATTCACACCATCGTGACCTCGCTCGAGGGCCAGGGCAGCCACGCGGTGCTGAACCAGACGGCCTCGTCGATGCGGTTGGGTGCCCCGGTCATTCGCTTCACCTGGGGCGACATTGCGGCGGGTGCGGCTCCGGCCGACGACGTCGATGCGGTCTTCGTGGTGAAAGACCCCTCAGACGAGCGCACCATCGAGGCGGCTTCAGTGCTGGCGAAAGCGGGCTTCGAGCTGACCTCGCCGAACATCGGAGCGCGCGCGATGCGCTTCGACTTCATCGAGCCTGCGGTGATACCCGCGCGGTGGTTCGACGGTACACCGGCCGCCCCCGTCGAGACGCTCGCGGTCAAGACCTACATCGTGGCACGCGCCGCTTTGACGCCGCGATTGCTGGGCGAGGCCGCGGCCTTGAGCGATGATGACAATCGAACCTTCGCCGCCGCTGCGGTGCTGCCTTCGACCGAGATGACCAGCGAAGCGCTGCAAGGCGTCGACGCCTTCGTCGGCATTCTGGTGAACATCGCGCTCGCGTTCTTGGGCCTGCTCGGGCTCGAGTCGTTTCGCTGGCGACGGCCCTTTCACGAGCTGAACGCCTTGGTCAGCCGCTTGAGCCTGCTGCAAAGCCAGACCGACATGCTCGACATCGACGACGTGACGCTGCGCCGGCACAACCGGCTGGTGCTGGGGTTGGTGTCTGATCAACTGGGCCTGATCAGCAGCCTGGCGAGCTTCTACACGCAAGAGAACGCGGCGCTGTTGCTCAACTCGATCTCAGAGCTGGTGCATGAGCGGTGCAACGCGCTGAAGATCAACATTCAGCTCAAGATCTTGCAGTCGAACGTGCGCGACTGACGTTACGGGCAGCCGACGAAGTGCAGCTGCTGATTGGCCCCCTCGCTGGCGGTGAAATAGCCGCGGCCGTCAGGGCTCCAGCTGATGGCTTCTCCTGCATTTTCGTCTGACGGGCCGAGGCCGACCGGCGGAGCTGGGACCCGCGTGAAGCTGCTGGTGAAGACGGTGTCGAACGCCGAGCCGGGGGGCAGCTCGAATTGGTAGACGGTATTGTAGGCACGCAGCAACACCGCGGTGCCGCAGGGGTGAATGTCTCCACTGGTGATCGGCAGGTCGAGCCCCGCGGGCACGGCGAGATCGGCGATCTTCACCAGCGGGTTGGTGGCCAACGCGCTCAGTGGAGCGCTCGCCTTGAAGACCGCGCTCTTCTTGGTGAAGCCGGTCTTGATGACGACGTAGAGGTCGCCAGTGAGCGGGTGCACCATCAGCGTCTCAGAGTCGTGCTTCTCACCGTTGGGAAACTGCAGGTCGAGCCTCTCGAAAGTCACCGTCTGCGAGCCCGCGGGTGAGGCGACCTCGAGGCTCGGCTCGGTGAAGCGATAGACCGAGTACGGGTCGCTCCCAATCGCGGTTCAACGCGCCGGTGAGCGTGAAGTCTCCGAGTGAGGCGCCGGTGGTACTGAAGGCGTAGACGGTGGGTTGGCCGCCCGAGTCGTTGTGCGCGTAGAGCACGCCAGGGTGCGCGCGGCTGACCGCGAGCCCGGAGATTTCACGCAGTGCGGGGACGGAGATGACGCCGAGGTTCGCCGACCTCGATTGGTAGGCTGGGCAGCTCGCGCAGACGAGCGCGCCCGCGTCAGACGGGCCTGCGTCGACGGCACCGCCCGCGTCGGTCACACCTCCATCGTCGGAGGAGCCAGTGCCAGTCAGGTGAGGCGCGCCGCACGCGCAGAGCGCGAGACTGAGGCTGAGGCTGAGGCTGAGGCTGAGCAGACTTGGGCGCACCGGCGGTGCGTATCACACCGGTCGAGCGCATTTGGCCGCGGCCCTAGGCAAGAACAGACAGGGCTGGGCTTGCGTGAACGCATGCGTGACATTTTTGTAACGTGATTTTTGACTCGCTCCCCCATTCTACAATGAAGCGAACATCACCAAACTGTGTAACCTCATGGCCCCGTTCTTCTCGACCTGCCCCGTGGCCCCACCTTCGCGAGTCACCCTCCTCTTCGTGGGCCTTAGCCGCTGAGTCGCTCGCGCGAGGCGCTAAAGGCTTCTTGCTCCAGCGCTGCCCAGTCGAGGCGCGCGCCGAGGCGCGAGAGCACCGCGTAGAGCCCGAAGCGCAGCCGCAAGAGAAAGAGCAGGTGGCGCGGCAGGCCCAGCCGAGCCATCGCGCGCTTGTCTTTGAGCGACTGCCGAAAGTCGACTGCACCATCGGGTGGAATGACTGACGGCCCCGAGACGAGGAGCGGAAAGAAGAAAGCGCGTGCGAAGCGCTCGAGCGTGGCCTCTTGCTCGGCCCCTGCGACGCGAAAGCCGAAGCGCACCGCGGCTTCGAGCAGCGCCGAGCGGTTCTGGTCTCTCAGCCCCTGTGCCATGCCGGCAAAGGCCGCGGTCTGCTCAGCGGTGAACCGGCGCACGCAGCCGAAGTCGTACAGAACGACCTGCTCGCCGCGAAAGGCGAAGTTCCCTGGGTGAGGGTCGGCGTGAAGCCGGCCCAACGCGTAAAAACCGCCCACCGAGGCGCGAAAGAGCGCGTAGCCGGCGCGGTCGCGCGCAGCTTGCGAGGGGCGGCTGGCAACAAAGGCATCGAGCGGCTGCCCTGGTTCCCAGCGGGTGGTGAGCACCGCCTCACTCGACCAGGCGTCGATGACCTCGGGCACCACCAGCACCGGGTCGCCGCGTAGCCACTGGGTGAAAGCGCGCTGATGCTCAGCCTCGAGACGAAAGTCGCACTCCTCGAGCATCGCGGTTCGGGCTTCGCCGACCAGGGCTCGCGCGTCGGCGGCGGCGCCGAGGGCCAGCGTGTCAACCAGCGCGACGCTGCCCACCGCGGTGGCGAAGTCGGCCTCCAGCGCGCGCTCGATGCCCGGGTGGCGCACCTTCACCGCCAGCTGACCGTGACCTTTGAGCTCGGCGCGGTGCACCTGCCCGATGCTCGCCACGGCGAAGGGTCGCGGCTCCATCGCCGCCAACATCAGCTCGGCGCGAGACCCGAAGGCCTCGCGCAGCGTGCGCCGCACGGCCTCGGGGTCGCTGGCCGGTGCCTGACGCTGGAGCACCGCCAGCAGGGCCTGGGCTTCGGGCGGCAGCGAAGGGTCGATGAAACTGATGATCTGCCCCAGCTTCATGCCCAGCCCGCGCAGGTTGGCGAGGCGGGTGGTGAGGGCACGAATGGCCTCCAGATCGACCGCGCCGTTCTTGCCGCGCAAGACGGTGGCCGCCAGCCCCAAAGCCGAACGCCCGGTGTTGAACAGGCGCCCCAGGCGCGAGGTCGAAACGGCGAGATCACGCCCCAACAGGTCAAGCCCCAGATCTTCGTCAGTCGCCATCGGTGCACCCACTTGTGAGAGTGAATACCAATTGATAGTCACTCTCACCATGACAACGCAACCCCTCGACGGAAGATCGCGACGGCGGCTGGCAGCGATGCACCTGATACAGGACACCGCGCTGGGCTTGTTCGAGGCGCGCGGCTTCGACTCGGTGACGGTGGAAGAGGTCGCCCGCGCGGCCACCGTGGGCGTGGCCTCGGTGTTCCGCAACTTCGGCACCAAGGAAGGGCTGGTGTTGTGGGACGACTTCGACCCCCTGCTCTTCGAGGCCATCGCCGCTCGACCATCGCGCGAGCCCGGGGCGCATGCGGTGTGCGAAGCGACCTGCGGGGCGCTGGGTGCCTTCTACGCCGCCGAGCGAAAGCGAATTCTTCGCCGCAGCGATCTGGTGGCGAAGACCCCAGCGCTGGTGGCAGCCACGCGCGCCGACCTGCACGCCCTGACTGAAGGGCTCGAGCAGGCGTTGACCGTGCGGGTGCGTGCGCCCTACCGACGCAAGGTGATCGCGGCAGCATGCGTGGCGGCGCTGACCGTGGCCACCGAAGCCTGGCGTGCTGCCCGCGCGCGGCGGCCGCTGTCACACTTCATTCGCAAGGCGTTCAAGGAGCTCAGGTCGCTGGCGTGACGCTCGACGGTGGTCGCCTGGTGACGGCGAGCATCGTGGGGTGCCCACTGCGCTTGCCAGCTGAAATTCGCCCTGGGCTGCGACGATGCCTTCGCCCAAAAGGGGGCGCCAACCTGATCGTTTCGATTTTGCAACGATTGCTTGATGAACTGCAGCTACCATTGCCTTTTCGCAAGTGACACGTTGTTCGCCCCTTCAAGAGGAGTTCAACCATGCACACCGGCATTCACGTCGTACTGGGAGCAGGTCAAATCGGCTCATCGCTGGCAGCCTTGCTTCGCGCTCAAGGCCATCGGGTGCGAGTCGTTCGCCGTTCAGGCGCGTCTTCAGAGCATGTTCTCACGGGCGACCTGGCCGACCTTCGCTTCGCTGAAGCCGCGATGCAGGGCGCCGAGGTGGTCTACCAGTGCGTCAATGTCTCCTACGATCAGTGGGCTTCGGTGCTCCCTCGCATCACCGCCGGGGTGCTCCACGGAGCCGCTCGGGCCGGCGCCAAGTTGGTGGTGCTCGACAACCTCTACATGCTCGACCCCACCGATGGCCCCTTACGGCCAGACTCAGCCATCAAGCCGCGCTCTCGCAAGGGGGCCGTGCGGGCCGAATTGGCCGCTCGGTATCTTGGCGCCCACGAAGCCGGGCAGGTGCGCGTCGCCATCGGCCGCGCCTCTGATTTTTTCGGCCCTCGCGTGACTTCGTCGGCTCTCTTTGGTGAGCGGTTCTTCAAGCGGCTCGCTTCAGGCCAAAGCGTCGAAGTGCTGGGCGATTGCGACCTCCCCCACTCGTTTTCGTACGTACCCGATGTCGTGTCGGGGCTCGCCGTGCTGGGGGCGAATGAGCGCTCGCTGGGCCAGGTGTGGCATCTGCCGGTCGCGAAGGCCGAGTCGCCGCGTCAAATGATGGCCCGATTTGGCCTCGCTGCGCAGCGCACCCTGCAGGTGAGCCCGGTACCTGTGCTCATGCTTCGGGCAATGGGGCTCTTCTCGCCGATCATTCGAGAACTGATTGAGCTCACGTATCAATGGCAGAGCCCCTGGGTGGTCGATGATTCGAAGTTTCGGGCGGCCTTTGGGCTCGAGGCCACTCCGCTCGACCTCGCCGTCGCTGCAACCATGCACTGGGCTCGCGAACGCAGCCGCCTCGCGGCCTAGTGGCTACCGCGCAGGTGGCGACTGAAATTGGGCGACGAGCCAACTCCACACCGCGGCGATGCGGGGCACGTTGCGAAGCGCCCGGTGCGTGACCAGCCAGAGCTCATCACTTGGCCACTCGCGCGCACTGGCCGCCAACCCCTTGGCGAATCGCACCGGCTCGATGGGGTAGCTGCGTTGGTACGCGACGGGCATCAGCGCGACCATGCCTTGCTCAATGGCCGCCAGCTGCATGCCGATGGCATTGGCTCTGAGCACCAGTGCCCCTTCGACGTGCTTCGTCACCCAGCGCGCAGCCTGAAGGTGCGACAGCTCGGGGCCCCACCCAACCCAGGGCAGCTCGCTCCACTTCTTCACGATCGGCCAGCGATGACCTGAAGCGCCCATGGCTACCCATGGAGCTTGAGCGAGCTTTTGCATCACCAAGTCGCCCGCCTGGGGTTTCACCGTTCGCAGCGCGATGTCGGCTTCACGTCGCGAGAGGTCAGCGACGCGGGTGCTCGAATCAACTTCGAACGTCAGGCCGGGGTGCCGCTTTCGAAGGTCGAGCAGGAGCCGTGCAGCGAAACCCTCGGCGAGCCCAGGCGGCAGCGTCACCTTCACCAACCCCTCGATGCGTCGCTCTTGTTGGGCGGCGGTGCTCGAGAGGGCGAGCGCCGAGTGCTCCATGTCTTCAGCCGCCGCGAGGAGCTGCTCAGCGGCCGCGGTCGGTGAAACGCCCTCGCGCGAGCGGTCGAACAGCCGCACATCGAGCGAGCGCTCGAGCGACGCCAAGCGCCGGCTCGCCGTCGAGGTATCGAGACCAAGCCTGGCCCCCGCGCCTTTGAGCGTGCCCGCCCGCATCACCTCGAGAAAGAGCCGAACATCATCCCAACGCTCAAGAGCTCTCACTTCGCCCTTTCTTTGCCATCATTGCGCGAATGCAACATTTACTTGCAAAGTAGGGCGTTGTCTTGCTCGTTCGCAAGGCACATCTTCTGCGCTTCAAAGACAGCGGGAGAGAGCTCATGAAGGCAAAGCTTCACATGTTGATGTTGGCGCTCGCTGGTTGCCCGGCGATCGCCCCGCTGCCCGCAGACTTTGCGCGAGCAGACACGACGCCGAGCCGAGTCGCGCTCGGCCGAAAGCTGTTCTCCGAGCCAGCGCTTTCTTCGAACGGCCAAGTCTCATGTGCGACGTGCCACGACCTCGCCCAGTTTGGGGTCGACCACCGGGCCACCTCAATCGGAGTCGCCGGCACCCCCGTGCGTCGCAATGCGCCGAGCGTCTTCAACGCCGCAGGTCAAGTCGCCCAATTCTGGGATGGCCGGGCCGCCGACGTCGAGGCTCAGGCCTTGGGGCCATTGTTCGCTGCCAACGAAATGGGGCTCGCCAATGAAGAAGCGGTGCGCACGGCCCTCGAAGTCAGCGGGTACCTGCCCAGCTTTCAAGAGAACTTTCCTGGCGAATCAGAGCCATTGAATTCGCACAACGTTGCGCGCGCCATCGGCGCCTTTGAGCGAACGTTGGTGACTCCGGCACCCATCGACCGGTACCTGGCTGGCGACCGAAGCGCCCTGACGTCGGAGCAACGAGCGGGCTTTGACCTGTTCAACAACCTTGGGTGCGTGAACTGCCACTCTGGGCCGCTGGTAGGCGGCGAGCGCTTTCGACGGCTCGGAGCTCAACTGCCCTGGCCTGACCGCAGCGACCTCGGGCGCTCAGACGTCACCCATTCGGCCAACGACGAGCTGGTCTTCAAAGTGCCCTCGCTGCGCAACGTCGCCGAGACCGCGCCGTACTTTCACAACGGCAGCGTCGGCACATTGCGCGAGGCAGTGCAGCTGATGGGCCGCCACCAGCTTGGCGCCGAGCTGCCTGACACCGAGGGCGAGTTGCTCGTCGAATTTCTCAAGTCGTTGACCGGTATTCCCAACGGAGAAGACAGGTGATCAAAGCGCGAAACGATCGCAATGGAGCGAACATCACCGAACTGTGTAACCTCACCGTTTCGTCGTTCTCGACCCTCTCGACGCGCGGTGCGGGCGAAATTCGTGCCCTACAGCCATGGGCTTCGTGCCCGGGTGCGGGTGGCACGAGGCCAAGCTCGCCGGGCCGGTGACCGGCACGTTCGTGTACCTCGACACCGCGGGCAAGGAGATCGAGACGGTGGTGACTTCGTTCGCTGAAGCCTCGCTTCCGGCCACGCTCGCCTTCAAGCAAGGCCAGGCGCAGACCGTCTCGTGGGTGGGGGCTCCGGTCGCGAGTGGAGATCGATGTGATCACAGCTGGTGCGACGAGCGTCGTGCTTCCAACCACGTCGTTTTCACGCTTCAACGGCAAGGGGTGGGTCTCGATTCGCCGTCACATCAAGCGCGACCCCCCCGGCACCGCCTCCGGAGGCACCTTGACGGTGACGTGGCAACCCATCGACGCGACGACGACCTTCGGCCCGTAAAGTTTAGAACGCGGCCTCGGGCACCGCCATCGGCTGCAGTGAGCTGTTCTGCACGTGCCGCGCGGCCAACGCGACGTTCGGCAGCACCTCGTGGCAAAAGAAACGAGCCGAGGCGATCTTGCCTTCGTAGAAATCAGCGTCGGGGCCAGTGACCCCGGCGCGTTTCTTCACCGCAAGCGCCGCGTGCCGAACCAACAACCAGCCGATGCTGAGCTCTGCCAGCGCGAAGAGCAGCCGATTGCCCTGCAACCCCACGTGGTAGACCGAGTCGCCCAGCTTCGCCATCAGCCCGCCGAACGCGGTCTGCAGCTCGGTCAGGGCCTCGGCCAACTTGGCGCGCTCGGCCTTCAGCTCGTCGCCGCCTTCGTTCGAGTCGAGCGTGGCCTGCATGCGGCCCAGCAAGCCCTGCAGCGTCGCCCCACCATCGCGGGCGATCTTTCGCATCAGTAAGTCGAGCGCCTGAATCGCGGTGGTGCCCTCGTAGAGCGTGTCGATCTTCTGATCTCGAATGTATTGCTCGATGGGGTAGTCCTGCAGGTAGCCGGAGCCCCCGAAGGTCTGCAGCGACAAGCTGAGCAGCTCGTACACCTTCTCACTGCAGTAGCCCTTGATCACCGGCAGCAGCAGATCATTGAGCGCGGTCGCCTCGGCCGCGGCGTCGGCCTGGTGACCACCCTGCATCTCGACCGTGTCGAGCAGCGACGCGGCGAACGAGAGCAAGGCGCGCATGCCTTCAGCGTGTGACTTCTGCATCATCAACATTCGCCGCACGTCTGGGTGGTGAATGATGGTCACCCGAGGCGCGTTCTTGTCGCGCGCAGACTGAAGGTCGGCGCCTTGCTTGCGTTCTTTCGCGTAGGCGAGTGCGTTCAAGTAGGCGGTCGAGAGCGTGGCCATCGACTTCATGCCAATCGCCATGCGCGCGTGCTCGATGACGTGAAACATCTGGCGAATGCCGTCGTGCACGTTGCCGACGAGCCAGCCCTGCGCGGGCACGCCGTCGCCGAAGGTCATCTCACACGTGGCCGAGGCCTTGAGGCCCATCTTCTTCTCGAGGTTGGTGCAGAACACGCCGTTGCGCGCGCCCAGCGAGCCGTCTTCGTTGACCAGAAACTTCGGCACCACGAACATCGAGAGCCCCTTGGTGCCCGGGCCCGCGCCCTCGGGCCGTGCCAACACCAGGTGCACGATGTTGTCGACCGCGTCGAAGTCGCCGTTGGTGATGAAGCGCTTCACACCCTCGATGTGCCAGAGGTCATCTTTGACCTGCCTCGCCTTGGTACGCGCCGCGCCCACATCGCTGCCGGCGTCAGGCTCGGTGAGCACCATCGTGCCGCCCCATCGGTGCTCGAGCATCGGGCCGACGAAGCGCTTCTTCTGCGTGTCGGTGCCGAGCTGGTCGATGATTCTCGCGAGCACGTTGCCCAAAAAGTAGAACGCCACCGCGGGGTTGGCGCCCACCACCAGCTCGAATGCGCCCCACGCCATGCTCGGAGGCACCGCCATGCCGCCCAGATGCGCCGGCAGGTCGAGCACGTTGAGCCCGCCCTCGAAGTACGCGTGGTACGCCTTTTTCATCAAAGGCGACATCGTGACCGCGCCGCTCTTGGGGTCGAAGCCGAGCGCGACGTGGTCACCCTCGGCGAAGCCCTCGGCCATCACACCCGTGCACACAGGCAGAATGGTCTCGAGGGTTTGCCGCGCAGTCGCCTCGTCGACGTCGCCGAAGGGTTTTTGACCCAGGGCCGTTTTGCCAATGTCGAGGAACTCGAAGAGGTTGAATTGAATGTCGCGGAGATTCGGTTTGTAGTGAGGCGCGGAGCTCATAGGGCGCTCCACTCTGCAACCACAGGACGTCTTGAACAACACAATCGAGCAGGCCGCCCCCGGCATTTGGCTCATCACCTTCGACTCACCCGAGTTGATGGACGCCGCAAACTCGAAGCACCTGGTGCCGCCGTTGATCGAGGGCAGCAAGGAGGGGCCCATCGTGCTGCTGGGCGCGTTGCCGTCGAACCCGAAGATCATCGCGCCGAGCCTGGTGCCGTTCTGGCTCGATGCGTTCGTGCTCAAGGGCATCAAGGTGCGCGCGATTGGGCTTGCCACCACCAGCACTTCGATGCGGGTGATGCTCAACGGCGTCGAGCTGGCGATGCGAATTCAGAACCGGCCGATCAAGACGGTGACCAAGCCCACGGTGCACGAGCTGCTCACCTGGGCGACGAACCTCTAAAAGCCCGTCACTTGAGCCGCGGCGTCAGCCCGCGCCACCAGGTGTCGACCTTCTCGGCGCGCGACGGCTCGATACCGGCGCCCAGCCGCGGCATCACCAGGTGCGCCCCACTCGAGTCGGCCAACTTCACCAGCGTCTCGGCGGGCTCGTCCCACGCGTGGAGCGCGAGGTTGAAGGTGCCCCAATGCACCGGCAAGAACGTGCCTCCGCCGATGAGCTGCAAGGCCTTGAGCGCGTTCTCGGGGCCCAGATGAATGTCGCCCCATGACGGGTGCCAGGCGCCGACCTCGAGCATCACCAGGTCGAAGGGCCCAAGACGCTCTTTGATCTCGGAGTACTCGGGGGTGAGGCCGGTGTCGCCGCTGAAGAACACCTTGTGCTTGGGGCCGCGCATCGCGAACGAGCTCCACAAGGTGGTGTTGCGCTTGAGGCCACGGCCAGAGAAGTGCTGCGAGGGCGCGGCGGTGAGGGTGACCTCGGAGTTGGCAATCGTCGCAGCCTCCCACCAGTCGAGCTCGGTGATTGCCTCGGGCGCGACGCCGAGGCCCTCGAGGTGAACGCCGACGCCGAGCGAGGTGAAGAAGGGCACGTCGAGCTTGGCCAGTTGCGCAATCGTCGGCGCATCGAGGTGATCGTAGTGGTCATGCGAGACGATGATCGCGTCGAGCTTGGGCAGCTGATCGATGCGCACCGGCACCGGCTGAAACCGCTTCGGGCCCATGAAGCTGAACGGCGACGCGCGATCGCCCCAGACCGGGTCGGTGAGAATTCGCACGCCGTCGAGCTCGACCAGCACCGTGGAGTGGCCCAGCCAGGTCGCGCGAAGACCGGTCTCGGGGGGCCGCTCCCACAAGGCGAGCGGGTTGACCGAAGGCAGCGGGCCAGGCGGCTTTCGCGCGACGTCGTTGCCGGTGAAGTACTCGCCCATCGTCGAGAAGGCTGTGCCGGGCTTCAGGCCTGAGCCGACCTGTGCGGTGTTGTGAAAGGTGCCGTCTGAGAAGCGCTTCGAGGCATTGACGCGCTCGAGGCGCGCACCGGCTGACCGAATCAGAGCTTTCGACATAGGCCCATGAGACTAACCGCCAGGCGGTGGGGTCTGAGCGTGAAGTTGTGTGAGCAGGTGACGGCTGTGCTCTCGGTCAACTCGACGCTTGAGAAACGGCCGCCGGCCGTCGACAGTGTGGCATGCGTCAGATCACCCTTGCGTTGAGCCTCGTTCTCGTCACCGCGTGTGCCGGCCTGAAACCCCGCCTGGTCGACGCAAGCGTGCAAAAGCCATCGAACGTCGCGGTCTATTTCACCGTCGACACCCGCCAGGGTGAGCCCGTGCCCGGCCTGAGCGCCGAGCAATTTCGCATCTACGAAGATCACCAGCTGGTCTCTCCGTTCGAGTCAAAACAGACCATCTTGAACCCCGAGGTGGCCGCCAAGCACTACACCTTGCTGCTGGTTGACATGTCGGGGTCGGTCACCCAATCAGGAGCCGTGCCCGAGCTGCAAGAGGCGGTGTCACGATTCACCTCTCGGCTCTCGGCCTACCAAGAGACCGCCGTCTACGCCTTCGATGGTCGAGCCGAGTTGGTACCGCTGCGCGCGTTCGGCGCAGGCCCGGTCTCACTCTCGTCATTCTCGCCCCAAGACCCCTCGACCAACCTGAACGGGGCGATCGTCAAGGGTGTCGCCGTGCTCGAAAAGCAGCTCGAGCGCTCAACGGTGCCGCTGCGCTTCGGCACGCTGGTCATCTTCACCGACGGCTCCGACCACGCGCACCGGGTCGAACGCGATGAGCTCTTTCGGGTCTTGCGAGACGTGAACTTCGAGGTATTCGTCATCGGCGTTGGCGCTGAAATCGATGAGCACGAGCTGTCGCTCATCGGCCGCAGCGGCGCGGCGTTCTCGAAGAACCCGGGTCAGGTTGGCGAGCAGTTCGATCGCATCGCGGCCAAAATCGAAGGCTACAGCAAACGCTTCTACCTGCTCTCGTACTGCTCACCCGCACGCGCAGGCCGGCACCGGCTGACCATCGAGCCGATGAGCAACGGCGAGCACGGGGAGCTCGAGTACGACTTCAACGCCGAGGGCTTCGGCCCCGCCTGCGACCCGAACCGAAAGCCCACCTTCGACGTTCGCCGCCCACGCATGCGCAGCCAATCGACCCGCTAAAGGCGCTCGACGATGTGCCACAGGTGGCACCTACCTCACCCACGGAGGCTTGGGCTGCTCCGAGCTCGGTCGCCACGGCGCAGGCTCGGGCAGCGGCCTCCCCAACGAGCGGCTCATCTCACCTCGCAGCCGCTTGATTTCTTGACGCAAGGGCGCCACGAAGGCCCCGCTGATGGTGCTGGTCTCGCTCTGCGCCGAACGAATCGAGTGCCACTTCGAGAGCGACAACCGTGACGCCGCCGCCACGAATTGGCGCGCCGGCCGGCCACCCCACGAGAAGGTCGCGTGCCATGACGAGAACGCAGAGGTCACCAATTCGTACTCGGGCAGACTCAAGAAGCCGACCAGCACCTCGTCTTGCAAGTGCTTGGCGATGATCTTGCCTTTGCGGTGCACCAGAACGATCACCATCACCGCGAAGGCGAGCACGAAGAAGAACCACAGCGGCAACATGATGATCGTCAACATGCCCGACATGGTGGCGGCGGTGTTCCACGCTGAGTGCAGAAACACCGCGAAGCCGTAGCCGAAGACGGGCGCTGTCCACCGCAAGAAGGCGCTGCGCGTCTCGCGTGAGATGCCGAAGCCGATGCCGGTCATCGAGGTGAAGAGCGGGTGAATCCACGGGGTGAGCAGGCCTCGCATCACCACCGTCATGCCGAGGGCCTCGTCGCTCTGCGCGGCGGCCCGGCCGTAATACAAGACGTTCTCCATCGCCGCGAAGCCGATCGCGATGAACGCCGCGTAGATGATGCCGTCGACCACGCCGTCGAACTCGCGCTTCAAGAAATAAAACATGCCGAACACGCCGAGGCCCTTGAAGAATTCTTCGACCAGCGGAGCGCTGATGCACGCCGCGACCACTTCTCCGAAGTCGGCCCCACCCAGGTCGGCGCCGATGAACCCTGCCGCGGTGTTGATGGTCGCGGCGAACCCGCATGAGGCGACGACACCCCAGAAGAACGAGGCCACCAGGCACCACACCGGCTCGGGGTCGTAGCGGTCGACCACCCGGGGCACCCACAAGTACGCAAACGCCGCGGGGAAGGCGAGCACCGCGCCCATCAGCATGCCGCCGTACTCACCCGCAGGGTCGCTGCCGAACAGCGGAGGCACCAGAAAGACCGCCAGCAACAGAATGCCGCCGATCAGCATCGCCGTCAGGTACAGCCCGAGGCCCACCATGCGGCGGGTGCGATCGAGGTGACTGGGCAGCTCAACGGCTTGCGACACTGAAGGCACCCCTTACGCGACGTCGGCCTTCACATCGCGATCGTTGCGGGCGGCACGACGCTCTCGATAGCGGCGAATCGCACCCGAGAGAATTTCACCAATCAGGGTGCGATAATCCATGTTCTCGCCGGCGGCGATCAGCACCAGGTCACTCCACCCCGGGGTCAGCCCCGGTAGCGGGTTGCACTCGAGAAAGTAGATGCGACCCAGCGCATCCATCCGAAAGTCGACCCGGGCCACGTCGCGGCAGCCCAGTGACATGAAGGCTCCGCGGGCGGCGCCCTTGAGCCGCTCGAGCTGCGCGGGCTCGAGGTTGGCCGGCACCTCGTAGCGAATGCGATCATTCACCTCGAGCTTGTCTTCGAATTTGTAGATGGGGTTCTTGTCGGCCTTGTCGGTGAAGACGATCTCCATCGGAGGCAGCACCTTGGGCCGGCGCTCGCCCAGCAACCCCACCGTGAACTCACGGCCACCGATGTACTCTTCGATCAACGCGGGTTGGTCGTAGCGGTCGACCAGCTCTTTGACCACCTCGCGCAGCTCAGCCTCGGTGTGGCACACGCTCTTGCCGATGACGCCCTTGCTCGAGCCCTCGGCGACCGGCTTCACCATCAGCGGCCAGGTGGTGAACTGCTTGTCGAGGCGCTCGCGGCCGGTGTTCATCAACTGAAAATCGGGCGTGTCGACGCCAGCGGCGCGAACGACGCGCTTGGCCAACGCCTTGTCGAGCGCCAGGCTGAGCGTGGCGGGGTCAGACCCGGTGTAGGGTATGTCGAGCAGCTCGAGCAACGCGGGCACCTGGCTCTCGCGGTTTCGGCCGCGAAACCCTTCGGCGATGTTGAACACCACGTCGACCGGAGTCGCGGCCAACAACATCGGCAAATCGGGCGTGGCCTCGAAGTCGATGACCTCGTGACCGTGCGACGCGATCGCCTCGCGAATCGCCTGCAACGTCGAGGGCGAGTCGTACTCGGCCTCGTGATCTTTCTTGCCGTCGGCGGTCGGCTTGATGCGCTTCACGTTGAAGGTGAACCCGACCTTGAGCGGGCCTTTTCGCGCCGGGCGTGACGAGCCGCGGGGGCGTTCTTTGACCTTTTGCCGCTTGGCCGCGCTGGCGATCACCGCGTTGATCACCGCGTCGAAGTGCAAGCCCTCGAGCTCGGCGGCCGCGAAGATACCGGCGCCCGGTTCGAGCGACGGCAACGCGTTCATCTCGAGAAAATACGGCACCCCGGCGTCTGAGAGCCGAAAGTCGATGCGGCCCAGGTCGCGGCAATCGAGCTTCTCGAAGATGGTGCGGGCCAGCTTGCGAATGCGGTCGCTCATCTCTTGCGTCAACGCCGCCGGAGCCTTCACCGACACCGACTCGTAGGCCTTGGTCTTCAAGTCGTAGTCGTAGATCGCGTACTTCTTGTCTTTCGAATACGCCGGCGCGACCTGGTACTCGACCGGGGTCAGCACGCCGTTGAAGTCGTTGTCGACGCTCTCGAGCAGCGGCACGGTCAGGTCTTTGCCGACGATGAACTCTTCGACCAGCAACCCGGCTGGGTACTTGTCGAGGCCGTCGATGACTTTTTTACGCAGCCCCTCGACGTTCTCGGCGATCGACTCCTGGGTGATGCCCTTCGAGCTGCCCTCGAAGTTCGGCTTCACGATGACGGGAAAGTGGAGCTCCTCGGCCTTCAAGTCGCTGATCTTCTCGATGAACTGCCACCCCGGCGTACGAATGCCGTGCTCGCGCAGCACGAGCTTGGTGAGCTGTTTGTCGAGCGTCACCGCCAGCGCGTACGCGTCTGAGCCGGTGTAGGCGAAGCCCAGCTCCTCGAACAACGCGGGGAAAAAGGCCTCGCGAAAGCGGCCGCGACGCCCCTCGGCGGTGTTGAAGATGAGGTCAGGTGAGAACGCCTCGAGGCGGGTCACCAGGCGAGAGGCGGGGCCCGAGACCTCCATCTTCTCGACGCGGTGGCCCAACCGCTCGATCGCCGCGGCCAGCGCGGTGACGGTCTCTTCGGTGTCGAATTCGGCCTCTTCTTCAGCATCAGAGAGCCGCAAGTTGTGAGTCAGCGCGATGCGCATGGTCTACCGGTTCGTTTCGCCGTCGCGCGGCAGGCTGCTGCGCGGAGTGAGTTGTTTGAAGCGGGCCCCAGCTCGGGCTTCTTCGGTTTGAGCAGGCACAGCCCGTTGCTGCGCGCCCGTGGTGACTTTGCCGTCAGTGACCTGGGTCTGCGCCCAGAGATCGCCCAGCCGCAACCCATCGGGGTCGCGCCAGCAGCGCACCGCTTCGATGCCGCCGATGATCACGATGCCTCCGATGAAGGCGATCTGCCCAAGCTCGGGCATCATGCTCAGAATGATCACCAGGCCCAGCGGCGCGTTGCGCACCATGCTGTCGCGGTGGCGAGCGCCTGAGCGCGTCGGCAGGTACACGACCTTCACGCCGAACAGCTTCTTGCCGGGGCTCTGGCCCTGCAGCATGCCGTCGGCGAAGACCAGGTACAAAAGCGCGATCACCAGGCCTGCGGGGCCGGTTGATTTGAACAACACCCAGGCGATGGAGAGGTCGACCAGGCGGGCTCCGGCGCGCAGCAGCAGCGACGCCTTGGGCAGGCGAGGGCCTTCGTCTTCGCGTACGACGCGCAGGTGATCAGGGCCTTCGGTCATGACTCGTCGTCTCCCGAATCGTTCGCCAGCTGTGCGAGCCGAGCATAGGCGTCTGCGGCGGAGCGTTGCTTGAGGCCCTTGGCTTCATCGCCCAGCACCAGCCGCTTCAGGTGGGCCTCGGCGGTGGCCTGGGTGCGAAACCGCTCGACCTCGCCGAGCCGGGTGAAAAAAACGAAGGCCATTGCGGGCCGCTTCGACGACTCGCGCATAGCGAACTGCACGCCGTCGAAGGCCCAGCCGGCGCTGACCCATTCGTTGACCGTGGCCTCGAGCGCGGCCTCGTCGACGTTCGAGAGCTCGATGACCTTGTAGCTCAAGGTCTTCGGCGGCTTGCTGGGTTTCGCGCGTCTCGGCATGTGCGGTTTTTGAAGAGCTCACCAGTACAAGATGCGGGCGCGCTTCTCGGTCTCGCTCGTGGCGACGAAAGCGTCTGGCCGTCGCGGCGTCGGGTTCTCGGCGGCTTCAGCCCACAGCAAGCTCACCGTGACCTTGGCGCCAATCGCCGCAACCGCCGCGAGAATGTAGGGTATCGGGCTCAAAAAATTCGCGCCCAGCACCAGCGCGGAGATCAGCAGCACCGCGGCGCCTGCGCCGAGGCCGAAGAGGTTGGCGCGCATGATCTGCGTGGTCGAGGGGTTGAAGCGCAGGGTCGCCAAGGCGAGGGCTGCCGCGCCAATCGCCGGCATGATCATCAGCACGTCGAGGCCGGTGCGCAGGTTCGAGCCGCCGCCGGTGGTGCCGATGATCGCCAGCACCAACGCGGTGTAGATCATCGCCCAGCCACCACCCGAGGTGATCAGCAGGCCCTTGTTCAACGCGAGGTCGCCGCCACCGATGATCGGCGTGAGCCAGGCCCCGGCGAGCGCTCCGATGAGCGAGACCCAGCTGATCGCCGTCGGGCTGGTGTGATTGGTGATGAGATCAGCCACCGCTCCGGCGAACGCGCCACCGAAGAACGAGTTGACGATGCCGAAGTTGGCGGTGCTGTGGCTCATCCAGTGGTTGAACTGCCAGAAGGCGCTCGCGCCGAAGCCGACGCCGGCACCGATGAGGGCGCCTGCGAGGTACGCCACGCGCGAGTTCGCATCCGTCCAGTCGACGGGGGGGGTCTTGCAGCCCGGCGAGCGCCCGTAGCAATACGTGTCATCGATGCGGGGGATCATCTGTGTCGCCAGCACGCCGAGGCCCGTCATCAAGGTGTGGTGCATGATGAAGGTCAGGCTGCCCGGGCCCGACAAGAACGCACCTTCTCGCGGGTGACCGTCGAGAAACGCGCCGGGGCCCTGGGCGGGCTGCGGCAAGGCGTCGGGGTTGATCGGCTGCGGGTCGGGCACCGGCGGCAGGGCCTGCAGGGTGCGATCGGGCAGCGGCTCGGGTGGGGGCTGGGAGACCGGGGCATCAGCGGCTGGCATCGGCGGCGGCGCGTCGGGCTGAACGAAAACAGGTGCCGACACCGGAGCGCCCGCGTCGACCTCGCTCGGGTACGGCACGACGATGACCTTCGGCTGAATCTCGGGCGTCGATTGAGCCAACCCGACGCTCGAGCACAGCACCACCAGCGTGACGAAGATTCGAGTCATGAGGCTGCGCACCTTAGCGAAACCTTCGCCCCGACGCGGATCATTTGCGCCGGCCTCGCGTCGACCGATGCAGCCCCAGCAGGTTCGCGACATCGATCAAGTCTTGGTCGCGGCCCGACGCGCGCTTGTTCACGAGGAGCTGGGCGAGCCCCAAAAAGGGGATGCGGAGCCGGCGGACCACGACGGACACGCGGTTGCGGAATCGACCCCCGAAATCGAGGTCATCACATCGATCTGGCGGCAGCCTGCTGGGGCGTGAGGGTTCGGGCGTATTCGGTCGAAAAAATCGCAGGGTCGTCGGTCGAGCCCAACCGAAAAAATGACCCTGCGCGGCGAGGCATGCACCGAAAAGGAGCCCAACTGCGGTGTGAACTGCAGAGAACAACCCGCCAAGCGCGCGAAGTCAGCGGCCTCGAAATGTGAGTCATTCGCCTACCTCGATTTCGCTGAGCTTTCGACTGCCAGTGAGGCTTCACTCACCCTGCGTGATCAAGACGACTCTCCGCATGGCGTTGCTGGTGCTGATGGGGGGCCATCGACGTTCGCGGCACGGTCACCTCGCCAACCATCGACTCGCCCCAGCTCGCGCTGCGATGCAAGACCCCGGGTACTGGCTCAGCCGCGAAGATGCGTTTGCTGTGGCGCTCGGCGTATTTGACCGAGCTCACCAGCACCCTGGGTGCCGGCGCCGCCACCGTGGCCGCCAATGTCAGCTTGTCGCCCGTCGCCGACAAGACCTTCACCTTCGAGAGCGCAGGCTCCTTGGTCTCGAGCGTCACGCTCGATTCGCTCGCCGGCACCGCCGACTCGGTCGCGGTGTGGGCCTTGTCGACCGATGCCATCGCTGCCTCGGTCTTCGGCTGCAATGCGCGCACGGTCACCGGCGCCGCCGCCGAGTCGTGCTTCACCGCGTTCGTCAAATCAAAGGGTGAGCGGTTGTTGCGTCGCTCGGTCTCGAGCACCGAAATCGCCGACCTGCTCACCTTCTTCAAAGCCGAAGTGGCCAACGGTGAGAGCGACGGCGTGCAAGAGGGGTTTCGCCAAGGGCTCGCGAGCCTGTTGATGCACCCCGATTTTCTCTACCTGCGCGACGCGCCGGCCGGCCAGGGCAACTCGCTCGAGCCGTTCTCAATCGCCAGCCGCGTCTCGTTCGCGCTCACCGGGCACGGCCCCGATGATCAGCTCTTCAACGCCGCCCGCGATGGCTCGATTGCGCGCGCCGAGGTCTTGAAGGCCGAGGTCGAGCGCCTGCTTCAGACGCCCGATGCGCACGCCCGCTCGCTCGCGTTCTACCAACAGTGGTTGGGCTACGCGAAGGGCAGCTCGTTCAGCTACAGCCCCGCGTTTCTCGAAGGTCTCGACGTGACCGGCGTGCAAGCAGCCTCGACCAAAGAGCTCGACGCCTTCGTCACCGACTTGACGTGGGCCCAGCAGGCCGGCCCCTCCGCGCTGCTGACCTCTCGGGCCACGACCGGGCTCCCCGCATCGCTGGCGCAGATCTACGGAGCCGCCGAGGGCGCGACCGCCCTGCCCGCCACGCGCGCCGGCGTGCTGACTCGCGTCGGCATGGTCGCCTCTGGCACCGATGATTGGCACGTGGTCGCTCGCGGCTTGGCGGTGGTTCAGAAGTTCCTCTGCAAAGAGATCGCCCCTCCCAACTTCAGCGTCACTGAAGCCGCCAAACAAGCCGAGGCGCTGAAGGCCTCGAATGTCGACCGAATCAAGAGCGTCACCTCGGCGGCAGCCTGCGCGGGGTGCCACACCACCATCAACCCGCTGGGCAGCGCGCGCAGCGACCTCGACGCCATCGGCCGCGAGGTGAGCGTCGAGAAGCACTTCGCCGGCGGCGTCTTCGACTACCAGGTGCCGGTGGTCAGCAGCGCCGACCTGACGGTGCCACTCGGCCGCGAAGCGTCGGCCGCCGGGTCGCTCGACCTCTCGACCCTCATTTCACAGACGCCCGAGTACGACAGCTGCTTCGCCGCGCAGTACACGCGGTCGGTGCTCGGCCGCAACGACGCGTCTGACGGGTGCATCGAAGACGAAGGCGCCCGCTCGATCTTCGCCGGAGCGTCAATCGTGGAAGCGATGACCGCGATGGTGACCTCTCCCGAATTCGTACTGTGGAAGGACTGACCATGTTTTCGCGACGCCAGTTGATCAAGCGCTTCGGGTTGATGGCGGGCAGCCTCCCGTTGCTCGACGCGTTCGGCAACCGGGCCTTCGCCGACGGCGCGGTACCGCTCTCGAAGCGCATCGTCTGCATCGTCGTGGGCCACGGCGTGTTTTCGCAGCACTGGCTGCCCTACGTCGCAAAGGGCATGCCGATCGCGACGACTTCGCCCGGCAACATGCTCAAAGCGCCGAGCGACTATCTGCGCGAGGTCGCCTTCGAGCAGCGCACCGGCTGCTCGGCCATCGACCTGGCGCCGTACACCAACGCGCTCAGCCCCATTCACAGCGCGAAGTGGCAGCCGTTCAAGAAGAAGACCGCGTTCTTGAACAACCTGAGCTGCTCGAACGCCACCGTGCAGGGCCACACCAGCACCGCGCAACTCGGCGGGTACAAGAATGGGTGCCAGGCCTGCGCGGAGCCCGCGAGCGTCACCTTCACCGGCGAGACCGTCGACGTGGTCATTGGCCGAAAGCTCAACGGGCGCTTGCCGCTGGTGCTCAAGTGCCCTGACAACGTCGACGACGCCCGCTTCACCGAAGAGGCTGGCAGCTCATCGGTTCACAAGAAGAGCGATGGCACTTTCGAGATGGCGACGGCGCTGAAGAACACGCTCCAGGTGTGGGACACGCTCTTCGCCGACTACAAGCCGCCGGTCACCGGGCCCAAGAAGCGCGACCCGACCGCGCGCCGCACGGCCTTGCTCGAGCGCACGCTGCAGAACATCAGCACCATCAAGACCGACCAGCGGCTCTCGGCGTACGACAAGCAGCGGCTCGACAACCACGCCAGCATCATCGAAGCGCAGCGCACCAATCTGGCGAACATGACCATGCCCAAAGACCCGGTGTTGGCGGTGCCGCCGCCGAAGATCTCGGGCAACCCCGGGCTGACGGTAGACACCTTCAACACCGCCAAGGGCGCACTCTTTCGCGGTCAATTCGCGAACGCCGCGGCGGCCATCAAGATGAACAAAGCGCAGGCGGTGGTCATCGACAGCGGCCTCGAAAACGAGTGGATCACCGAGGGTCTCGACTTCGGCGGCTCGCAGGCCTACCACGGCAACGCAGGGCATCTGGCCAACCCGTCAGACGCGATGATCGAGATGATTCGACGGGTTCAGCTCTTCGTGTTCGACGCGATCGCCGACTTCATCGCCGAGCTCGATACCGTCGAAGACCCGAACACCGGTGCGACCTACCTCGACAACACGATGGTGCTGGTCGTGCCCGAGCACGATGGTCGGCCCAATGGCCACCTGCGCGGGGCAGTGCCGGTGATCATGGCCGGCGGCTTGGGCTCGTTCACCGGCGGCAAGAGCTACGATTTCTCGGTGCCGAAGCTGCGAACGCCAGAGCCGAGCTGCATCTACCAGGGCATCTCGTACTCCCGGCTGCTGTACACCGTGCTCGACACCTACGGCATCACCACCGCCGAGCGCGCCTCGATGGACATTCAGGGCGTCGAGCAGTCGTGGCAAGGCGCCGACATGACCGATTGGAACAAGCCGCTGACCGGGCTGACCTAGCGGCAATGCCGATCAGTTAGGACGGCGCTTGTGCGGGCGTCGCGGGAGGATCATAGAGGGAGCTCTGGTTTGCGGGGAGCTTTCATATGCGGCTCGAGGATTCGTTCGCGGTAGTTCCTCTGGGGTTGCCGGGCGACTTCGA
>JANLPS010000109.1:0-30586 GCA_031367385.1 Archangium sp. | reverse complement strand
GCGGCGGGGGGGGCGCCGGGCTTAAACCGGCAGTTCGTATTTGATGCTTGGGGGGGGGGGGCGGTGGTTCCACGGGCTCACATTGATAATTCTGTTAGGCACCCCTCACTGGGTGTGCTTGTCGAACCACGGCCCCCCCGCCCCAAGCATCAAATGCGAACATCCGGTTTCTGCCCGGCGCCAGCCCAGCAGCCAACTCAGCGGCTTCAATCACCCGCGTGCCCGAGCCGCACATCACGTCCCACAGGGGCAACCCCGGGTCGTACCTCGCCAGCCGCAACATGCCCGCCGCCAAGGTCTCTCGCATCGGAGCCCGGCCGATCTCCTGCCGGTACCCGCGCATGTGCAGCAGCTCACCCGAGGTATCGACACTCACGATCACCTCGCCGTGGTGCATGCGAAGGCTCAGCTCGAGCCCGTCGCCCTCACCCCACGCGGCGAACGCCGCCGTCTGCCAGGCCCGGTCACCACCCTCGACCCGCACCGGCAATTTCGCCGGCAAATTCAACGTCTTCAGCTGCTCCGGCCGCTTCACCGCCCCGATGCGAGCCAGCACCTTGCTCGCGATTCGCGACTGCCGATTCACGAGCGCATACGAGCCCTTCGCCTCAGCCCCGCCAGGCACCGTG
The DNA here is from genome assembly GCA_031367385.1 of Archangium sp. Lineage (GTDB taxonomy): Bacteria > Myxococcota > Myxococcia > Myxococcales > Myxococcaceae > JAEUJT01. The sequence goes on along the minus strand of JANLPS010000109.1, from coordinate 29,957 downwards.
CGTACATCGCGAAGGCCGAGCTCGCGAAGCTCCGCGCCCAGCACGCCCTCGAGCCCCGGAGTGCAGCTGACGAAGAGCTCAGTCATCTCTTGAAGATCACTTCGAACGCTTTGCCCTGCTCGCCACGGTCATCGCCGGCGATGTCGCGAATCGACTGCTCGGGCCCCGTCAGCTTCGAGAAGCCGGCCGCCTTGAGGCCCTGCATCACCTCGTCAGCCGGGCGCTTGGCGACCTGGGCCACCACCGCCAACGGAGAACCTACCAGCGAATTGAGCGCCAGCCGCGCGGGTGAAGGCCCCTCGCGTTGCCCGGGCGGCTCAAAGAACGAGGCCCCGAGCAACAGCACGAACACCACCAGCACCGGTATCGCAGTGGCCCGCTTCTGCACGAAGTAGGTCGTGAACGAAGCCCAGTTGGTGGCGACGTGCGCGAAGACTCCGAGCACGAGCGCCCAGCTGAGCCACTCGTGCGCGACGTGGACCATGCCCACGCCCGCCTCGAAGAACAGCAGCACGCCCGTCACCGCGGTGAGCAGAAAGGCGCCCATCGTCAACGGGGTCGCGAATTTTCGCAGAAACGGCACGTGCCCTCAGACCAGGCTTCGAACGGCTTCGGCGATCTTCGCCGCGCTCAAGCCGTACTTCTCGAAGAGAATCTTGTCTGGAGCCGAAGCGCCGAACTTGTCGACCCCGAGCGCGATGCCGCGGTCTCCGACGAAGCGTTCCCAGCCATGGGTGACGCCAGCCTCGAGCGAGACGCGCGCGGTGATCGCCTTGGGCAGCACCTGCTCGCGGTAATCGGCGGGCTGAGACCAGAACAGCTCCATGCACGGCATCGAGACCACCCGGGTGGCGATGCCTTCTTTGGCGAGGGTCTCTTGCGCGGCGATGGCCCACTGCACCTCAGAGCCCGTCGCGATGATGATCGCCTTCGCGTTCGGCGCATCGCTGAGCACGTACGCGCCCCGCCGCAGCCCGGCCGCCGGAGCCATCTTCGTGCGATCGACCGTCGGCACCTTCTGGCGCGTGAAGACCAACCCGGTCGGGCCATGGCGGTTGTTGATCGCGAACAGCCAGGCCTCGGCCGCCTCGGCCGCGTCACCAGGCCGAATCACGGTCAGGTTGGGTATCAGCCGCAGCGACATCAATTGCTCGACAGGCTGGTGCGTCGGGCCGTCTTCACCCAAGCCGATGGAGTCATGCGTCCACACGTAAATCACTGGCAGATGGTTCATCGCCGACAACCGAACCGCCGGGCGCATGTAGTCGCTGAAGGTGAAGAACGTGGCGTTAAACGGCCGCACGCCGCCGTGGTACGCCATGCCGTTGCAGATCGCGGCCATCGCATGCTCACGCACGCCGAAGTGAATGTTGCGGCCCGCCCCGGTCTGGCCATCGAAGCTGCCCAGGTCTTTGAGCACCGTCTTGGTCGAGCCACCCAGGTCGGCATCGCCTCCGATGAGCTCGGGCATCACCCCGGCCAGGGCGACCAGCGCCGTACCTGCCGATGAGCGGGTCTCGAGGTCTTTGCCCGCCGCGTAGGTCGGGAGCGCCTTCTCGAGGCCCTTGGGCAACTCGCCCGCAATCACCCGGTCGAAGTCAGCCGCCAGCGCGGGAAACGCGTGCGCATACGCGGCGAAGCGCTTGTCCCAATCGTCTTTCGCGGCCTTGCCCTTGGTGAGCGCCGAGCGAAAATTCTTCAGCGCCTCTTCGGGTATGAAGAACTTCTTCTCGGGGTCCCACCCGAGGGCCTTCTTGGTCAGCTTGATCTCGTCTTCACCCAGCGGGCTGCCGTGTGACGACGACTTGCCCTGCTTGTTGGGCGAGCCGAAGCCGATGGTGGTCTTGACGATGATGAGCGACGGCTTGGTCATGTCAGCGCGGGCATTGCGAATCGCTTCGTCGAGGCCCTCGAGGTCGGTGTTGCCATTGGCGACCGTCTGCACGTGCCAGCCGTACGACTCGAAGCGCTTGCCGGTGTCTTCGCCGTAGCTGAGGCTCGCCGGGCCGTCGAGCGTCACGTCGTTCGAGTCATAGAGGCAAATGAGCTTGCCCAGCTTCAGGTGACCCGCGAGCGAAGCGGCTTCTGAGGCGACGCCCTCCATCAGGTCTCCGTCGCCGACCAGGGTGTAGGTGTGGTGATCGACGACGGTGTGGCCCGGCTGATTGAACCGGCTCGCCAGCGCGCGCTCGGCCATCGCCATGCCGACCGCGTTGCTGAAGCCCTGCCCCAGCGGGCCAGTGGTCGCCTCGACGCCGGGAGTCAGGCCGAACTCCGGGTGACCCGGCGTCTTCGAGCCCCACTGCCGAAAGTTGAGCACCTCTTCGAACGAGAGCGGGTACCCGGTCAGGTGCAAGAGCCCGTAGAGCAACATCGAGCCGTGACCCGCCGAGAGCACGAAGCGGTCGCGATCAGGCCACGACGGGTCAGTGGGAAAGTGCTTCAGGTGCCGCTGCCAGAGCACGTACGCCATCGGGGCCGCGCCCAACGGCAACCCGGGGTGACCGGAGTCGGCCTTCTGCACCACGTCAATCGCCAGGGTGCGGATTGTGTTGATGCTCAGCAGGTCGAGTTCGGCAGACGCAGTCATGCCCGACGAGTTAGCGGAATTGCCGACCCATTGCGAACCACAAAAGTTTACGAAGTGGGGTCGCCGGCGAGGTAGCTCAAGATGACCTCATCGAGGCTCTTCTCGCTGATCAGATCTTCGCCGAAGAGCGTCTCGACACCGATGTTGTTCTCGCGCGGCTGCTCGGCCAACAAGCGGGCGGCGATGACCTCGGGCGGCACGATCTTGGGCACGGGCTCGAGCGTCGCTTCAATCAACGGCAGCTCGGCGACTGGCGCGGGCTTGAGCTGCGGCTTGGGCTGCGAATCGGGCGCCAACTGCCCCGGCTGGTAGCTCTGCGCGCTCTTGTCGACGTTGTCGTAGGTGCCGCCGATGAGGTTGCGCAGCATTTCTTTGTGCTGCTCCTCCATCATGTCGCGCACGAGCTCGGCGATGTTGGGGGCCTTGGCGATGTCGACGTACGACGCCTTCTTGGTCGCGAGAATGTTACCGCCGACGAAAAGGTGCGTGATGATGTGAGGGTTGTTCACGCCCGAGTCTTCGGTTTGGACGTGGTAGACTTTGCCCTTGTGCTTGATGTTGTGGTTGAAGCCAGTGACGGCTTTCTCGAAAGTTTTCGCCATACGCTGGTGCGTGAGAGCGTAGCAGAAGCCGCAGAACCCCTAAAACTTTCGCATCGCTCCGTGGCGCACGAGGTCAGCGGGCGTGTTGACGCTGTCGAGCAGCCCGTCGTCTGACACCGGCTCGCAGTGCACCCGCACCGAAGCGAGCAAAGCGCGCAGTGAGCGCTCTTCGCCGAGCCGCGGCCGCCAGAGCGAGCCCAGCGTTTGGCGATAGAGCGCACACAAGGGCTCGAAGTGCCCTGCTCGCGTGAAACAAGCCACGTCGTGCGCATGCGGGTCGAGCGTCATGAGCCTGGTGAACATCGCGTCGTTGACGAAAGGCATGTCGCAGGCGACCACCAGCACCCAGGCCGTTCGAGCGGCGAGCAACGCGCTGACGACGCCTCCAGGAGCTCCGCAGCCTGGCTCGACGTCGCGAACCACGTCGAGGTCGAACCCCAAATAGGGCACTGCGTCATCAGCCACCAGCACGCGATTTTTGAACGCCGCCGCGCTGCGCAATTGGAGCGAAAGGAGGGTCTGCCCACCCACTTCGAGGAGGCCCTTGGCGCACCCGCCGAGCCTCGACCCGCGGCCACCGGCCAGAATTGCGAACGTGACATCTTCTGAATTCATGATTTTCTAAGCAAGATCAGCATGCTGGCCGTGACCTTGACGCAAAGTAGCCAAGTTCCATACACCGTTCAGACTCATGAATGACAACCTTCCACATCCGGCGCCTCGACTTCGGCACCGAGTGGCCGTGCCCATCGAGCCGCCCATGCTGAAGCCGTCACTCATACCCTACGACGTCATTCAAGACGTTGAGCGCGAAGCCAAGCAGGTCAAGCTGCGCGCCGAGGCGCTCGAGCCGCGAACCGCTCCGCAGCCGGTGCCTGACGACGTGCCGATCTTCTCTGAAGTACCCGCTGACCGTGAAGTGGCGCTGCTGGCGCTCTCGCAGGTCGCGATGTTCAAAGACCTCTCACGCCCTTCGTTGCAAACGCTGGTCGACGGAGCGATGCAGCTCGAGATACCCGATGGTGAGCTGTTGTTCACCGAAGGCGAAGACGCCGCGTCGTTCTTCGTGGTGGTCGACGGCACGCTCGAGATCGTTCGAGAGAAAGAAGGCCGGCAAGTCGCGTTGCGCCACGTGGGCCGCACCGAGGCGATCGGTCTGTTCGGCCTCTTCTCGGCCCAGCTGCGAGCGGCCTCGGCCCGGGCCATCGGCGACTCCATCGTGTTGGAGATCTCTGGCGAGAAGCTGCAATCGCTGCTCGAGCGCGACGACATTCTTCACACCCGGGTGCTGCAGTTCTTTCGTGAGCGCCTGCTCGAAGCGTTGATGTCGACGAACCTCTTCTCAGACATCGACTCGATCGCCCGCGCTCGCCTGATCGGCCGGTTCAAGAATCGCGACCTGGCGGCGGGTGAGGCCCTGCTCAACCCGGGCGAAGTCGCGAACCTGATCGCGGTCGTGACGCACGGCAAAGTCATTCTCGAAGAACGCTCGAAGATGGGCGGCCAGCCCAAGCAGTTCGAGGCGACCACCGGGCAGTTTCTGGCGGTGACCTGCGCGATGTCGGGCTTGCCCTCGAAGATGCGCATCTTCACACCGGAGTTCGCCACGGTCTCGGTGCTCACCCACAAAGACCTGAACGAATTGCTCCGTGACTACCCGGTGTTGCGCAGCCTGCCAGCCAAGTTTGCCCAGGCGGCGCGGCAGCTCGACCGCGATGTATTCTGCGGCAGCACGGGCGTGCCGGGCCTCTAGTCAGGGCGGAACATCGGCGTTCGGGGTACTGTTTTTACAAAGCCCCATGCCCTCCTCACAGCTTCACTTCGGCCGACTGGCGTTGATGGTCGGCATCATCGTGGCCTCGGTCTTCTTCTGGGAGACCGCGGCGCTGCTCCCCTTCAAGTTGCTGGCGGTGATGGGCCACGAGACGGGTCACGCGCTCGCGTCGCTATTGGTGGGAGGGTCGGTCGAAAAGGTCACCCTGGCCGCCGATCAATCTGGGGCCTGCCTGTCGACGATGCCCGACGGGTTCTTCGCGAAGACGATGGTGTATTCTGCGGGGTACGTCGGCAGCGCGATCATCTCGGTGATGCTGCTGGTCTTGACCTTTCGCTTCAACGCCCGCCGCCTGATGCTCGGAGCAGCGTGTGTCTGGCTGAGCGTGATGGCCCTCTTCTATGCGCGCGACGTCTTCACCCTCGCCTTCTGCACGGGCTTCGCCGCGATGTTCGGGCTTGGAGCCCGGTACCTGCCGGCCAACCTCGTCGGTGCGCTGAACCTCTTTCTGGCGACCTTCACCGCCCTCTATGCCGCGATGGACCTCAAAGACGACCTGTGGAACGGCGCGGTGCGCGCGCAGAGTGACGCGCAGTTGCTGGCCAACGTCACGGTGGTGCCAGCGATCATCTGGGCCTTCTTCTGGACGGTGCTGAGCCTGGTGATTCTGGTCGTCGGGGCGTGGCTCGCGGTCACTGCGCGCGCCGAAGCCAAGAAGGTTTCAGTGCCAGCGGCCGTCGCGGCGTAATTCGCGCAGCGCGTGCCCAGTGTGGCGGTCCGGCGTGGTGTGCCTTCGTGCAACCCCTCCATTCGCGGGGACTCGTGCTGGCCGCACGATTGCAATCTTGGGTTGCACATCACGTCGTTGCAGCTCCAGTCCCCCAACCTTTGGCAAGGCGCGAAGTGGCTTCCGGTCGACTCCGGCGGCGCGCTCCGAGGCATTGCCTTCTTTCTCAACCCTCGATCGAACCCGTTCGAAAGGACATCTCCATGCTTTTCACCATCGCCGCTGTGCTCCTCATTCTCTGGGCCGTTGGCCTCGTCAGCTCGTACACGCTGGGTGGCTTCATCCACATCCTCCTCGTGGTCGCCGTCGTCGTGCTGGCGATTCGCTTGATCCAGGGCCGCAAAGTTCTCTCCTGAAGTTTTGAAAGGCAAACCCATGTTCAAGAAAACCATTACGGCGCTCGCCGCCTTTGCAATCACTGGCTGCGCGTCGATTCAAATACCTGCTGATCGCCTTGAGCGCAGCGAAGCAAGCGTTCGCGCTGCTGAAGAAATGGGAGCGTCGGCAGTGCCGGCCGCTCGCCTGCACCTGCAGATGGCCAAAGACCAGACCGAAGCCGCCAAGCGCATGGCCGGCAACGGTGATGAGCGCGCGGTCTTGGTGCTCGCCCGCGCTGAAGCCGATGCCGAGCTTGCGTTGGGCATGGCCCGTGAGGTCACGACCCATAATGACGCCGAGCGCGCTTCGGAAGACCTGAAGGCCGTCAAGGCCCGCACGCTTCCGTAACCCACCTTTCACTCTTTCAAGGACACACCATGAACTTCAAACCGCAAAACGTCGTTATTGGACTGTCGCTGTTCGGCCTGTTGGGCGGCTGCGCGACCGTCACGCCGCCCCAGTTGGTCGAGGCGCGCGAGGCCTACAACGTGTCAAGCAACGGCCTGGCCGCGAAGTTGACCCCCACTGAGCTTTACGACGCCAAGAAGGTGCTCGATAAGGCCAACAAAGAATTCGAAGACAAGGGCGACACGGCCGAAGTGCGCGACTACTCCTACATCGCCAAGCGCAAGATTGAGTTGGCTGAGGTCAAAGCCCGCACCGAGCTCGACCGTCAGCGCATCGCCGAAGCCGTCAAGCAGGGCGTGGTCGTTCGCGACACGCAGATGAAGGACCTGCAGGCGGGCTTGGTCAAGACCCGCGAGCAGCTCGAGGCCGAGAAGAACAATGGCGCCTTGAAAGACAAAGACCTCGCCAACACCACCGCCCAGCTCGAGGCCGAAAAGCAGGCGCGCATGACGGCTGAAGCCAAGCTCGCCGGAGCGATGAAGGACCTCGCGGCGATCGCGGCAGTCAAGGAAGAGGCGCGCGGCGTCGTGATCACGTTGAGCGGCAGCGTGCTCTTCGCGTCGGGCAAGTACGCCCTGCTCGAGACGGCCAAGACCAAGCTCGACCAGGTCGCCGAGGCCCTCAAGGCACAGAGCGATGACAAGCGAATGATCGTCGAAGGCCACACTGACAGCCAGGGTTCAGACGCGACCAACAAGCCGCTCTCGCTCAACCGAGCGAACGCGGTGCGTGAGTACCTGGTTACCAAGGGCGTCGATTCGAGCAAGATCACCGCCGTCGGCTTGGCTTCGAGCCGCCCGCTGGTCGACAACAACACGGCCGAGAACCGCGCCAACAACCGCCGCGTCGAAATCGTGATTCAGCCGGCGCAAGTCAGCGCCAGGTAACAAGACGCAGTGACCGCAATCAGCCGGGGCCTTCGTGGCCTCGGCTTTTTTCTTTGCGGGCGTGGCGTCTAGAGTCGCGTACGTGCTCACCGCCCTGCTCTGTCTGGTTCTGCAGCAAGCCCCTGGGGTCGAGGCGGCGCGTGAGCTGCTCGAGCGGCCGTATGAGTGGGGCGGCCGGCTCAGAAAGAACGAGGGCATCGACTGCCTCGGCGTGGTGCTTGCGGCGGCCGAGCGTGTCTCAGGCTGCGGGTGGAAGAGCTTTTCGGTCAACCCGACCGAGCTGGTCACCAGCCGTGCGCTCGGGGCGCCAGTCGACGGGGCTACGGGTGTGCTGAGCGCACAGCTCGAGATTTCGCTCCTGAAACCAGGCGACGTGGTGATGCTGATGTCGCCGGTTCAAAACCCGGCCGAGCCCGCACTCACCTCGGTCGAGGCGTGCCCATGTGGGTGTGGCACGTCGGCATCGCGTCGGGCGACGGCCGGTGGGTGGTCGGCGATCACCATGCGGGCAAGGTCATCGAAACCGGGCTGCAGGCGTACCTGCGCGCGAACGCTGATGAATATGCGGCGGTGTACGTGGTGCGACCCGCGGGGCAGAAGCCCAAGGCGTGCCGCAAGCACCCCCCGATGGCGCCCAGGCGCCAGCCAGCGCCGGTCGAGAAATGAACGACTTCGTCATCTTTTCGAGAGCATCGGCGCCCTGGCAAGTCATTGATCTAACTTTGTTTTTGCCACCCCTCAGCGACCTGCGTCGGGCCCGAGCGAGCGCGCACTGACAACTCTTGTGCGCACCCCTGAGATAACCAAGAGCCTTTCACCCTGAGCCGGAGCCGACCATGAACGCCACCTCGAGAGCAGCCGCCGCCCCCCGCCCCGCCCCCGCAGCAGCCAAGCCAGCGTCGGCGTGTAGCCCTGAAGCGATGAAGACGTCTGTGAGTACCGCCGCGACTGTCGGTGCGTTGGGAGGCGCCGCTGGAGGCGCGTTGGTCGCAGTCGGGGTCGCGCTCGAAGTCATCAGCGGCCCGCCGGGTTGGTTCGCCACGGCGGCCTTCGCCGCGGTTGGCGGGGCGGTCGGGGCCCGATTTGGAACGATGGGTGCGATAAATAATCAGGCGCGCGCCTGCGAAGCCGAGCAGCTGAGAAACAGAAGCGCCTTCGAAGACTGACAGCTCCCTTCAAGGCTCGCTGAAAGTGCCGCCGCGCATCTTGCACCCGAGCCGCGCCCCTTGCAGAGCCCCGTCGCTGGCCTGGGCTTTGGTGAAGCGTTGGGTGACTTTTTCGGCCGGCAACGCACACGAGGCCGCCACGTCGCCGCTGCAGTGGCGAACCACACGCCCGCTCAAGCGCTTGACCCGATCGCTGGTGCACGCCGTCGCGAAAGCGATTCGTTGGTCGGCGGTGGTGTCGGCATCGAGCTCGCTGCAGTTGATTTCTGCGCCGTTCACCAGGCCGATACAGCCGTAGGCTTCGCCGGGCGGCACGTTTTCAGCTTTCTTTCTGCACGAAAGCGAGGCGAGACACACGACGCTGACCATGACCAATCGTTTCATGAGTCGGCGCTAGCACGCTTCGATTGCATCGTCTCGAGTCACCGCCGCGGCCGGGTGCGAAGGCCGACGAAGGCGTCGAGCTCATGCAGTTGCAGATACGGGTTGTGCGCGCGTTCGCGCTCGAGGGTCGAGGTCTTGACGTCTCCATAGTCGTGCCCTGGGTAGAGCGCGGTCGAGGCCGGGAGCTTGCCCAACACGTGGTGGAGCGAGTCGAACATCTGCTCCACGCTCCCGCCGGGCAAGTCGCAGCGACCGCAGGCGTTGACGAACACCGTGTCACCAGAGACCAGCGCGTCGTCGCAGAGCAGACACTGCGAGCCCGGCGTGTGCCCAGGCGTGTGAATGCAGGTGACCGAAATCGGCCCCACTGCGATTTTTTCGCCGGGTGAGACCGCCTTCACGACGTCTCCAAAGTCTCGAATCACTTCGGAGACTTCGAGCTCGGCTTTCTGCACGTAGACGGGCAGCTCGCGGTGCTCGAGGAGCGGCTTGACGCCGTTGAGGTGGTCGCCGTGGTGGTGGGTGAGAAACGCGCTGACGATGCGCTTGCCGTCGGCCTCGGCGGCCCGGAGCAGGGCGGGCACGTCCCACGCGGGGTCGATGACGCAGACCTCGGGCGAGTCGGGGGCCCCCACCAGGTACACGAAGTTCTTCATCGGCCCGAGCTGCAGCTGACGCACATAGAGGGCTTGGCTGGGCATGGCGCCCATCATCGCACGGGCGCTCGACCCCACGAGCGGTCTCTGCAATCGTGTGGCGATGATTTTTACGTTGGCCGCCGTGCTCGCCGTCACGCCCGTCATGAAGCCGGTCATCGAGTGGCAACCGCCCGAGTCGACCGACGACGATCGGCCGCTCATGTCGAAGGTGATCGTCACGGCGAGCGGCAGCGACTACTCGCTCAAGCTGGAGTTCGACAAAGCGCCCTTCGGTGAGGCCTGCCGAAATCGCTGTGCGAACGCGACGGTGTTCATCGACACCGACAACGACAAGCAGACCGGCGTGAAGCTGCAAGACGCGACCGCGGCCGAAAACGGCGCCGACCTGGTGGTGGTCATTCAAGGCGTGCGTGAGCTGCGCAATGAGAGCCCGACCGGCGAGCTGCGCATTCTGGTCAAGCAGTTCAGCGAAGACGCGACCTCGCTCGATGGGGCCAACCTGCTGACCCAGCTCGACCCGCGGCATGACAGCGAGCGGGTGACGGTGTCGGGCACCAAGGTCACGGTGGTGATCGACGCCAACCTGGGCAACCTGCCCGCGGGTAAGAAATTGCGGGTCGTGTACCACCCCCCGGAGCACGGCCCGATGGTGGCGGTCACCGGAGGCCTGCTGTCACCAGCCGGGCGGGTCGAGCTTTTCAAGGGCGGCAAGCGCTCGAACCCCGCGAAATCAATCACTAACGGGCGTTGACGCAGGCAATGTGATTTCATTGGCCCTGCCGAGTGTCCGGGGGATGAGAGAAACCGCTTCACACTCCGTGACGTACGTGCCAGGCCGAGCGGGTAAACGAACATGAGCAAACGACCCTTGAAGATCGAGCAACAAGACGCGTCACGCCTCGCTGCGGGGTATTCGAGCTTTCAGCGCAGGCTCGAGATCGGCTCGATCATTTCGTTCTGGGCGCTGGTCGGCGTGCTGATCTGGCGGGTCTGGCCCTGGGCGACGGTGATGCCGTGGCTGGTGGTGGCGGCCTTCTTTTCGGGCTTCATCATGGCCGACTTCATCTCAGGCTTCGTGCACTGGATGGGCGACACCTGGGGCTCGACCGAGATGCCGATTCTGGGCAAGGCGTTGGTTCGGCCTTTTCGCGAACATCACGTCGATCAGAAGGCGATCACTCGTCACGATTACATCGAGACCAACGGCAACAACTGCCTCATCTCGATACCCACCGCGTTGATCTGCGTGGTGACGCCGCTTGGGGTGCCGGGGTTCGAGAGCCTGGCGGTGTTTTTCGTCACCAGCCTGGGGTCGATGATCTTCTGGGTGATGATGACCAACCAGTTTCACAAGTGGGCGCATCTCGACGAAGCGCAGATACCGGGCTGGTTGCGGCTGCTGCAGCGGCTGCACATGGTGTTGCCGCCAGAGCACCACCAGGTTCACCACGCCGCGCCGTTCGACACGTACTACTCGATTACGACCGGGTGGCTGAATTGGCCGCTCGCGAAGATGAATTTCTACCGTCACGCCGAGCGATTGGTGACGGCGCTCTTCGGCCTGATACCTCGCAAAGACGACATCGGCGTCGACGCGGCCTTGGCGATTGCGCCCGCGGTGAGTGGCGAGCCGAAGTCGCCGGCGCCCGAGCTGTCGCGGTAACTGCGCCGCCCCTACTTCACGTGCAAGTCGACCTGGCGCGCGCCTGACAACGGGCGCCCCAGAAAGCGCTGCCCGACCTCGATGAACCGGGTCGGGGTGTCGGTGACGAGGTAATGGCGCTCGGTCGCGGTGCGGTCGAGCTTGAGCAGGTCGCGCTCCTGCAGCACCTCGGCGACGCGTTCGGCGGTGGCTCTCGCGGAGTCGACCAGGGTGACGTTGGGCCCGACCACGTTGGCGATGATCGACGTCAGCAACGGGTAGTGGGTGCAGCCGAGCACGAGGGTGTCGACGCCGTTTTGAAGCAGCCCCTTCGAGAGATATTCGGCGGCGATGAGCTTGGGCACGTCGCCCTCGAGCCACCCTTCTTCGGCCAGCGGCACGAAGAGGGGGCAGGCGCGGGTATGCACTTCGACGCCCGGCCGGGCGCGCTCGAGGGCCGCTTGGTACGCGCCAGAAGCGATGGTGCCCTGTGTACCGATGACCGCGATCTTGCCGGTCTTGGTCGTGTCGGCGGCGACCTGGGCGCCGGGGGTAATCACGCCGACCACGGGTATCGGCAACGCCGCGCGCAGGGCCGGGAGCGCGACGGCTGAAGCGGTGTTGCAGGCGACCACCAGCAACTTCACGCCGTATTCGAGGAGCATCTGGGCGTTGGCCAGCGAGTACTTGGTGACGACCTCGCCCGACTTGGTGCCGTAGGGCACCCGAGCGGTGTCACCCAGGTAGACGGTGCTCTCGAGCGGCAATCGCTCCATGAGCACCTTGAGCACCGTCAACCCGCCGACGCCCGAATCGAAAACGCCAATCGCGCTGTGTCTGTCGTGCCGCATCGACCGGCAGCACTAGCACAGGCGAGGCCAACGCTTTTGGCCTACGGGTTGGTGACGTTGATGGCGAAGGTGTTCGCGTCGAGCAGGGGGAAGACGCCTGCGGTGACCGCGGCGGTCGGGGGCGTGTTCTGGTTCGAGCGGTAGAGCACGTTGTTCGGGTTCGCCTGCACGTACACCTGGTACGTGTCACCGTAGAGATAGGGGAAGAGCGTGCCCTGAAGCCCGTCGCCGTTCTTGCACGGCACTGAGTAGCCCGAGCCCGAGTAGACGAAGTTGCCGCGGGAGTCTTTCAAGTTGACGAAGACCATCGGGCTGCCGATCTGCTCGCAGGTGACCGCGACGCCGCTGGCCAAGAATTGCCATTTGATGGGCAGGCTGCCGACGACGTAGCCCAAGGTGAACTGGCCCTCGACGGTGCCGCCGGCGTTGATGGTGATGCTGTTGATGACGCCGAAGTACTGAAAGTTCGAGGCCCCGAAGGCGCGCAGCTCCATGGTGTGCGTGCCCGCGAGCAAGCCGGTGATGGTCACGCCCGGGCCGCTGCCGCCAGCCGAGACGATGCCCGAGTTGCAGGCGTTGTGGAGCGTGGTGGTGTTGTCGATGACGATGTCGACGGTGGAGATGGCCTCGCCGACCGCGTTGGCGCAGGTCGCGTTGTTGGGCAATGTCCACGTGACGATGGCGGCGCCGGGAGCATTGGCGCCGGGCTTCAGGTCGATGCTCACGGTCACGTCGCCCGACACGGTGAACTTGCCGGCGGCCTCATAGAGGGTCTGGCCCGCGCTGTTGTTGCCCTGAATGCTGAACGAATAGGTGCCGGGGCGAAAGTCGAGCAGCACGATGCCAGCGGTCGACGGGTTGCCGTTCAAGCAGCCGTACGAGCCGCCGTTCTGCAGCGCCTGACCGGGTATCTGAATGGTCACGTTCGTGATGTCAGGAACCAGCGCACAAGGCTGACCCGAAAACGTCCACAGAAACGTGACGTTACCGGCGCGTGAGGCCGTGGAGACGCAGACGCAGCCGCTGGCGCTCATCAGGGAGGAGGCAACCAACGCAAGGGCAAGGAATTGTTTGTGTGAGCTCATGGTGAGTCTCCAGACGCCCCTGCACTCTCCTCTATTCAAATGGGTCGCACCACGAATTGTCGTTTCTTGATGCCCTGAGTCCGGGGTGTTACGCGCCATGTCATGGTTTTGGCCTCGATGAATTACCTCGATGTGCTCAAAAGCGCGTCGGGTGTTGAGCTGATGGTGCTGGTGGTTCTGGCGGCGGCGTCGGCCTACTCCTGGGCGCTCATCACGATGAAGAGCCTGCAGCTGCGAAAGGCCCGGCAAGAGTCGGTGAGCTTTCTCGACACCTTCTGGAAGGCGTCGCGGCTGGACGCGATCTACACGTCGGCGCAGAAGCTCGAGGGGTCTCCGATTTCTCGCGTCTTTCGGGCCGGGTACGAAGAGCTCTCGAAGCTGGCCCAGCACAAGGGCGGCGCCGAGGGCGCGATGAGCGAGCGGCTGGGAGGTATCGAGAACGTCGAGCGGGCGTTGGCGCGCGCAGCGACGGCCGAGATCACGACCCTCGAGAACAACGTGAGCTTCTTGGGCACCGTGGGGAGCACCGCGCCCTTCATCGGGTTGTTCGGCACGGTGATGGGCATTCTGGGTGCGTTCAACGAGATCGCCGAGAAGGGCAACGCGACGATCACGACGGTGGCGGCGCCGATCGGCAACGCGCTGCTGGCCACTGCGGCTGGCCTGTTCGCGGCGATACCGGCGGTCATCGCCTACAACTCGTTCGTCTCACGCATCAAAGTCTTCGACACCGAGATGTCGAACTTCTCGAACGACTTCTTGAACATCGTGAAGCGGCACTTCTTCAAGTGAGCGACGAATGAGCATGTCGACCGGCAAGGGTGGTGGCCGCACCACGATGAGCGAGATCAACGTCACGCCGATGGTCGACGTTATGCTAGTCTTGCTTATTATATTCATGGTTACGACACCCCTGATTCAGCAGGGGGTGAAGGTGAACCTGCCTGAGACCAAGGCGGCGCCGGTCGAGGCGAGCGACAAGAAGTTGGTGCTGTCGATTGACGTGTCGAAGCGGGTGTTCATCGGCGAGGTCGAGATCAAGCTCGAGGAGCTCGAAGAGAAGCTGAAGACGAACGCAAAGGCGCAGGCCGACAAGGAGCTGTACCTGCACGCCGACCGAGACCTGCCCTACGGCATCGTGGTTGACGTGATGGCGTCGGCGCAACGGGCGGGCATCACCAACGTCGGCATGATCACGGACCCGATGGGCGCGGGCAAGGCGTTGAAAGACAAGAAGAAATAACCACGATGACTCCGAGCCCGGTCGCCGACAGCCTGTTGCGCCCGCGGCCCTCGAAGCTGCTGCCGTTTCTGCTCTTTTCGGTGATCGGGCATGTGTTGGCGGTGGTGCTCACCCTGCTCTTCTCGTGGCTGTTCGGCTCGCCGATGAGCTCACTCGACCAGAAGCCGATCACCGCTTCGCTGGTGCGTCTGGGTAAGCCGCGCGACGAGAAGCTCTTGCCGAAGAGAGAAGAAGAGCCCCCGCCGGTTCAGATGGCCGAGAAGCCGGTCGAAGTGGCGGCGCCGCCCAAGCCGGCCGCGACCGCGGTGCCGATACCGACGAAAGACGCGAAGCTCGAGCCGAAGAAAGACACCTCGAAAGAGACCGGCAAGCAAAAAGACGCGAAGAAAGACCTGTTCGCGGCGTTGAACAAGACCGGCAAGGCCGACGAGGTCGAGGGCCAGGTTGACGGAGACCGCAACGGCGACTCATCGAAACAGGAGGGCGAGCGCTACTACGGGCTGCTCTCTTCAGTGGTGCACCGCAATTATGACGTGTCGAATTCGATTGCTGAGTCTGAGCGGCGACGGCTTCATGCGGTGGTGACGGTGCGAATTGCACCGACTGGCGAGCTGATTGATGTGAAGTTGAGCACGCCTTCGGGCAATGACCTGTTTGACGCGGCGGTGGTGGAGGCGGTGAAGAAAGCGGCTCCGTTCACGGCGCCGCCAGATCACCTGCGTGATGGCCTGAGAAAGAATGGTGTGCCGTTTGATTTCACTCCCTGAGGTGCCGATGTCAGCTCGAGCTCTGATTCTCTTTCTGTTTCCCCTCGCGGCGTTGGCGCAGCAACCGACCATTGCGATTTCAGGCGCGAATTTTCGGCCGACCCCGTTGGCGATCGCGGCACCGGCGACGCAAGACGAGGCGGCGAAGAAGGCTGCGGCAGAGTTCGACGCGACCCTGACCTTCGACTTTCAGGCCTGTGGGCTCTTTCAGCTGCTCGACCGCAAGAGCTTCTTGGCTGACGCGAAAGAAGGCGTGACCGCGGTGACCATCAACTTCCCCAACTGGGTGAACGTGGGGGCCGAGGCGTTGGTAAAGACCCAGCTGTCGACCGACGGCGAAACGCTGCACGCCGACCTGCGGCTGTTCAACGTGAACGCGGGGCGCGAGCTGGTGAAGGCCAGCGGCTCGATGTCGGTGAAAGACGTGCGGCGCCTGGCCCACAAGCTGGCGAACGCGGTCTACAAAGAGTTCTCGAAAGAGACCGGGCCGTTCGAGACGAAGATCGCGTTCGTGCGAAAGACCAAAGAAGGCAAAGACGTCTACCTCGCGGATTGGGACGGCCGAAACGCGGTCGCGATCGCCAGCGGGGGCATCAACGTGTTGCCGGCGGTGGTGCCAGACCACACGGGAGCTGCGTTCACCTCGTACCGGCGCGGCCAGCCCGAGCTGTTCGTTTCGCGAGGCGGCGAGGTGAAGCCGTTGGTGACGGTCGGTCGCATGGTGAGCGGCGCGGCCTACTCGCCCGATGGCAAGCGCCTGGCGTATTCGGTCTCAGACGGCGAGCACGCCGAGATCTACATCTCGGCAGCCGACGGCTCAGGCCCGAAGGCGGTCACTGACACCAAGTTCTTCTTGAACTCGAGCCCGGCCTGGTCGCCCGATGGCAAGAAGCTGGCGTTCGTCTCGAACCGCGCGGGCAACCCGCAGGTCTACACGATGAACGTCGATGGCAGCGGCGTCGAGCGGCTGACGTTTCAGGGCAACTACAACCAGACCCCGGCCTGGAGCCCCCGCGGAGACATCATCGCCTTCACCGCGCGTGACGAGCGAAACGCGTTCGACATTTTCACGGTCGAGCTGTCGACGAAGAAGATCAAGCGGCTGACCCAAGACGCGGCGAACAACGAGGAGCCGTCGTTCTCACCCAACGGGCGGCTGATCATCTTCACCTCGACGCGTGGCGGAGGTGGGTCGAATCAGCTGTACGTGATGACCTTCGACGGCAACAACCAGATCGCGCTGCCGACCGAGAAGGGCGAATACTCGACGCCCGATTGGGGCTCGTAAACCGCAGCCCCGCTACTCGCGCATCAGCGCGGCGCCCCAATGAAACCCGGCGCCGAGGCCGACGAAGCACACCAGGTCGCCCTGCTTGATCTTGCCTGACGCTTTGCATTCTTCGTACGCGATGGGAATGGTCGCGGCGGTGGTGTTGCCGTACTTTTGAATGTTGTTGTAGACGCGCGAGTCAGGGAGCTTGAGCGACTTCTGCACGGCCTCGCTGATGCGCAAGTTCGCCTGGTGGGGGATGAGCAGGTCGATGTCGTTGACGGAGACTCCGACCTTCGCGCACACCTCGACGACGGCCTCGGGCATCTTGGTGATGGCCATCTTGTAGACCTGCCGGCCGTCCATCACGGGCACGGAGCGGCCTTCGCGAACCATCGCCTCGTCAAAGTATGGCCTGTAGGCGAACCCGGCGGAGGGCACGTAGAGCGCCTCGAGGTTCTTGCCATCTGAGTGGAGCGCGAACCCGAGAACGCCGCGCTTGGGGTCGTCGGTGGGGCCCATGACCACGGCACCAGCGGCGTCTCCGAAGAGCACCAGCAGGTGGCGAAACTTCGAGTTCCAATCTTTTTCTTCTTTGCTGATGGGCTCGTTCGAGCGGCCCATCACGACGTCCCAGCTGTGCTTCGAGAAGGGCATGAAGCCGGTGTGAATTTCGCAGCCGACGAAGAGCAGCCGCTTGGCGGCTCCGGCGCGAATGAGGGCATCGGCGACCTGCAAGCCGTACACGAACCCCGAGCACTGCTGCCGAATGTCGAGCGAGGGCACGGGGCCCATGCCGAGCTTGGTCTGAATCTGGCTGCCGACCCCGGGGAAATAGTAGTCGGGGGTCATCGTCGCGACGACGATGTAGTCAATGTCGTTGGCGGTGAGGCCCGCCGAGTCGAGGGCCTTCTTGGCCGCGGCGACACCGAGATCTGAGGTGGTGGTGCCTTCGTTGACGAAGAAGCGGTTTTGAATGCCCGAACGTTCACGAATCCACTCGTCGGAGGTATCGAAGACCTTCGCGATGCGGTCGTTGTCGACGGCCACTTCGCCAGTGACGAACCCTTGACCGTAAATGCGTGAATGCGCGTCCATTGTGCGGTGCCCCCTTGTGGCGACCGGGCTTTTCGCCCTCCGAGGGGGCTTAAGCAACCCGAGACTTGCGACACGACGCGTTAGTTGAAGCTCGCGTCTTGCCGTAGCTGCTGTAACTTCGCTGCCCCGTGCGCCGCTCCGCAGCCATTGATGTGGGTACCAACTCGGTGTTGCTCTTGGTCGCCGAACAAGATGCGAGCAAACGCTGGTCAGCGGTCTTCGAGCGAGCCGAGATCACCCGGTTGGGCAGAGGGGTCGACGCGACCAAGCGGCTTTCTGCCGAGTCAATCGAGACCACGGTCGCGGCGATTGAAGCCTTCGTTCGCGATGCCCGCGCGCATGACGCCACCGACATCGTGGTCTCGGCCACCAGCGCGGCGCGCGACGCGATCAACGGCAAAGACTTTCTCGAGCTGACCCGTGCGCGAGCGGGCGTGACGGTGGAGATCATCTCAGGAGACGAAGAAGCCCGGCTCTCGTTCGCATCGGCGCACGCCGACTTCGGAGGGGCCCGGCCATTGGTCGTGCTCGACATCGGCGGAGGCTCGACCGAGGTCATCTTTGGTGACCCGTCGGGCGCAATCACCTTTCGACGCAGCTTCGATGTGGGCGCGGTGCGGCTGACCGAGCGAGCGGTGAAGCACGACCCAGCGACGGCTGAAGAGCTCGAGCACATCGACGCGATGCTCAAAGACACCTTCGCCTCATTGCCGGAGGCTCCAAGCGGGGCCTTGATGGTGGGCGTGGCCGGCACCGCGACCACGATCGCGGCGATTGCCAGGCAGGTCGAACCCTATGACCCGCTCTTGGTGCATGGCGTCGAGCTGACCCGGGCCGAAATCAACTCGACGGTGACCCGGCTGCAACAATTGCCCTTGGCCCTTCGGCGCTCGGTGCCTGGCCTACAACCCAAGCGCGCCGACGTGGTGGTTGCAGGGGCGATGGTGATGCGCGCAGCGGTCGATCGTCTCAAGGCACCGAGCTGCATGGTGAGCGACCGCGGGCTGCGGTGGGGTCTGCTGGCCGACCGGTTCGGAGCGCGCTCGTGAGCAGTGCCCCGGTGGCGATGGCGCAATTGCAATTCAGGCGGGTGCAGCAGTGAAGCGCCGCGAATCGTCTCACGGCACCGAGCTTCATGATGCGAGTCTGCGGCGTGCTGGCCGAGCGCGTCGGAGCGCACTCACGAGCGATGTCGCAACTGCACTTCAAGCGCGCCAAGAAATTGGTCTCAGGCGCAGCGGTGATCAGCGCCGCGAATCGTCTCACGGCGCCCGGCTGCATGATGCGAGTCTGCGGCCTGCTGGCCGAACGCTTCGGAGCGTGCTGATGAGCGGTGCCCCGGTGGCGATGACGCAATTGCAATTCAAGCGCGCCGACGAGGTGGTCGCAGGTTCAGCGCTGATGAGCGCCACGAATCGTCTCACCGCACCGAGCTTCACGGCGAGCGGCCACGGCCTGCTGGCGGGCCGTTTCGGAGCGAGCTCATGAGCGGAGCACCGGTGGCGATGTCGAACCGTGAGGGGTTGCCTGCGCGGCCCCCGGCTCCAGGGGCGATGTTCGCGTTGATCGTGCTGACGACGATGAACATGCTGAACTACGTCGACCGGTGGGTGCCGTCGGCGGTCAAAGATCTGCTGAAGAACGATCTCAAGCTCAGTGACGCCCAGACGAGCTGGCCACTGTCGGCGTTCATCGTGGTCTACATGATCGCGAGCCCGATCTTCGGAGCCCTCGCCGAGCGGCACAATCGGCGCGCATTGATTGCGTTCGGCGTGGCCGCGTGGTCGCTCGCCACGGCAGCGGCGGCCTTCTCGACTGGCTTCACGTCGTTGCTGATCGCGCGCGCGGCGGTCGGCATCGGCGAGGCGGCCTATGCGACGTTGGCGCCTTCGCTGCTGGCCGATTTCTACCCACCCGAGCGGCGCAACCGGGTGTTCACGTTCTTTTACGTGGCCACGCCAGTGGGGTCGGCGATTGGCTTCGTACTCGGAGGCATTCTCGGTGAGCATTTCGGTTGGCGCACCTCGTTCTTGGCAGTGGGCTTGCCTGGCCTGTTGGTCGCGGCCCTCGCCCTGCTGATGAAAGAGCCGGTGCGTGGGGCGTTCGATGAAAAGCCGCCGGAGCCTGTGTCATGGCCGGTGGCGCTTCGTTCGCTGGCGAAGAACCGGCTCTTCGTGATCACCGTCATTGGCTACACGGCCGTGACCTTTGCGACCGGCGGCATCGCCGACTGGTTTCCCACGTTCTTGTCGCGGCTTCGGGGCATGGCGCTGAGCCAAGCCGACTTGTGGATTGGCGTCTCAGCCGTGGTGGGAGGGCTGGTGGGCACCACGGGTGGTGGGTTCATCGCCGACAGGCTCGGCAAAGTGACGCGGCAGCCATACCTGGCGCTCTCAGGCCTGGCGATGCTGCCAGCGACGGTGCTGACAGTGGTGGCGCTGTTCGTCTTGAAAGCCCCGATGGCGATCGTGGCGACGGTGCTGGGTGCCCAGCTGTTTCTGTGGGCCTACAACGCGCCGGTCAACGCGATTCTGGTGAACAGCGTCGAGCCTGGGCTGCGCGCGCGCGCCTTCGGGCTGTCGATTCTGTGCATTCACCTATTTGGTGATGTGCTCTCGCCTCCGCTCATCGGCGTGGTCTCTGACCTCACCGGCAACCTGGAGCTGGCGCTGGTGATGGTGCCGATCGCGGTGCTGGTGGGCGGCCTGGCGTGGCTCATCGGGTGGAGGACCTTGCCCGAGGCCGCTCCGACGACCCCGTCGTAAAGGTTACTTCTCGAGCGGTGCTGACTCAGCGTCGACGCGCGGCTTGAACTCAGCAACCAGGTTTTGAATGTCTTCTTGCAGACGTTCACCTTCGAACAGCAGGTGTTGCCGCAGACGTGACCGGTTGCCCAGCTTGAAGAACGCGGCGATGTCGTTGAACGCGGCCTTGCGGCGCTCGAGAAAATATCGAGTGAACACCGCCAGTGGCAGCGAGCCCAACAACGCGATGAAGAGCCCGGGCGTCGACCAGAAATACCAACCGGCCACCGTGAGCGACACCCACATCACCGGCACCATGATCAGCGCCGAGACGAACTTCAACGTCGCGACGCGGTCTTTCGAGAGCGGCAGCAGCCGGCTGATCATTCGCAGCAGCAGAAACGGTGGCGCGAACAGAATCAGGCCGAGCGCAAAGAGCGGGAAGCCCAGGGTCATCGCAGCGAGGTTTCGAATGACGAAGAAGCCCACCTGGCGGCCCCGGTATTCGAGGGTGAGATCACCGGCGTGCGCGTTGACCATCTCGAGTCGGGTGCGAAACGACATCAGATCTTCTTTGATCTCATCGAAGCGCTCGGGTTGCTCACGCCGAAGCAGTGACGCGCCCTTGGCGAGCAAGCGAAGCCGCTCTGGGTCTTTCTCGCGAAACCCATTTCGCAACGCGAAGAGCTCGTCAGCGGTCTTGACCAGAGAGAGGTCCTCCCAGTCTTCTAAGTTGAGCGTGACGCCGCGCATCGCTTCGCCGACCCGCGCGGTGAGCTTCTTGACCCAGTCAACCTCGGCTTCACCCTCGAGGGCACCCGCCGGTACGGCCTCGACCAGCAGCGGCTGACCGACCTCGATCTTCACGGTGCTCTTGAAGCGATGCTTCTGCTCATAGGTCAACCCGACGGGGATGATTCGCAACGCCGACCCTGCCCTGGCGACCCGGAGCGCGATGCGAGCACAGCCGGTCTTGATGTCGCTGAGCTGAGGCGCGGAATGCGACTTGCCCTCGGGGAAAATGGTGATCGCCTTCTGTTCAATCAACGCCTTCGCGGCGGCCTCGAGCGTGCCGTCGTTCTTCGCCATCAGCCCTGGGTTGTCTTGCTTGCGAAACACCGGGAGCGCTCCGACGCCGCGCAAGATGAGCCCCATCACCGGTACTCGAAACAGCGGCTCGCGGGCCAAGAAGGTGACCTCGCGGTCGGTGATGACGAACACCAACGCGGGGTCGATGAGGCTGTTGGGGTGGTTACCGACGAACATGACCGGGCCTGACAAGTCGTCGACGTGCTTGACGACCTCGAGCCGGTAGAAGAGCCGAAGGGCGGCCGACACGATGGCTCGAACGAAGCGATAGAACACGGGCGCGCAGGCTACCTTCGCGCCGTGCGCTAGAACACGCCGATGTTGAAGTGCACGACGACGGGCGGCTCGTTGATGAAGTAGTCGAAGCCGGGGTTGACACCGATGTCGAGCGCGAGCGGGCCGATCGGCGTCACGTAACGAAGGCCGGCGCCGACGACATAGCGAAAGGCAAAGGGCCCGGTGGGGAGGTCGAGGTAGAGGTTGCCGGCTTCGACGAACACGCCCAGGTCAAACCCGCTGAACGCGGGAAACCGGAGCTCTGCCTTGAAAACCGCAAACAATTCGCCACCTTGCGATGGCACCTGCCGGCCCGTGGCGATGGTGTTGGCGGCCGAGCTGCAGCCATCTTTGGCGGCGAGCACCTGACAGGCCTCGACTTCTCGGTGGTAGCGCTGGCGTTGGTCTTCAGCGACGAGCTGATCTTCGTTGAAGCCGCGCATGCTGGTCGAGCCGCCCAAGAAGAACCGCTTGACCGGGGGCGTGGTCGATTTGTCGATCAGCGAAATGATGCGACCTCCTCGCGCGGAGACGGCCAGCACGGTCTTCGAGATGGGCACGTAGACCGTGGCGAGGCCGGCGGCCTTCAAGAACGAGACAGGTACTTTCTGGTGGTCGAGGTCTTCGGTCGCGATGGCGGTGGTCACTTCGACCGCGCCTTGAAGCACCAGGCCGACATGGGGGTTGAGCGCGCTGTCGCGGAGGTCGAGCGTTGGGGCGAAGCGAATGGTCTCGAGGCCAAAGCGGCCGAACAAGAATCTCAGGCGCGCCTGATCGACATAGTTGATCGCTGAGTTGACCGTGTCATTCGCGCTCGCGCTGCTGGTTGGCAGCACACTCGACCACTCGATCTCATTCTGGAGCAGCAAGGTGATCTTCGGGTGCACCCAATCAACACGAGGTATTTCAAAGGCGCGCGACCAATCTAAACTGGGTACGGCGGCGAAACGGGTGAAGTTGAACAACGGTCGAAAGACCCGCTCACCCACGAGGTCGAAGCGCATGCCAATTTGAAACGGCAAGATGCCGCGATTCTGCGCGGAGAAGTTGCCTCTGCCGCCGAGCGGCTCCAACCCCACGAGCTTGCTCGCGTCGACCTGGCGGCTGAGCACCGGCAAACTGGTCAAGAAGTAGTTGAGCTGCACATGCAGCGAGAGGTTGACCGCGCGGCCCCCCACGTTGGGAAAACCGAGGTCGAGAAAACCACTGACGCCGTCGGCCGAAAAATACCCGGGGCCGAACTCGGCGACGCGCGGTTGCTCGTGCACCTTCAGCAGCACGGTCTTCAAGGGCTCTGGGGTCTCGGGCGCCAAGACCTCGACCTCGACCAACTTGAAAATACCCAGCGCCAGCAAGTTGCTCTGGGTCGAGTAGAGCGAATCGATGTCGAGCGGCAGACCTTCGGTCATCATCGCCTGCGCGAGAATCAGGTCGTCGAGCGTTCGCTTGTTGCCCACCGGCAGAATTTTTCGCACCCGCACCTGAGGGCCCGCGCTGACCTGGAGCTTGCAGTCGGCGTGCTTGCCCTTGTCGGCAAGCGCGTAGCTGGCCTGAACGGTGGCGAACAAATACCCTCGGCGGCCAAGCTCATGAATGAGCTCTGACCGAATGCGCTCGAGGGCGGCGCTGCTGAAGGGCACGGTGTCGCGCGCGATGGCCACGGTGTCAGACTTGAACGCAACCGGGAGCCCTGTTGCCTCGACCTTGCGAAACAAGGCCTGCACGCTCTCTTCGATGACGAACGACGCGCTGGCCTGGGCGGCTTCGATGTCGACGTGGTCGAGGCGAACGGCGGCGCCGAAGTAGCCCTTCTCACGGTAGAGCGCGGTCATCGCTTTCGCGGCCTCGGCGAACGCATTTTCGTCGAGCACGGTGTCGAGCGGCGGCGTGGGCAGCTCGCGCGCGAAGATTGACGCCATGCGGCCCTCGATGCTCAGCGGGTCTCCCATCGCGTGGGCTTCGGTGGGCGTTGGGGGGGCAGAGGCCTCCATCACCCGCAACAGCACGTCGCGCAGCTCGCGGTCGGCGATGACGGTGTTGCCGAAGAACTTGAGCGCCACGACGCGAATCGGGTCGCCTTCGACGATCTCGAAACCGAGAGCGGCGGTGCGGTCGTTGGGCTGGCGAGCCTCCCGCGCGGTGACGCGAACATCGTGAAAGCCTCGGTAGCGGTAGAAGAGCTGAAGCTTTCGGGCGAGGCGTTGCTCGACCAACGTATCGAGTGACTCTTCGCCGTCGTAGGCCAAGACGGCTTTGAGCGCGGTGTCTGAGAGCCGCCGGTTGCCCGAGAAGACGAGCTCATATCGCGGCCCCGCCACCACGGGGATGACGACTCGTGCGCCCGTGACGACGGGAGCCTCGACGCGGGCTCGAAAGTATTTGTCAGCTCGCAGTCGAATGCGCAGCGCATCGACGCTCTGCTGAAGGCGGTCGAGATCGAGCACATCACCGGGCGAGAGTTGAATGACCTCTCTCGCGAGCTCGGCTGAGAGCCCTGGCTCGCCAGAAAAGGCGACCGCACTGATTCGGGTGGGCTGGCCTTCGATGATCGACAAACCGAGCGAGACGCCCTCATCGGTCTCGGCCACCTGAGGCACCACCGAGGCCTCGAGGTACCCTCGTCGCCGGTACACCTCATGAACGGCTTCGGCGGTCTGCGCGGCACGCTCGGGCCAGAACTCGGAGCCTGCGCTGACGCGAATCAACGAGAGCAGCTCTGACTTGGTCAGCGCCGAGTTGCCCTCGACGTAGACGTCGCTGACGACCTGCTTTGGGGTGAGCTCGAAGATCAGCTCGACGGTGTCGATGGCGAGCGAGGTCGACCGCACCACCACGTCTGAGAATCGGCCGGTCGCGTAGATGTTCTCGATCGACCGTTGTACCGCGCGCGGCGAGAGCTTCTGGCCTTTTCGTACGGTGATCAGCCCGCTGATCTTGTCGAGCAACTTGGGGTCAGCGTGCGCGGGCAGGTGAAGCTCGAGCGAGGTGATCTCGGGTTTGCTGTCAGCGCTGGTCGTGATCGGGCCAGCGCCAGGGCTGAGGCCTTGGGCCAACACGGTCGCCAGCAGCAGCATCACTCCCATTCGAAGCGAAAGCGTAAATTAACGCCGGGGTTTCCGACGGTCGTATTCTGGGTCTGGTTGTCCCATTGGGCACGGGCGGAGACGGTCTGGTTGAACCGGTACTCGGCTTTCGCTTGCGTGCCGCGGCCAGTGACGGGTTGGGTCACGCCGATCTTGAAGTTGTCGCTGGCCACTTTCGACTCCCAGGTCACCGAGGGCTCGGCGGTGCCGGTCGCCTCGTTGAAGCTGGTGGTGAAGCGCACCTGCTGATCTTTGAGCCCAACGTTGCGAGAGAGAAACTTCTGAACTTGTTGATCGAGGCCCGAGGCGCTGAGCAGGGCTTCAGCAGCGAGGCCAGCGCCAGAGGTGCCGTCGAAGCGCTCGCGGGTGGTCACGCCGAGTGTGAGCAATGAGATCACATCGGCCTCGGAAAGTGCGGGCTCGGAGGTCAGCGAGATCTTCGGGTCTTCGAAGCGACCGAAGGCCTTCACGTTCACCAGGTAGCCGCGCACCTGCGACTGGGCTGAGAGGTCGAAGGTGGGCCACAGGCCGTTGAACTGCAGCACGCCTCGGCCAATCGAGAAGGTGTTGCCGCGAAAATACGCCTGGGCGCCCTCGCCTACTTCGACGGCGCCGATCAGCACGGGTCGCACGTTGGTGCCGGTGAGCTTCACTTTGCCGAGCAGCCGAGCGCGCGCCAGGTTGTTCTCGATGCGCACGTCTTTGCCAGTGGCGACGTCGACGTCGAAGCGAACCCACTCTTGCGGGGCTTCGTCTTGAGGCACCGAGCGGTTGCGTGCGCTGGCGAGCAAGGTGTCGAGCGAGAGCGGTTGGGAGTAGCGAAACTTGACGACATCGAGCGCCCCGCCCAGCTGGTACATGCCGTTGCCCTTGGTGGCCAGGAGCAAAGCGCCCGAGAAGGTGGCCGGCACGTCGGGCTGCACCTGTACGGTGACCTCCTCGAAGTCGGCCTGCACCTCGAGCGACTTGATCGCCAGCTTCTCGAGTCGAATGTCGCCTCGCGCCCGCAGCTTGCCGTCGTTCACGAAGCCTTGAATATCTTGCAGCAGAACGCGCGACTCCGAAAAATCGGCGTGACCTGAGAGTGAGCGTAAGGCGAGATCTTGATCTCTGACGCCGAGGCGAACATCAGAGACGTCAGCCGAGCCGATCAGCGTTGGGCTCTTCACCGACCCTGCGAACCCCGCGGTGAAGTCGAGCCGGCCCTGGGTGCGCTCGATGCTGCTCACGAAGCTGCTGAGCAACCGCAAGTCGATGCTGCCAGTGGTGCGGAGATCGACGCTGGTCGGCCCCCAGCTGCCTTCGGCGTGAAACTCCGTCGTCGGGCCCTTCATCGCGAAAGACCGCACCTCGATGGCCCCCGCGTTGTACCCAAGCTCGATCGGGTCGACATTGGTGGCCGAGACTTCACCCCGTGAGAGCACGACGCGATCGAGCTTGGCGAGCCCATGGGCCTGCTCGATTTTTTTCAAGGGGCCGTTCACATCGACCTCACCCGCGAGCACCAGCGAGAGGCCAGCGCTGGGTGGCAGAAACGCGGTCGCATCGTCGAGGTCGACCTTGAACTTGGCGGTGGTGGGCCAGTCGTCGCGAATCGTAATCGCAGTGACGGTGGTGAGGCCGGTGAAGACGGTGCCGGTCACCTGAAGGTCAGTGCCGACCAGCTTCACGTCGAGGTTCGAGGGCCCCAGCGCGCGCTCTCGAAACCGCACGTCGTCAGTGGCGACATTGGCGGCGACCCGCACCGTCTCAGTGTCTCCCGTCACCGCGGCGCGGGAGGTGACGAGGCCGGTGACCGGCAGCTGCCGCGTCGGGTCGAGCAGCTCTTGGAGCGACCCCTCATCGAGCGACATTCGGTAATCGAGCGGGCCGGCGAACTTCCACGTGCCGTCGAGGGCAAGTTGACCGAGGGGCCCGTCGAACTTCAATGGCTCGAGCACGAGGGCCTCGCCGTGATCGAAGCGAAGAATGCCACCCGCGGCTCCGAGGCGGCGGCCGTAGTAGCTCACGTCGTGCAGCCGGATCGCGACGATGCCAGTGAGCTCCTTGGCGGGGCTGTCGATGGTAGCGACCATCGACAGTTGGCCGAGCAGCGGGCCCTGTACGTTTTGAATCGACGGGCTCAAGTCGGCGAGCAGGTCGATGATGTCTTCGACGCGGCCATCGGGCAGCTGAACCGAGGCGCGGGTGTACAGACCGCTCTCACGAAATTCGAGCTCGACGTCGCCGAAGTACTGCGTGCGCCCCTTTTGCGCGGTGATGCCGGGAAACGAGAGGGTGTCTCTGGCGTAGTGCACGGCGCTTTGAACGATGCCGAGCGAGTACCCGCGCAGCTTGAAGTCACGCAGCGTGGTCTGGCCGTCGATGACCACCGCTTTGCCAGCACCCAGAACGGTGACCTGGGCCGAGCCGACGCCAGAGAATGGCAGCTCGGCGATTTCGCCGAAGTCAGACAAGTCGATGTTGGGGGCCGAGACCCGAATATCGAGCCCCTTGGTCTTGTCGTAGAACAACTTCACGTCGCCGTTGACGAGGGTGTGGCCCTGGTTGCCCGCCTTGACTGAGGCGTCGTTGAACCCGACGAAGCTGTCGTTGACCGTGAGCCGAAAAGTACCATTCGACTGAGGGAAACTCAGTATTCGCGCACCAGTGGTGGTCGGCGCGTCGAAGGCCCGCGAGGCGAGCGAGAACGTGCCGGTGTGAAATTCAACGTCACCGATCAACGCGGGCACTGGCGATAACTTGCCCGACACGGTGGCCTTCACCGACGCGGGGAACTCGACCCACGAGCCCTTGACGCCGGCGCGCTCGAGAATGCGGGCGAACGACGCCTCGTGGGTCTCGATTTTCGCTCTCAAGGGCAGGCCAGCGGTCAACGTGAGGTCACCCGAAATCTTGACGTCACCGTCACCCGCGTTGGTGGTGAGCTCTTCGATCTTCAAGTCAGTGCCCGACCAGGCGAGACGCGCGGAGAAGTCGCCTGGCGTGAACTGGGCAACGGTGATCTGCGAGGCCTGCAGCTCGGCACGCACCAAGGGCGCGTCGACCCGCCCGGTCACCGACAACCGCGACCACAGTTGACCACCCAGGTTGTCGAGCTTCACGCCGAACCGGGGCAGCGCGTTCATCGGCAGATACACCTGCGCGTTGAGAGCGACATGGGGCAGTGGGTCGCACAGCGAGACCAGCGAGCCGGTGACGCTGGCGTTGATGCCCTCGACGTTGAAGTCGCTCTTTCGAATCGTGAACTGCGCAGAGGCCAGCTCGAGCGCGCCGTCGAGAGAGACCCGGCCGACGGTGATCTGCCGTTTGGCGTCGAGGGCCACCGCGCCGCTGCGAACGCTCAGCTCGACTTCGGCTCCCGCGCGACGAAGCGAAGCCTGCAGTTGCACGCCGTCGGCCCGAATGCGCTGACCGGTCGGCAGCGTCAGCCGCAGGCTCCCGTCTTGCACTTCGACCGACTGCACGCGCACCTTGCTCAGCGCGTCGAGGGGGCAGGTCTTCTTGCCTTGATCATCGG
The DNA here is from genome assembly GCA_031367385.1 of Archangium sp. Classification (GTDB taxonomy): domain Bacteria; phylum Myxococcota; class Myxococcia; order Myxococcales; family Myxococcaceae; genus JAEUJT01. The sequence continues at coordinate 1,654 of JANLPS010000109.1, read as the reverse complement.
GGCTCGCAGCAGGCAGCACCAGATCGACCCGGGGCCGAATCAAGGCGACTTCTTGCAGCGAGACGCCGCCGAAGAACAAGCCGCGCAAGGCGACCCGCGCCTCATCGGCCACCACCATCGGCTCGGTCAGGCCGTGCTGCGTTATTGAAACGTCATGCACCCGAACGCTCAGAATGAGCGGGTCGATTTCACAACGGCCCAACTTCACGTCGGCGTCGACGATGCCCGGCAGCCGAGTGCGCAGCTGCCCGCACACCCACTCACCAGCTTGCTCGGTGCGCAGCCACAGCACCACCGACGCCAGCAGAAGCGCGAAGACGCCCAGCGCTTTTTGCCAACGTCTGCGTTGCTGCATCACGAACTCCCGTCAGAGCTTGCCCAGCCCCTCGAGGTAGCGGTCGATCTCCGCGAGGTCGACACCGCTCTTGGCCTTCGTCGGCGAGGGGGGGCTCGGCACCGGCTCAACCGGTGAGGCTCCCTGCCCGACTCCGGTGCCGATGGGCTCTGAGATGATCATCTTCGGCGCCGCCGGCGGGGCCGCCGCAGCGGGCGGGTGGCTGCGCTGCTGCACGAACGCGGGGGCCGGAGACGAAGGCGCTGGAGCGGGCACCGGCACGTTCACCGAGGGCAAACGGGTGGTCTCGAGGCCCAAATTGTCGGCGATGGCGTGCATCAGGCTGCCGCGAATTTCAGGGGTGCGGGCCAAGAAGGCCTCGAACAGCGCGTTGTCGCACAAGGTGTTGATGACGCGCGCGACGCCTCCGCTGCGCTGGTGAATCGCGATGATGGCATCAGGGGCAAACGGCAGCTTCGCGCTCCCCGCCAACCGCATGCGGTGCTTGACGTAGGCCTCGGTCGACTCGGCGTTGAACGGCTCCAAGCGGTAGCGCATGGCCACCCGCTGCGCCAACGGCGGGTCGAGCTTCAGGTTCTTCTCGATGTCAGGCAGGCCGAAGAGCACGAAGCTGATCAGCTTTCGCTCGGGCACCTCGAGGTTCAGCAGGCCGCGAAACTCCTCCATCAGCTCGCGGGTCTCGAGCATCTGCGCTTCGTCGATCAGCACGACCGCCTTGCGGCCCTGCTCGTAGATTTGCAACAGTCGCTGGTACAGCTGCGAGAGCAACGCGAGCTTCTCTTGCGCGGGGTTCTCGACGCCCAGCTGCAGCGCGATGCGGCGCAGCAACCAGCTGGCGGTGATGCCGGAGTGAATGATCACCAGCAGCGCGGCCTCGTATTCTTCTTCAGGCAGCGCATCGAGCATGCGGCGGGCGAGCGTGGTCTTGCCGGCACCGATGTCACCGACCAGCACCGCGAGGCCCTTCATCGAGCTGACCGCGTGCAGCAACCGGGTCAACGCCTGCTGGTGCTGGGGCGCATTGAAATAGAACCGGCTCACCGGCGCGTTGCTGAACGGCTCGGCAGTCAGCCCGAAAAATTCGAGAGCGTTCATGGCGGTTTAGACGTAGCCGACTTTGCGGCTGCCCCCGGGGCCCCGGGGCGGGTTGGGCTGCGGGTTCGCGGGCGGCGGAGGCAGATCATCTTCGGGCTCGGTCATCGCCGACAACCGCTCGACCTGCTGCGCGACCTCTCGGTACCCACCATCGAGCGCCTGCACCTTCAAGTACTGCCCCAGCGCGCGGCCGGCGGTACCGGC
>JANLPS010000055.1:0-84097 GCA_031367385.1 Archangium sp. | reverse complement strand
GCAGCCATGACGCATCCGCCTTTTGCCGCACCGGTTCGTCGCTTTTCGTCTCGACCAACTCGTGCTTCTCCACAAGAAAGCCTACTGGAGCGGTCAAGGTAAAGAAATCGTTCGGTAACTGAGGGTTCAGCTCGATGGTGTTCAGGGAGGTAGTCGCTTGAACCACCCCATTGTGCCGCTGGGTGACCAGTTTCGGCACACACAGGCCAAGGGCTTGATCGCAGTGCTCCTGGTCGACCGTCAGCTCGATCTCACCCGCGCGCTTCGAGAGCACGTCACCCGAGGGCCAGCGCAGCACCCACACCACCGTCGCCCCGTCGACCGAGACCGTCACCTCGACCGCGTCGGCCGCCTTGGCATGGCTGACCTTCTTCACCGTCACCCCCCTCGAAGGCAACAGCAAGGTGCGGTACCCCTCGGGCACGAAGGGGGTGAACGTGCTGGCCAGAAAGTAGGCCGCGTTCTCCTGGGTCAAGGCCAGCTCGTAGATCTCGAGCTTCTTCTCGGCCGGAGTCAGCTTGTAGAAACGGGCGCCATCGAACGACAGGGTCAGCGGCTCGGGCGCTGAAATCACGCCCCGGCTTCGGTTCGGCGAGCGAAAAAAAAACTCGTGCTTCGCCCGTGCCTCGCCTTGCTCGCTCTCGACTACCACATGGTACGCGTTCAGCTTCTTGTCGCGCTCGAGCTGCACCCGCTTGACCTCGGAGACCAACGACTCGGTCGAACCTGACCGGCACCCGAGCAGCACCAGGCTCATGCTGAGAAAGACGAAGCGCATCGAACGCCCTCTGACACAGCAAAGGCCCGCCTGCACCTGCAGACGAGCCCTCGGTGAAGACCACTCTGCGCGTGCGGGCCTTATTTGACCGCGATCGCCGTGCCGGTCGACGTCGGGAAACCAACGATGCCGCCGAACAGCGCAAAGATGCCGTGACGCGGGGTGGTGTTGGCGCTCTTCAGGTCGATCTTCGAGGCGCCCATCTGCTTGGCCTCGGTGACCAGCAGTTTGTTCACGACCTGATCGAGGTCTGACGAGACGATGTCGACGATGTGAAAGATCAAGGTGAAGCCGATCGAGCTGGCCTGAATCACCGCCACCGCTTCGCCGCCGACGCCGACCACTTCGTTGCCTGCCACCGTCGCCGAATCAACCGAGGTGCACGCCGAGACCGAGACCGCCAATGCCATCGCGAAAAATACGTTCTTCATGTGGTTACTCCTTGAAAGAAAGAAAAGAAATGTCCGCCCAAAGTGGCGCGGCAGCATATGGACGGAGCGCAACCTGTCAATCAGTCACTTCGAAGAAAGCTTGAGAGGCGTTCGACGCATGCGACGTGGGTGGCTGAACCTGGCGCTGCTCCTTGCCACCGCGGTCAGCGTGTTCTTCGTTTTTTTGTGGCTGTGGCACGGCGGCGTCGAGAGTGAAGCGCTCGATGATCAGCTGTGGGGCACCGGCTTTTTCACCGTCAGCGTGCTGCTGATTCTCGGCTCGCACGAGATGGGCCACTGGGCGATGGCCAAAGCCCACGGCGTCGAAACCTCGTTCCCGTTTTTCATTCCTTTCCCACTTGGGTTTGGCACCTTGGGCGCCGTCATTCGCCTTCGCGGCCGCGTGCCGAACAAGAATGCGCTCGTCGACATCGGTGCCGCCGGGCCTCTCGCCGGGCTCGCCGTCGCGCTCCCGCTGCTCGTCGTCGGCTTCATGCTCTCGCCGGTCTCGCCCAACCCGCTCCCCCCCGACACGTTCCCCTCGCAGATGTCGCTCTGGTCGGCTGCGGGCGCGCTCGGAGACTGGGCCCGCAGCGTCGTCGACCACACGCCCCCCACTGAAGACACCGCGCTGCACGGCACCCTCTTCGGCGACAACCTGGTGATGCTGCTCGCGCAGCGGGGGCTGGTCGGCCCGGTACCGCACGGCTTCGACGTCAATGCGCACCCCGTGCTCCTCGCCGCTTGGTTCGGCATGCTGATCACCATGCTCAACCTGATGCCCGCAGGTCAGCTCGATGGCGGTCACCTGGTGCATGCGTGGTTCGGCCCCAAGTCGGTTCAGATTGGCCACACCGTCGCCTCGGCCTTGCTCGTGCTCGCCTTGTTCTTCAGCTATTCGTGGTTGATCTGGTTCTTTCTGATCACCCGCGTCTTCGGCTTCGAGCACCCGCCCACCACCGATGAGGTACAGCCGCTCTCGGTGGGCCGAAAAATCACCTGCATCACCTGCTGGGTGCTCACGGTGCTCGTGTTCATGCCGGTACCGCTGGGGCTGGTCTGATGTCGCCGAAGTGTTGACGGGCCCAGGTCGATTGCGCACGATAGCGCCCTCATGCAGCCCCTCACGAAACCGGCCGGCAGTGAGCACTTCGCCACGGTCTTCGTGCACCTCAACTTGAAGACGCTGCCCCATGTGCGCCGCTTCGTTCGGGGTTTCGTCGAGTCGAATGGCCGCGATGACCCTGACTTCGTCTCGGGGTTGGTGGTCGCCGTGCACGAGCTGCTCGAGAACGCGGTCAGGTACTCGACCGACTCGACCACCTCACTCGAGGTCAAGCTCGACTTGTGCCACAGCCACCACGTGGTGCTGATCACCCGAAATCAGGCGACCCGTGAATCGGCCGCGAGGGTGAGGGGGCAGATCAGCCGGCTGCAGGGCGGTGAACCCGCGAAGGTGTATCAAGAGATGCTGCACGAGAGCGCGAAGAGCGCCGAGCAGTCGGGGTTGGGGTTGGCGCGCATCGTCGCCGAGTGCCAGATGTCGTTGAGCAGCGCGTACGACGAGAGCGGTGAGCTTTCGATCGAAGCCATCAGCAACCTCCCCAAAGTGGCCTGACCATGAACCCTGTCATTTTCTCGACCCAGGCCCCCGACTTCAACGCCTCGCTCACCGCGCGCGAGCCCAGCGACCTGGTCTTGACCCTCATCGGGTCGGCCGAGAACGACGTGCGCGAGCTGCTGCCGACCGTGCTCAGCACCACCGACGATGCCGCCCGGTCTCGTCAGGCGACCCGGGTCGAGGTCGACTTTCGACAGCTCGAGTTCATGAGCTCGTCGTGCTTCAAAGAATTCGTCGCCTGGCTCTCGAAGATCAAGACCCGTGCTGACCCCGAGCAGTACCGGGTGATCTTGCACTCGAGCAAAGACATTCGCTGGCAACGCGCGAGTCTGTTCGCCCTCTCGTGCTTCGCTGCCAACGTGGTCGAGATACAGACCGAGTGACCCCTTCAATTCTGAAGGTCAACCTGCGTGGCTTGTTGGCGACGCTCTGGCCCCTGTTGGCCGCCGTCGCTGCGCTGCTGCTGATGGCCACCCTGAGCATGGAGATCATGTCGTCGGTGCGCTCGTACGTCACCGGCGAGAGCCTGTGGTCGAAGGGTCAGAAAGACGCCATTTTCTATCTGCTCGAGTACGCGCGAAATCACGACGAGGCCACCTTCGCCGCGGTTTCGAAATCGCTCGCTTTGCCAATGGGAGATCGCCTCGCCCGCGAGACCCTCTCGAGCCAAGCGCCTGACCTTCGCGTCGCGCGCGATGGGTTTCTGCAAGGCGGCAATCACCCCGATGACGTGCCTGGCATGATTCGGTTGTTTCTCTTCTTCGGCCGGGTCTCATTCATGGCCGAGGCCATCGACACCTGGCGCGAGGGTGACCAGTCGGTGATTCAGCTCCAAGCAGTCGCCGACGAGCTGCATGCGCGGGTCAGGGCGGGTGATCAGGCCGCCATCGCCGCGCTGGTCGAGCGGGTCGACACCATCGACGCCCAGGTGACGCCACTCGAAGAGCACTTCTCGGCCACGCTCGGCCAGGCCGCCCGCGCCACGCAGCGCCTGCTGATGTTGCTGATGTTCGCCGCCTCGATGCTGCTGGTGCCGCTGGGTGTGGTGTTGGTGGCGCGGCTGGTGGTCGCTCGCGACCTGGCCACCCTCGAGAAGGTCTCCCTCGAACAAGAGATGCAGATCGCGGCGCGCATTCAGCAGCTGGTGCTGCCCGAGACCTTCGACATTCCCCAGCTCGACATCGCGGCTGCGATGACCCCGGTCGCGTCGGTCGGTGGTGACTATTACGACGTGCTCAAGACCCCCGATGGCGCCTGGTTCGGAGTCGGCGACGTCGCAGGTCACGGCCTCACCAGCGGCCTGGTGATGCTGATGGCGCAGAGCACGCTCGCGGGCATCGTCGCCGCCCAACCGCGCATCGCACCGCGCGAGGCGCTCCAGGCGATGAACGCGGTGCTCTACGACAACATTCGCAAGCGCATGAAGAAAGACGAGCACGTCACCCTGGTGCTCTTGCGGTACTTTCACGACGGCCGCTTCGTCTTCACCGGAGCGCACGAAGACTTGATCATCTGGCGCGCCCAGTCGCGCAAGTGCGAGCTCATCGCCACCCCGGGCACCTGGCTGGGCGGCATGGCAGACGTGGCTCCCTTCACCACCGAGACCGAGCTCCAGTTGATGCCGGGAGACCTGCTCGTGCTCTACACCGACGGCGTGCTCGAGGCGCGCAATCGCCAGAAGCAGCAATACGGCGTCGAGCGGCTGTGTGCGCTCATCGAAGCTGGCGGCGAGCTCTCGCCCAGTGCGCTGCGCGACCGCATCATGGCCTCGGTGAAAGAATGGACACTCGAGCAACGCGACGACGTGTCGACCCTGGTGGTGCGCTACCGGCCAGGGTCTGGGTCTTGATTCAGGGCGGTTTGCAACCCCGCCCACAGCGCTTCGGCGAACGTCTGCACCGTCTTCGGGTCTTGCCAGCGAGCCACCTCGTCGACGTCGAGCGCGTGGTGGGTCTCGATGATGACCGTGGGTACCGTGGCCGAGCCGCGCAGAAAGTAGACGTCTTGGCCGCGGGGCCGAATGTCGACCCAGCCGCCTTCGGTCAGGTCGGGGCGGTAGAGCGCTCCGTAGTTGCGGCCGTCATAGGGCGTGAACCCGGCGCTCACCATCGCTTCGATCACCGCCCGGCCCAGACGCTCGCGGGCCTGGTTGATCTTCTTCGGGCCTCCATCATTCCACAGCACCGCGAAGCCTGGCTCGAGCGAGTTGCGCTGGCAGACCAGCGATTGCCCCTCGAAGGGCGACCATGGCCAGCTCATGCCTCGCGCATCGGAGTGGAGGCTGATGATGGCGTCGGCCCTCCACACCTCGGCGTCGTGAATTCGAGCTGCATACGACGGCCCCGAATCGGTTTGGCGGCTCAGCTTGACCTCGACTGCTCCCAGGGCCGGCAGCGCCTTCGCCAAGGCCAGCGCCACCGACAACGCGTGGTCTTTCTCGAGCTGGCAGTAGGCGCCGTGGTTGCCGTCGTTGCCGGTGACCCCGTGCCCCGCATCGATGAACACCCTCAGCGGGCGTGCCTCGGCGAGTGCGGGCGCAAGACCCACCATCAACGCCAACACCAGACATGTCGGTGCGGCGGGCGCATGGCACGCGCGGCGCTTGAATGTTCGCGTCGGAGCGAACACACTGTTCACTCTTGGGCCGCATCTGTACCCGTTGGGGAAACTCCATGACATCGCGACGAATTGTGCACTTTTTCGTGCCGGCCGGAGGCTTAGCGCTCGCTTTTGCGCTGATTCTGCCGGGCTGCTTTCCGACGTTGACCGGAGCTCCCTGTATGACCGAGGCCAATTGTCTCGAGGGTCAGGTCTGTGTCTCTGGCCATTGCGCATTGGTGGGCGGTGAAACCGGAGGCGGTGGGGGCACGGTTCCAGGTGATGCGGGCGGTGGCACGGGTGGCGGCTCTGGCGGAGGTGGCGGCGGTACCACCCGCGACGGAGGCGGCAAGGTCGATGGCGGCTCCAAAGACGCGGGCTCGATGCCGAGTGATGCCGGCCCGGTGTTCGACGGCGGCACTGGCGAAGGCAACAAGGGCTCTTGTTACGACGGCATCGACAACGATGGCGACAGCAAAGCCGACTGCGCCGACAGCGAGTGCGCAGGTCAGGCCTGCCGACCCCCGGTTGGCGAATGCGACGTGGTCGAGACCTGCGTCGCCAACACCGCGACCTGCCCTCCAGACCGAGTGGCCCAGGCCGGTACGAAGTGTGGCCCCACGGCAGGGTGCACTGATGGCGTGGTGCAGCCCCAGTCGACCTGCAATGCAAACGGGTCGTGCCAGCTCGCGGTGTCGAGCTCGTGCCAGGGCTTCGCGTGCAATGGCAACAGCTGCAGGACCTCGTGCAGCGCCGACACCGATTGCGATTCAACCCACTATTGCCAGAAGACGACGGGCGCGTGCGTGAAGAAGGCCGACCCGGGTGCCAACTGCACCGCGCCCAATGAATGCGGCACCGGGCACTGCGCGGCGAATGTGTGCTGCAACAGCGACTGCACGGGTGATTGCGACTCATGCGCCAACACCCAGGGCCTGTGCACCCACGCGCCGATCGGCAGCGACCCCAAGAACAAGTGCACGCCCGGCACCTGTGGTGAGTCGGGCGCGTGCTCGAACGTCTGCAGCGGCTCAGTGTGCGGCAACCTGAGCTGCAACAAGAACGCGCTGTGCATCGGCGGTCAGTGCGCTGGGCTCAAGTCAGACAACTTGAGCTGCAAGGCGCCCTGCGAGTGCAACTCGATGCAGTGCACGCTGTACTACGTCGACAACGACGGCGATGGGTACGGCGACATCAACGCCGCGCCGATCGGCTTCTGCGGTGGCCCGGTGACCAAGCCGGGGTACGCGACGAACAACGCTGATACCTGCGATGGCGACCCGGGCACGAACCCGAAAGTGTCAGATACCACGTACTTCGCGTTACCGAACAAGTGCGGCAACTTCGACTGGAACTCGAACGGCAGCATCGAGTACGAGGGCCAGTACTCGTGCGTGCGCAGCCTGTGCATCTCGGGCATCGCGCCCGACACGCAGTGCGGCAACAAGGGCTTCGTTTTGTCCTGCAGTGGCATTCTCTGCCAGTTCACGCAGACGACTACTCAGAAGATCGAGCAGTGTCACTGATCCGCGCTGAGGCCCTCCGCTCGGCGAGGGCCCCTCTACCTCGGCGGCTATTTGTGGCGCACGTTGATGCGAAGCACGGGCATTTCGATGCTGAACCTCGACCCACGAGCTCCATCGCTCGTTACCCGCAGCCGCCCCCCATTCACCTCGACGCTCCACCGGGCGATCGCCAACCCCAGACCAGCCCCGGGGTTCTGTCGTGACCGCGCCTCGTCGACCCTGAAAAAACGATCGAAAATACGCTCGTGAAACTCGGCTCGAATGCCAGGCCCCTGGTCGATCACGCTCAAAGTCACCAGGCCCGCCTCTTGTTGCACGCGCAGCAGCACCGCGGTGCCTTTGGGGCTGTACTTGATGGCGTTGTCGACGAGGTTGCTGATTGCCCGTCTGAGCAGTCGAGGGTCTGCTTCGACCATGGCATTCGTGCCGAGGTCCAACGTCAACGCCTGCCCTTTTTCTTCGGCGAGCACCTCGAGTTGGTGACTCACCTCACGCGCTAGCACCGCCAGGTCGATGATCTCGAGGTCGGGCTTCACCTGGCCGCCGTCTGCCCGCGACAGCGTCAACAGATCGTCGGCCAATTCGCGAAGTGAATCGATCTCTTCGAGAATGCTAGAGAGTGCTTCGCGGTACGCGTGTTCTCCATTGGCCGTCTTCAGCGCCACCTCGCCGGTGGTGCGCATCGCAGCCAGAGGGCTTCGGAGCTCGTGAGATGCGTCTGCGGTGAAGCGGCGCATCTGCTCGAAAGAAACCTCGAGCCTTTCAAAGGTCTGATTGAAGGTCGCCGCCAATTGACCAAGCTCATCGCGGGGGTTCGGTACTGGGAGCCGCTGATCGAGGTGGTTCACCGAGATGACCCGCGCGAGCTCAGTCATCTCTTGAATCGGGCGCAATGCCCGCCGCGCCAGAAAGAAGCCTCCGACCGAAGCCAGGAGCGCAGCCATTGGCAGGCCCAGCGCCATCGGGAGACCGAGCTGCTTGAGCTGGTCTGAGATTCGCTCAGCTGAACGAGCTGACCGAATGACCATGCCGCTCCTCGCGACCTCGCGGCAGGCAACCCTCAGCTCGAGCCCATCGGCTGAAGTGACGTTCGTAAAGCTCGTGAGTTTCGTTCTGCACCCCCCTGTGAGAGGCCCGAGCGGCGGCGGGGCTCTCGAGGGCCAGGCGCGCACGAGCGTGCCGTCATTGCGCCAGATCTCGAGCAGCCAGCGGTCGCGATCAGCCGCGGCCTGCGCCTCGTCGGTGTCAGAGCTGATCATCGTCGCAAGGTCATCTTCTGCGATTTCAATGTCTTGCCGCAGCTGTCGATCAATGACGTCGAACAGGCTGCTCCGCACCATCGAATAGACCCCACCGCAGTACACGAGGAGCACGCCGGTGATTGCAGCCAGGTACCAAAGCGTCAAACGCGTTCGCACATTCAACGCTGGAGTCTTCACTCGGTGTGTTCGCGCAGAGTGAACCCCACGCCCCGAACCGTTTGAATCAGCCTGACAACGCCCTCGGGGTCGACCTTTTTTCGCAAGCGCGCGATGTGCACATCGATGACGTTGTCGAGGCTCGTCGCGCGAGCGGTCTCTTGCCAGACATCGCGGGTCAGCATCTCGCGAGAGACCAATTGGCCCTGGTTGCGAATCAGGTATTCCAAAACGGCGAACTCCCGAACGGTGAGGGTGAGCACACGCCCGCCGCGCGTCACCTTCCGCGCCAGCAAGTCGAGCTCGAGGTCGGCAATCGAGAGCACCGTCGGTGTCTCGCTGACAGCTGACCCACGCCGGGCGAGGGCTCGAATGCGCGCCAACAACTCAGGAAATGCGAAGGGCTTGATCAGATAGTCGTCGGCTCCGGCGTCGAGCCCGGCCACCCTGTCATCGAGCGCGTCTTTCGCCGTGAGAATCAAGACCGGCACGCCGACCCCCCTGGCACGGAGGGCCTTCAAGATCTCCAGCCCCCCGCGCCCGGGGAGCATCAAGTCGAGCAGAATGAGGTCGAAGCGTTGCTCATTCGCGGCGAAGAACCCGTCTTCGCCCGTCGCTGAGACGCTGACGAAATACCCTTCGGCGCTCAGACCCGACTCGAGCGCTTTCGCAATCTTGCGGTCGTCTTCAACCAACAGGATGCGCATGGTGGCTTTCATTACCGGCTCAGGTCGTTGAATATCAACTCCACTCGCCATGAACTCGCATCTGTTGATGATTGCACTCCTTGCTGCCCCGAGCCAACGCGGTGGAGCTGACACCTTCGATGCGGCCAAGCCTGGGGCAACCATCAACGGTTGGCACTGCGGGTTGACCGGTTCGGGCAACCCCCGTTGGGTCATCGAGGTCGACCCGACGGCGCCCACCAAGCCCAACGTGCTCAAACAGGTCGGCGAGGGCGATTTCCCCTGGTGCGTGATGAGCGGGCCCTCTTTCGCTGACGGGTTCGTCGAGACGCACCTCAAGCTCGTCTCTGGGCAAGAGGACCAGGCGGGAGGCGTCATTTGGCGCTTCAAAGACACCGACAACTACGCGCTCGCTCGAGCCAACGCGAGCGAGGGCAACGTGACGGTCTTCGAAGTGGTCAAGGGGAGGCGACGCGCCATCAAGAGCATCGATCTCGAGGTCAGCGCGAAGACGTGGCACACCTTGAGGGTCGAAGTGAGCGGCCAACAAGTGACCGTTTATTTCAACGGCAAAAGAGTCATCGACACCAGCGAAACGCAGGTTCACGGCAGCGGCGGAGTCGGCGTGTGGACCAAGGCCGAGAGCGTGACCGCCTTCGATTGCTTCAGCGCTGGGCCCAAGTAGGGCACCCGTGTCTGACGAAAAATTCAGAATCTTGCCGGCTGCCAAGAGGGCATATCTCGCGCATGGCTTTCTCTGCCAAGACCCCGGCAAGCGCGTTCGTTCGAATCGTCATCTTGATGGCAGTGGCCCCTGGCTGCGTTGCGACGAAGTCGGTCACCAACCTCGACGGTGGTGCCTCATCGTTCGCGCTCCAAGCGGTTGCGGAGGTCGCGCTCCCGGGCAGCTCGAGCCGCTTCGACTATCAAGACATTGATTCGAAGGCTGCGCATCTGATCATCGCCCACATGGGAGACAACGCGGTTGACGTCTTGAATGTCGACGATGGCAGCGTGGTCGCACGAGTCGGCAATATCGATACCCCTCGAGGGGTCGCCGTTGCGACTGAGCCGCACCGTATCTTCGTCACCAGTATGCCGAACCAGGTCGTGATCCTCGATGGCGACTCCCTCAAAGAGATCAGCCGGGTCATCACGGGAGCAGGCCCCGACGGCATCGCATGGGACCCGGTTCACAAAGTGGTCGGCGTCTCTGACCAGCGCGATGGAGCCCTCTCGATTCTCACCGACTCCGGTCAGGGTGCTCGCACGCAGGTACCCCTGGGAACCGAGACCGGCAACGTGGTCTTCGATTCGAAGCGTTCGCTCTTTTGGATCACCGTTGTCAGAGCTCAAGGCCCCGATGCCTTGGTCGCGATCGACCCCACCACGGCCAGTATCACCGCTCAACTCGAGCTGCCGGGCTGCAACGGCGCGCATGGCCTTCGACTTCACCCCAATGGCAACAGTGCGCTGATCGCCTGCGAAGGAAACTCCTTGCTGGCGCGGGTCGAGCTCGAGGGGGCGCACACCCTCGTGACTGCACGGGTCGGTGACGGCCCCGACGTTCTCGCGGTTGATTCGGGTTTGCAGCGTCTGTACGTCGCGGCCGAGGCCGGTGACTTGAACGTGTTCGATTTGAGCCAGCCCGGCCTCGCGCTCCTCAATTCACAGCGCATCGGCGACAACGCTCACTCGGTCGGCGTCGACAGCGCGACCCACCGCGTGTTTTTTCCGCTCTCTGCGGGGTCGCAGGGCAAACCCACGCTGCGAATCATGCGGCCGAGCCGACCTTAGCGGCTGTAGTTGAATGAGCCTTTGACCACGAAGAGGTTTTCGCTGGTGCCGCGTCGGAGCGCGCCAAAATCGATTCGGGGGCTCGTTGCGGTGGAGTCAACCGGGGTTGCTCCCTGGGTGCGGGTGAAGACGAAGTACAACAGCGAACCGGGCCGGTACTCCCAGCGAAACACCACGTTCATGTTCAGCACGACGTCTTGTTGGTTGAACTGCGCAGGCGGAGTTGCGACTGCGGTCAGCGACTGAAGGCCGACCCACCCGCCTGAATTCGAGCGTGAGACGTACAGCTGCTCGTAGGCGACCGAGGCCGAGAACAGCTGCGCGTACACCTGGAGCGTCATGCTCGGCGCGAAGGTGAAGGTCGAACGAAACGTCGCGCCGACCGCGAGCGCGTCTTGCAGCCCAAATTGAAGCTCTCGGTCAGTCGTCGTTTCGAGCCAACGCGGGTCTCCAGTGACGCGAAGAAAAGTGGGCGCGACGCTGAGCTCGAGTCGGTCAATGGGCCTGACCGCGAACGAGAGCTCTGCATCGCCTTCGAGGCCTCGCCACGTGGTGTGGAGCGTGCCCGAGGCGGCGACCGTCCATGTGCGGTTGGGGTTCGAGGCTATCGACCATTCAGCGCCCCATTGCGCCGCTCGCTGTACGCGAGTGCCGTCATGCGCCTCGCGGTTGTCCCAAATCGAGGGCCACCACTGCAGCTCGAGCCAGGTGGTCCAGAAGTTCGCCAAGGTCGCTGAGGCGTTGATCTGCACGACCCGGCCGATCGGTACGCCGTCCCATGACTGGCGGCCACCGATTTCACCCGCGACGATCGCTTCGCGAAACGGCCCGACGTCTAAGAGCCGCCAGCCCCCTCGAAGAAAGAGTCGATGCAGGTTCTGGCCCGGGAGGTACCCCAGCTCGTTGAGGTCGAGCTTGGGGCTGTAGGTCTCGAAGACGGCGTCGAGAACGAGCGCTCCTGCCGATTTCGCCAATTCGAAGCGTCCTCCGACCCCGAGGTCACCGGCGCGCACCGTGGCACCATCGCGGAGCAACAGGGCAGGGCCATCGCCTTGAAGACTCATCATCGAAACCGCGGAGCCGGCCCATTCGCCGCTCGCGCTGCGCCAACGTGCGTCGAGGGCAGCGGTCGTCTGGTCTCGAGTGCAGCGACCCGAAGTGTTGGGGTACCCCTGACCAGGGCATTGCCCGGCAAGCCCGACGCTGTTGGGTGGCTCCAGCCGGTGAACGTCGGTCAGCGCCACCCCGAGCTGAAACCCACTTGAAACCGCGACGTTCACCTTCGCCGCAGCGTGGTTTGACAGGGCAGAGAGCCCTTCTTGCGTCAGTGACCCATCTGCAGAAGAGACCGTCGCCTCCTCTCGGGCCGTGAACCCATCGAACAGACCAATCGAAATGCGGTCTCCGAGACGGCCACTCAATTTGGCGGCTCCCCAGACTCTCCCAACATCGGGTTGCGAGACGAGCGCGCCGCCTCCTGGCACCACGGGTGCGGTCAGCCCCCTCCCGACACGCCGCGAATAGAAGAGCTGCGAGGTTGTTGGGTCACCGTCGGCGCCCTTGAGCGAAAAGACGTCGGCGCCCTCGAGAAAAAACGATCTTCGCTCTGGGAAATACGTCTCGAAGGTCGACAGGTTGAGCAACGCGGGGTCGGCCTCGACCTGACCGAAGTCTGGCAAGACCGTCGCGTCGAGCGAGAGGCCCGAGGTCAACCCGAAGCGGGCGTCAAGGCCGGCGCTGGGTATGAAATCGGTGCCACGAGGCGCGTCAATGCCGACAGAGGCCGTGCGGTACCGAAGCTTCATCAGCGCGAAGGGCGTCACCGAGAGCCCATGCGGAGTGGGGATGTCTGCGACTCCCTCGAGGGGCGCATACCGCAGCATCTCGCCGTGCTCGATTCGGGGCACGTAGACGATGGAGTCGATTTCGTTGCTTCGGCCGATGAATCGCCTGACCTGAATGCGAAAGGGGTGTGTCGTGCTCTGGTCGAAGCGAAGCGCCGCGAAAGGTATCTCCAGCTCCGCCGACCAACCCGAAGCAGACTTGCGGGCCGCACCTCGCCACACGCCATCCCAATCAAAATCGATCGTCGTATCGCCCGATCGAATGCCGTCGCGTCGAACGCCCGCGGCGGAAAGCTCGAAATGGTACGCGCTCGCACCATCGCCTCGTGTGTCGAGATCGACAGTGATGGCGTCGGAGCCGTTGGTCAGGTCTCGCCTCGTCAGCCGCGCAATGATCTCGCCGGGCTGGTCATCGTCGCACCGAGCCGAGATGAACAGCGAATGCGCATCATAAACGATTCGAAGCTCGGTCTTTTGAGTGGGAGCCGTCGCCTCCTCTGGGAATTGCTGCGTGAGCTCCGAAAAGGGCTCGGCGACGAGCCACGCTGCATCGGAGAGGTCACCATCGATGCTCGGGGGCGCAATGACCCGGTTGGCTCGCACCGGCGTCTGCGCCCACGCCGAGCTCCACCATGCCAAGGCCGCGAGGCTCAGCGTGAGTGCCGCCCCGGAAACGAACGTTGATTTCTGAACGAGACGCACCGAAAGGCCATGCCACGGGGTCATGACCAGTGACTCCTGACGTTTTCATGACGAGTTCGTCAGACTTCGAATCAGGCTCGAGAGCCGCTGATACGCTGCCTTGACTCGCCATGACCTCGCCGCCCGTATCGCTCACGCTCAAAGCGGCGTTCTTCGTGTGGCTGCGCATCGGGCTGCTCAGCTTCGGAGGGCCGGCTGGTCAAATCGCGCTGATGCACCGCGAGCTCGTGGAGCGCCGGAAGTGGATTTCGGAGGAGCGCTTCTTACATGCGCTCAACTTCTGCACCCTGCTCCCCGGGCCGGAGGCTGCGCAGCTCGCGACGTACATTGGCTGGCTTCTTCACAAAACCCCAGGCGGCTTGGTGGCGGGCGCCTGTTTCGTCGTGCCGGGTGCACTGTTGATGTTGGGGCTCAGCACCATTTACTGGGTCTTTCACCGTGTCGCGATCGTCGATGCGCTCTTTTTTGGCATCAAAGCCGCAGTGCTCGCGGTGGTGGTCGAGGCGGTCCTTCGCGTCGGTAAACGGGCTCTCCAAACGCGCCGCGCACTGGTCGTAGCGGCATTGTCGTTCACTGCACTCTTTTGCTTTTCGGCTCCCTTCCCCTTGGTGATTGCCTTGAGTGCCGCAGTGGGCTGGGCCGGCCTGGTGCCGAAACCGACGGCCCCCGCGGCCCGCCAGGGGCAGCTCGCCGACCTCCCGCTGGTTGACCTTCTGTTCGCGCAAGGCGCGGCCGAGCACACCAAGCCGGTGTTTCGTGCAAGCGTCCGAACTGCGGCCATCTGGTTGACGCTGTGGGCAGCTCCGGTGGCGGCGGTGTGGGGTTGGCGCGGCGGTGACGACGTCTTGACTCGCGAAGCGGTGCTCTTCAGTGAGGCCGCGACGGTGACCTTCGGAGGCGCTTACGCCGTGCTCGCGTGGGTCACCCAGGAGGTGGTCACCCATTTTCACTGGCTGTCTGCGGCGCAGATGGTTGACGGGCTCGGGCTGGCAGAGACGACGCCCGGGCCGCTGATCTTGGTGCTGCAATTCGTCGGGTTCACCGCCGCTGCCCAGCAGCCCGGTGGTTTGCAGCCGATGGTCGCGGCGACGCTCGGGGCGGCGATTACGCTCTGGGTCACCTTCGTGCCTTGTTTTCTCTGGGTCTTTTTATTCGGGCCCTGGGTCGAGGCGATGCGCGAAAACGTCAAGCTCTCGGCAGCGCTCTCAGCCATCACCGCCGCGGTGGTTGGAGTGATTCTGAACCTCTCGGTGTTCTTCGCCACGCACGTGCTGTTCGGCGAGGTCACCGTGCTCGCTACCGGCCCCGTGTCGATGCCGGTGCCGCAATGGAGCACTCTCGATTTGAAGGCAGCGGGCGTGTGCAGTGTCGCCTTTCTGATGCTGTTCGCGTTGAAGCAAAACCTCGGCCGTACCCTCGTTGTTTGCGCCGCCATTGGCGTCGCACTGAAAGGCTTCACATGAATCGCCGCGAGCTGTTGAGCAGTGCCGTCGTAGGTCCTTTCATCATGGCGGCGCTGCCTGATGCAGGCGTTGCTCCGACCGCGCGGCGAACGGTCAAGCCGCTGCCGTTCGAGCCGTCGAAGCTCAAGGGGCTGTCTGAGAAGCTGCTCGTCTCACACCACGACAACAACTACGCCGGGGCGGTGAAGAACCTGATTCGGGTCGAAGATGAGCTGGCCGCCCTCAGGGCAGACGCACCCGGCGCCCTGGTGAGCGGGTTGCGCGAGAGAGCGCTGCTGTTTCACAACTCAATGACGCTGCACGAGTTGTACTTCGCCAATCTGGGCGGAGACGGAAAGAAGACCGGAGCCCTCGCTCGGGCGCTGCCCGCGTCTTGGGAAGATCAGTTTCGCTCGGCCGCCTTGTCGCTGGCGGGTGGCAGCGGGTGGGTCACGCTCAGCCTGCACACGGTCACGGGTGAGCTGATCACCTCGTGGAGCGGTAATCACACCCAGTCGATCGCCGCCGGGCTCCCGTTGCTGGTGCTCGACATGTACGAGCATGCTTACGCCATTGATTTCGGAGCGGCGGCAGCCAAATACGTCGACGCCTTCTTCGATACCTTGCGTTGGGACGAGGTCGAGCGCCGATATGACCTCGCCGCCAAGGCCCTCAAGGCGTTGCGGCCCGCCTGACGAAGAAGTCATCAAATCGTCAGAACATCGTTTCCCGACGCGAGGGTAGAGCGCGTCGATTCGTCGAGCTCTTTCGACGACCCCATAGGAAACGAACTTCATGCGAACTTCAATTGTCTCAAGCACTCTCGTTGCGTTGCTGATCTCCGGCTGTGGAAGCACCGTGTCGACGGCTCCGGCAACGCTCGATGATCAAGCCGGGGCGATGTCGTCGCTCAGCGCTCAACGACTGAGAGTTCTCGCGACCGAGACGATTGACGAGTCACCGGTGCTGGTGGCTGCCTTGGTGAGGCTGCAGGCCGACGTAGCTTCGGGCAAGGCGGTCTCGATCGCGAATGGGGTCAAGTACGCGGTCAAAGATGGCGAGCGGCTTCGCAAAGAGCTGAAGACCCGGCTCAACTTGCCCGACAACGTCAAGGCCAGCTTCGTCAACCAGTTCAAGTACGAGCTCGACGACGCCGGCAAAGACGTGTCACTGAGCATCTACACGGTGCTCGAAGGGAAGACTCGCCTGCCTGAGGCGAGCCACACCGTCGAGCACGCCGGCTCGCCCTACGTCACAGCGGGAGCGACCTGGGCGCCCTCGGCCAGTGTGTTTGGGCTTGATGGTCAAGACGATGAGCACGTCTCACGCGCCGCTTCGTTCTTGACGCTCCTTCAAACCACCAGCGTCTCACTGCAGTTCGTCGCCGAGCGGGCAGGGAAGTACGGCTTCGTGTATCGCGTCGAGCCAGAGGTGTACTTCGCCGGAGGAGACGCGGACGAGGGCATCGCTGCCTACAACGTGCTGATTTTGAACGAGGCCGGTCAGGCCGAGCGTTGGCACGTCGCGCTCCCTTCGAATCGATAGCCGCCACTTCAGCGTGATCGCCCCGCGAGCTGCATGCACGCGTCTGGGCTGCTCGAAGCACGTGCCACAGCTGGCGCTTCGCGAACTCCACGCGCTCGGTCTTCAGTTGCTCGAAGGCCGCGCGCTCCACCTCGAGCTTCTCGAATCGCCCGTGCCTGATCTAGACGACTCGAAGAACCGAAGCCGCGCCGCAGCTCCTCGCCCTCTGCCGCGAGCTCACTTCTCGACGAAGAACAGAATCACCGCGGTAATCGCCGCACCAGCCGCGACGCCGTACGCGATGTTGGCGCCGGTCGCGAACTGGGTCGAGGTATTCGCAAGCACAGTCGCGTCGGCGCGCGAATGCTGCACCGTGCGCAAGTCATTCGCTGCTCCATTCGAGACCACGCCACACGTGATGCCGCCCCCGAGCGCCGCCACCGCCACGCCCCCTGCGACCCACGTCCACACCCGGCCCTTCTTCGCCGGCGCAGCCGTGACCACCTGGCTCGTCTCGGCCGCGGGTTTCACCGTGTCGGTCGTCGCCGGAGTCAACGTCGCGACCTTGAGGTCGTCTTTCTTCGGTGCGTCACCGGTCGTAGACGCCGTCGAGCTGCCCCACCCCGAGTTCGCCGGTGCGGCCGTGCCCGAGCCCCAGCCAGGAGGCGCCGCCGTCGTGCCAGTCGTGCCCGTCGTGCCGCTGCTCGCGGTCGGTATCGAAGGCGTCGCACCCGCGCGCAGGTTCACCGTCATCTCGCTCACACGCGAGATCGACATGATGAACGTGCGCTCGACCGGGTCATAGCCCGGGGCCCTCACCGCGATCTTGTGCGTGCCCGAGACCAGCTCGGCCGAGGCGGGTGAGACGCCAACCTCTTTGCCATCGATTTCGATCTTCGCCGTCGCGGGGTCGGCGAACACGATGATTTGATTCAGCCCTTTTTCTTTCAGGCGCCGCTCGAGGTTCGCGATTGAATCGTTGACCGCGTCTTTGTCGGTCGCTTCTGGGCTGAGCCGCAGGTAGTCGCGATACGCGCGCATGGCCTTGCCCGTCTCCTGGAGCTGCTCGTAGCACTTGGCGATGTTGAAGAAGATGACCGGGTGGGGGCGTATCGCGTAGGCCGCTTGAAATTTCTCGATCGCTTCGGGGTAGAGCTCGGCCTTGTAGAGCTTCTGCCCAACCCCGAAGAGGTCTTTGGCCTTGGCCTTGTCGGTCGCCGACAACCCATTGTCTGCCTGGCTCGCTGCAGAGCCCGCGGGTGCGGCGGCCAATGCTGCTGAAAGGGCGATTGCGATGAGGCTCATTGAAAGTCCTTCAAGTCGTCTTGCGGTGCGTCGGGCGACTTTTTGTGCGTCTTGATTTGCTTGATTTCTTTTTTCAGCTCAACGGGCGGCATCGTCTGCGAGCTCACGAAGCCGAATGATTTTTCTTTGCCTTCGAAGCCCGGCAACGCGAACCGCAGCGTCGCCTTCGCGTTCACCTCGCGCGTCAGCGAGAGCGGAGTACGACCCAACAACACATCGCCCTCCGACACCTCGGCGCCCGAAGGCACCGACTCGAACGTCAACGTCACCCCGGCCGGTGCAGGCGCAGGTGGCTTGACCACTTCGACTCCCATTGGCGCCACCGCGGGCTCGGGAGGGCTCTTCGCCGCCACCACCGCCACGGCTGGCTCGGGCTCGACGTTGACCGGCACCTCGGCCCTCGTCGCAGCCGGGCTGCCTCGCGCCAAGAACACCCCGCCGCCAATCGCCATCACCAGCAACACCGCGATCACAACGTACGGCACGGGCGAGCGACGAACCAAAACGTCGTCGGCGTCGGGTGGGGCCGTGGCGACCGCTTCCTGACTGTCTTCGGGGCTCGGCGCGGGCTGCTCGATGACCGGCGACCGCACCTTCGGTTTCGACGAGGGCCGGGCCGGCGTCTTGGTCACCCGCGCGGGCTTGCCGGCGAAATCGGTCGCCAGGGCACCGCGTTTGCCCGACGTGGGGCCACCCGGAGCAGCCGACGCCCCGGGAAACTCGCCAGAAATGCGCCGCAACGTCGGGTCATTCGCTTTGAAGCGCGCCCACATCGTGTCGAGCGCGGTGACGACCTGCTCCATCGTCTGTGGCCGCGCGTCGGGCTCCTTTTCGAGCATCTTGAAGATCAGCGCTTCAAGCTCGACTGGCACCTCGCCCAACGGCCCCTTCGCGAATGGCGGAGGCGCCTCGGTCACGTGCTTCACCATCAACATCGACGGCGTCTCGGCGCTGAAGGTCGGCCGCCCCGTCAGCAGCTCGTAGAAGATCAACCCCAACGAGTAGATGTCAGAGCGCGCATCGACCGGTATCGCCTTGGCCTGCTCGGGTGACATGTATTGAGGCGTACCAACCACCATGCCGATCGCGGTGTGGCCGCCCTGGCCGTGCCCCGCGGCAACCTTGGCCACGCCGAAGTCGAGCACCTTCACGAAGTCGGCTTGCCCCGGGCGCTGCAACAACATGATGTTCTCGGGTTTCAGGTCGCGGTGCACGATGCCCTGCGCGTGCGCCGCGGCGAGCGCGCGCGTGACCTGCAACGCCACGTTGAGCACGCGCTCGACCCGAATCGCGCCCTCTCGGTGGGTCACGCTGGCCAGCGTCAGGCCATCGAGAAACTCCATCACGAAGTAGAAGCGGCCGTTCGCGGTCTGCCCGAAGTCTGAGATGTCGACGATGTTCTGTTGCCCGATGCGGCTGGCCGAGATCGCCTCGCGCTTGAAACGGGCCACGAACTCGGCGTCGCGCGAGAGCTCAGGCAGCATCACCTTGATCGCGAACAACTTGCCCAGCTCGACGTGCTCGGCCTTGTAGACCTCACCCATGCCGCCCGCGGCGATCTTGTTGATGATCAGATAACGGCCATCGATGGTGATGCCTGGCGCCAGCTCGGTCAGCGAGCCCGGCTGCCCCACCGGCCTGCCCGCCGGCGTCTGCACCTTCGCCTGCACCGCCCCCAGCTCGGCGTGCATCGCCGCCGAAGCAAACGGCGTCGGTCGTTTCGCGGTGGCGTCGAGCGGTATCGGTTTGAGGCCACTGCCCTTCGAGGGGTTCTTCGCCACTTGAGAGGCGCGCATCGGCGTCGGAGTCGAAATCGTGCCGCTCGGGCTGCTCTGCCCCGCCTGGCGAACCACCAGCTCAATGCCCCCGAGGCGCACGAACGCGCCCGGAGACAGCAGCCCTTCGGGCCGATTTTCGCCGTTGAACCAGACCAGGTTGTGCTGGGTCAGGTCTCGCACCGAGACCGTGTCACCCAGCACTGAGACCTCGGCGTGACGGGGCTGCACCAGGGAGGCGTCGAAACGGAGCTGGCAATCGGCGCCAGAGCCGATCACGAACGTGCTCGCGGGAAACGCGATCGTTTCGCCCTTGCTCGGGCCATCACTGACGACGAACTCGAAAACCCCCATAAATGGTGCGGCACGGTACCATTCGGGTTCGACCGACGCTGCTGTTCTTCAACGTGTACGCAATGCTGCGACATCACCCCGCGAGACCCTCATGGTGAGCGCCTGGCTCTTCAGTCGCCGCACCGACCTGGCGATGTTCGCCGGCAGCGCGCTCGTCTCAACGCTCGTCGTGCTCCTGGCGCCAACGTGGGGAGTGGTCGGAGAAACACCTCCATGGGCCTGGCTCGTCTTCGTCGTCGGCATCGACGTCGCGCACGTGTGGTCGACTGTGTTTCGGGTCTACCTCGATGGTGACGAGCTGCGCCGCAGGCCGGTGCTGTACGCGGGCGCTCCGCTGCTGGCCTACGCCCTTGGAGTCACCGTGCATCAGGTCTCGAGTGAGCTCTTCTGGCGGGTGCTTGCCTATGTCGCGGTCTGGCACTTCGTTCGGCAACAAGCCGGGTGGATGACGCTGTACGGGCGGAGGGCCGGCAGCACGGTGGCGCAGCTGCGTTTCGACGCGCTGACGATGTACGCCGCGACGCTCGGGCCGGTGGTGTGGTGGCATGCGAACCTGCCGCGGTCGTTCTGGTGGTTTCGCGAGGGTGACTTCGTGCCGTCACTGCCCCGGTGGGTGGGCACGTGGGCGCTCGGCCTCAACGCGGTGGTGCTGGTGGGCTGGCTGGCCTGGGCCCTCGTTCGGCGCTCGGTGCATGCGGGCAAGGTGACGCTGCTCGCGGCGACCTGGGTGGCCTGGGTCGGCGGCATCGTGCTGGCGCGCGATGATTTTTCGTTCACGGTGATGAACGTCGTGCTGCACGGCGTGCCGTACCTGGTGATGCTGTTTCGGTACATGCAACGCCGGCGCGACGAGGGCGGCTATGGAGCGCTCGGTGTCGTGCTCCGCTTTGGTGTGCCCGTATTCTGCGGCTTTCTGGTGATGCTCGCCTTCGCCGAGGAGCTCGCCTGGGACAGGCTGGTTTGGCACGAGCGGCCGATGTTCTTTGGCGAGGGCGGTTTCGAGCTGGGTGCGGTGGCGATGTCGTTGATCGTGCCGCTGTTGGCGCTCCCGCAGACGACGCACTACCTGCTCGACGGGTTCATTTGGCGAACCCGCGATGACCCGTCGTTGGCGAGGCGGCTTGGTTGGGCGGCCGACGAAATCGTTCGCCCAGGGTGACGTACGGGGCGGCCCTATGCGAGCTCTTTTGGTGATGGCAGTCGTGTCGATGGGCAGCACCACGGCGATGGCTGACGAGGCGGCGAAGAAAGACACCTGTCACATCAGCGTCGGCAAGGGCGATGTGATGCAAAAGCGCGGAGACATCGTCATCGAGAGCGGTCGCACGGTCGAGAATGTGATCGCGCTACAGGGCAAGGTGACGGTGAAGAAGGGCGCAAAGGTGAAGTCGGTGCTGGCGGTGAAGGGTGACGTGCTGATCGAAGCCGGCGCCGAGGTCACCGAGAGCATCGTCGCGATTGGCGGCACGGCGAAGGTCGACCCCGACGCGATCGTGCACGGCAGCCAGATTTCGCTCACCGACGGGTTGTCGGTCAAGGGCGACTCGGGCAAGGCATTGAAGGGTGACTTTTCAATCGACGGAGAGTCGCTGAGCCAGATGGTGCTCAAACAGGCGCTCAAGAAGATTGAGGGGTGTGTGATTTCGCTGAGCAACTAAAGGCGTGAACGAGCGAGCCGTTCACGCCTTTGGCTTACCCGCTTTTGGGGCAGTAGGTCGTTCCGCAAGTCGTCGAGTTCGTCCCACTCCCTCCCTGTACCGTTTTGCCTTCGTCATCACTAAGGGCTTTGAGTTTGGTGATGTTCAACGTGAGTAATTTTTTCTTGGGCGCCATCGCGAACCCTCCGTCGTGGTTGAGAACGCGGGGTATCAGCACGAAACAGTCCAGATGGACGCGGCATGAAAACCAAAGGTTGAGACGTCAGCTCTCTGGCGCTTCGAAAGCCGGCGGTAACCTGACGCCTATTCGCGAGTCGGCAGCGACGCGCATGCCAGAAGTCTGTCAGCGTCCCGTTCCTCGAGCCGATCATCGCGAAGTTCGCTCGGGCCGCATCGCACCGCCCGAGCAGTCTGCTCCGCAGAGAAAGAAGGCGCGATCGCGGGCCATGCCACGAGGGAGCCCTCGTGGCTGACAAGCGCAACAGTTCCTCGGCTAGTGACAGCATCTCGCAAAGGCCCAATTGTGATGACTCGGCTTAAAAGCCGATGTTCCTGCAGATCCCAGGTCGACCAAGATCCATCAGGCGTGAATTCCGAGAGCAAGTGGCCAGCGGGGTCCATTTCGACCGCGAGCGGCAGAACCCCAAGCCCCGGAACTTCTGTGATGAGGGAGTTCGCATTCAACGACCAAACCTGAATGGCGCCATTCAGTGTGACGGCGAAAAACCGATCGGGGACCGACGATTGAAGCGGAAGAATGAGCGAGTTGAAAGCCTGTCTGCGGCTTACCGACTGACCCGACTTCGCATCCCATCTCTCCAATACGCCTGTCGTCGAACCGGTTATCAATTCGTCGTTCACGAAAAAGCCTGGCGAGTGTCTGTCGCTGCCCAAAGCCGAGATTGTCGCCACCTTGGTGAATGGAGTCCCACTCCAAAGTGAAATTTCTCCAGAGTCCGTTTGCATTGCGATACGCGACCCCGCGGCGTCGATGGCTATCGAAAAAATCGAACTCGTGTCCGTGAGCGTTTGCGTAAGCTCGAAGCCCGATTTCTCATTCAACACCTGAACTGTTCGCTCAAGGGCCCGCACTAAATGCGTTCCGTCGGTACTTATCTGCGCTGCAACGTCACCGTCTCCAAACGCCCCCTTCGCTCTTACAAGAGTGGTCGAATCATCATCGACGCCGAGTACGAACCAGCCGTCATTCGAAGCTACGGCCTGGTTTGTCGCGACGCCTGACCCAAACACTGAGTTGACGTGATGCCCGGCCAACCTCGCTTTGCCTCCCGACGTGCTTGCATCCCAGCTGCGAATGACTCCGTTCGGGGCGCTGGTGAGAATGGTCGCGCCATCTGAAGTTCTCCATACGCTCGCGCGAGCGGCGTCACCGACGAATCGCCAATCACGTTCGCCGGTCTCGACATTGACCTTCTGAAGCACGCCGTCGGGGAGCTGCACGACGATCCATCGTGAGTCCAACCAGAACCCAGCACGTAGTGGGCCCGAAGCGAGTGTCACCGATTGTCGCTTTCGACCATCGGTCGCATCCCAGATGACAACCTTGCCGTCGAACCCCAACGACATCAATCGGTCACCGCCAGGGCTGAACGAAACACTTTGAATCGGGCCTGCGTGCTCACGGCGTTGCCACTCGACCCGCTTGGTTCCCACATTTGCCATCGAGAGCTGCCCATTCGAATCGGCGATCGCGAACCGATCGAGAGGGCCAAAGACGACCTGTCTCGCCGGGTCATCAAGATGAATCTTGAAGGCGAGTGCGCCTGTCTCAACGTTCACCAACCTCACATCTCGGAGCGAAGTTGGTGTGGCGACAGACGGACCGGCGAAGATTGCGACCACACGTCCGTCTTGGTTGAGTTTGGTGGAGAGTCGGAGAGCGCCCGGGGCAGCCGGCGTCGCGATAACCTCACCCGATCGTCGCACAATTCGAACCTGATCCCCGACACCCGACAGCACGATGAATTTGCCTTGAGAATCGAACTCGACGCTGAAGTACGTCCCCTTCCCGATCTCAATCTTCGACTTGAGCGCGCCCGAGGTCTGGTCGAAAAAGTCGAGAGTGCCCTCCGGGTTGATGAGCGCCAGCTGCCCATCAGGCGCGAACGCCCCGGCGACGGCCGCAGTCTTGATCTTAGACCTGATGACGCCACTGGCGACGTCCCACAAGGTCACATGCCCCTCGTGAAAAATAGCCAGCGTCTTCTCATCGGGTGACAGCACATCATCGGTGCTCGGGTCAGCCTCGCCGAATCTGCGAATCTCACCCCGCGTCAGCCACGTCGCCAAATTCAGCATGTGGTCGAGCGCCGGCCCCTGCGCTCCCGCTGTGCGCGCTGCGTCGAGATAGGCCAGCGCCTCGAGCGGCTTGTTCTCGAGCATCGCCAACCGCCCCTGCTCCTGCCGCAAATTCGCCAGCCGCTGCTGGGCCTTGGTCGCGCTCGCCCGTGATTCGCCAAGCGCTGCCTCTGCCGAACGGTACGCCTGCGCCACCACCACCAGCCCCGCCGCCAACGCCACGAACGCGGCCGCGGCGAAGGCGCGCCGAATCAGCTGACCCCTCGCCTGCGCCCGCACGCTCGCGTCAGCGAACGCACGCTCTGCCTCGGTCAGGCCACCACTGAACCTCGCGCGCCACAGCTGAAATTCAGCCAGCGTCTCTTCGCGCCAGAGCAACCCGCGGGGTCGGCCGCGCTCGAGCCAGTGCCGCGCCGACGAGCGCAGCGCATCTCGCAGCCGCGCCGTCTCGGCATCTTCCCGCAGCCACTCCACCAACCGCGGCCACGAATGAATCAGCGACTCGTGAATCAGCTCGGTGCGCGTCTCGTGCCCATCGCCCTCGCCCGAAATCAGCAACCGCGCGCTCACCAACGTCTCGAGCACTTCGTCGGCGGCCGCGTCGTTGCCCAGCACCTCGAGCAGCTCCTTTCGCGAGAGCACCGCGCGGGTGCCCTGGCCCGTCACCAACTGGCGAAACGCCTCTCGCACCAGCCGCTGTTGCGGCATCGCCAGCTGCGCCAGCGTGCGCTCGGCGTGGTTCGCGAGCGCTCCGCCCACGCCGCCAATCGCCTCGTACGTCTTCGCCCGCATCTGCCGCAGGTGCCGGTCGCGCAACAGCCACATCTGCGACGCCGTGAACGACAGCAGCGCCAACGCGCCCGAGTGTTCGGCTACCGCGTCGACCATTCGCTTTGGCAGCGTCTCGTCGTCGAACCCGAACCCGACCCGCCGCGCCGGCTCAATCACCACGCGCATCAAATCGTCTGGCGCCGGAGTCGCCAGCAACTGCAGCGCGCTCGACAGGCGATCTCGAAACGCCGACAACTGCGTGATTTGAATCAAGAAATCGTCGCGCAGGGTCATCACCACCCGCACCCGGCTCCCGGCGAGATCGGCCGAATGGGCGACCGCGCGCGCGAAGGCCTGACGTTCTTCAACGTCGGCGCACAGGGTCACCAGCTCTTCGAATTGATCGAGCACCAACAGCAGCGTCTCACCCGGCGCCAACGCCCCTGCGACGTGATTGGCCAGCGCCAACGGGTCACGCCGAACCCTGGCCGCCAGCCCCTCGGCGCCGAGCTTCTCGGCCATCATCCGCTTCTCCAATGCCGCCAACGGAGAGGTGCCCGGCCGCATCACCACCGTGCGCCAGCTCCTGGGCAACAGCGGCACCACGCCCGCCGAAATGAATGACGACTTGCCAGCCCCTGAAGGCCCGACCACCGCGAGCAAAGGCTCAGCCCGCATGCGGTTCGCGAAGCCCTGGGCTTCTTTCTCGCGGCCGAAATAATTGTCGGCGTCGTGCGCGGTGAACGCGCTCAACCCCTTGTACGGCTCGTGCTCATCGCGCCCCACCCGGTGCACCGGGGCCAGCACGTCGGTGATGTTCTGCGAGAACCAGCCCCACAGCTCGGAGTCTTGCCGCTCGAAGGGCCCCGGCAACGCCAGCAGCCTCGCCCCGTGCCGACCGGGGCCGTCGAAGTAAAAGAGCTCTTCGATCGCGCCTCCACTCGGTGCGATCAGCTGCACCAACGGAGACAACGTCAACACCATCGACCCGGCCGAGTTGAGCAGCGCGACCTCTCCGTCGACCGGCTGCGGCCCGAGCACGTCTTGCGGCACCCGGCGGCTGCGGCGAGTGCCCATCCAACGCTCGGCGTCGTTGCGGCGAACCACCAGCGAGTAGTCGAACAAGAACGACAGCGTCGAGAGCACCTGCCCCGCCGCGGGTATCGCCTGGTGCAAGAAGGCAATCAGCTCGTCTTGCGCTGCCTCGAGCCCTGGCCATGGCAGCTGCGCCAGCCGCTCGAGCGCCAACGCGCCGGTGCCTGTTCGGCCATCGCCGGTGAAGAACACCGCGACCAGCTCGGGCACCGGGTGCGCATCGCGGCGATCGGCGAAGGGCTGCACCAGCCCAACGGTCAGCGCCCGCCACGCATCGTCATCGATGCGACCGGCCGCGGCGCGTTTGATCAACCCGAGCACCTCTTCGGTGTCGTCTTCGCCTCCAGCGCCGATGCGAGCCCGCGCTGCCAACGCCATCATCGCCAGGTGCCGGGTGACCACCCGCTGCACCGCCGACACCGCGTCGACCGCTTGCCGCGGCGACCGTGCACCCTCGAGCATCGCCACCGCCTCGGCGATCGGCTGAGGTGCCTGCGCCAACACCGTCTCGCGCAGCCCATCATCGAGCTGCGGCAGCGAGGCGGCTTCAAACTCGAGCCCCGAGGCCACCCGCAGCGCGCTCGAGAGCTCCAGCGCGCTCGCGTAGCGATCTTCGGGCCGCTTCGCTGTCGCCTTCGCCAGCACCGCGTAGAGGGCGTTTGGCAGGCCTTCACCCAACTCTGGGAGGGCATGCTTCGCGTGCGCCCGCGCCATCGAGCGAAGCGAGTGCCCTTTGAACGGCAGCCGCCCGGTGATGGCCTGGTACGCGAGAATCGCCAGGCTGTAGACGTCGCTGCGAACGTCGGCTCTCGAGGCGTCGCTCCACTGCTCGGGCGCCATGAAGTGGGGCGTGCCGATGACCATGCCCGCCAGCGTTGCGTCTCTCGACTTGCTGATCATCAGCTCACCGCTGGTGCTCAGCGCGCCATCATCGACCGGCTCGTCGGAGAGCGTCTCGATGTCGACCGCGACTGACTGGGTGGCCGGCCTCGACGACGAATCGGCCCGCGCGATGCCCAGGTCGAGCAACTTCGGCAGCAGCCTCCCGGTGCGGCTGAGCACCATCACGTTGGCCGGCTTCACGTCGCGGTGAATGATGCCCTGCTCGTGCGCCGCGTAGAGCACCTCGGCGAGGCGCTCGAAGAATGGCACGAAGCGGGCGAGCGGCAGGGGGCCTTGGGTCGAGATCAACCGGTCGAGGGGTATGCCCCGAACCAGCTCCATCGCGATCCACAGCATGCCGTCGGGCTCTGCACCGAAGGCGTAGATGTGCGCGGCAAAGGGGTGATCGAGCCGCGAGGCCAAGCGGGCTTCGCGCAAGAACCGATCGGCCGCGGGCGTGCTCAGCTCGCGGTTGCGCGACAACACTTTGATCACCGCTTCGCGCCCCAACGTCACCTGCTCGGCGCGAAATACTTCTCCGACGCCGCCCGAGCCGATTCGCTCGCGAACGATGAAGTCGCCAAGCGTTCGCCCCAACATCGAGTCGGCGCGCGACGTCATGGCGAACGGCTCTCATGAGGGTGTGCGGGGGCGACGTACATCGGCGGCGGCACACTAGAGGTTTTGAGAGGGAGGAGCCAGCCGGGCCGTCGCTTGTATCGACCCAGGTCACAGCGCCTCGAAACCCTCTGAAATGACGTTATTTCAAGCGCTTGCGACGCTGCGGCCCACAGGCTTCGAGCGGTGAGGCTCCGAACGGTGGGCGCCGATCGAACTCAAGCCTCGTCGAACGGCGTGATGCGGTGCTCGCCACGTCGCGGGTGGGCGCGGTGCAGTCGCAGCCTTTTGCGTCGCGCATCGAACGCTCGCGCAGCATCAACCGAGCAGGTAAGGGCAGTGAATGCCGAGCACCTCGACCCCTGCGCCGCTGACGTTCGACCTGTTCTGGAAGTGGCTGCAGGACCACAGCAATTGCGTCATTCGCGCGGGCGCCGGGGAGATGTCGGTGTTCGATCACGAGGCGCTCCACTGGGATTTTTTCGAGGAAGACGATGGTCGGGCGGTGTGCCAGGCGATTCTGGGCAAGGTCTTGGTGGCTGAGATCGTCATCGAGCGCACAGACGTGCTCTTCGTTCAGACCTCGCCAGACCTCGAAGAGCCGCAGCGCAACGCCTGGCTGTTCGAGTGCGTGGGCGGCACCCGAGATGACAATTTTCCACTCTACAGCTTCGTGATGAGCCACGGCATCGAGGGCCCTCAAGGCCACCAGCAGCTCAAGCACTGAGCGCCCGATTACGGCGGCGGTTCTTCGCGGTGCGCCGCGGCCTCGTCGAGCGCATCGACCCTCGCCCTGCAATCATCGAGGGCCTTCATCGCTGAAGCAGTCGCTCCGCCATCGCGCCCCATCATTTGCGCGAGCGCCGCGCACGCCCTCGCCTGTGCCGCCACTTCTGGAGGCAGCGTCGCGTCATCGCGGTGCGCCACCGCCAGGGGTCGCCTCACGGGAGACCGCACGGCTTCAATCGCCGTTCGCAACCGCTGCGCATCGGCAAACCGCTTCGAATCTGCAGGCACCTGCTTGAGCTCATTGAGCACGGCGTCGAACGCAGGCGAGGTCGGGTGCTCCGCTTTCGACACCAACTGCGTGTGAATTCGTCGCGCCTGCTCGTAGTGAAGCTCGCCTCCATCGCGGCAGGCACAGAGCACCAGACAACTCACCAGCGCGAAGGCTCTCACGCCAAGTGACGTCGGCGACGAAGCACCATCGCCAAAGCTCCGAGCAGCAGCGCTGAGCTTTCGAGTTGCGAGCAGCCGCATCCCACGGGGGGTTGATCTCCGCCGCCGCCGCCACTGCCTCCACCCTGGCCACCCCCTGCGCCGCCGTCGGTCGAGCCTGCGTCGGGCACGTCGACGCCCGAATCGGTGCCCACCTGCGGCATGCCCGCATCACGCGGAGGAAACACCACGCCCCCATCGCCTGGGTGCGTGAACCCCCCAGGCACTGGAAAGCCGCGAATGACGATTTCACCGCTGGGCGGCGCGCGTGAGCATGTGCTCGAGAACCCGCCGTCGGCGCCGAGCAGCTCGGGGCTGCCGGCCTGGGCCCACGCCGTCCAGATCAGAGATGCCAACACCGTCTCTGCATCGGCCCAGCGTCGAGCCGTAAAATCTTTCGATAAGTCGAAGAGCACCGGCAGCTTGTAGGTGTCTTTGTCGTACACACCGCCATCGCCGCTGGCCGCTCGGTCGGCTGCAATCAGCTGCGGCACCAGGCCGTTGCCGACGATCACGCAGTCGAAGATGTTGTTCTTCGCGTCAGCAATGCCCGGCGTGCCGTACAGCGTCGCGGCCAGGTCCTGAATCGCATTCAAGTTCGACGACACGCCCATCATGTCTGACTCCCACCGAGAATGGAGGCCGCTATTCGGGTCGAAGTTTTCGGTGTCGTGGAGCAGCGAAAACGAATCGGTCACGTAGTGCGAGAGCCAAAACGTATTGTTCAAGATCGCGTTCTGGTCGCCCGAGCGAAACGCGTTCACCAGCACGCCGTACATCTGCTCGACCCGCCACGGCACCTGACCATTGCGAATGACGTACTGGCCGAACTGCACCTGCGCCGCCGCGTAGTCGCGCGGGTACGATGAGACGGGTTGCGCCCAGTCGATCTCCAAGAAATGCCTCGGGGCTTCGTTCGGGTCGAAGGGCCCAGCAGCGCTGTCACCCGTTCTCCACCGGTCGGGGTCGCAGGCGTGGTCTTGCCAAACGAAGGCCTGGTGCGCCTGGTACCACTGGCGCAAACACGAATTGGCAGGCAACGGGTCTTGCAGGTGCTTGGCGAGCATGCGGTGCCCCGTGAACCCCCAACACCAGGCCAGTGAGGGCGACAGACACAGCAGAAGACCGAGGATTCGAGACACGAGAACGTCATGTCTCACCTGCCTGCTCAATTGCAACTCAGCTCGCTTGACGCGCTCGGCCGAAGAGAGCATCGCAGGAGGCCATGAGCACGCACACGGCCACCATTCAATGGGTACGCGGTGATTCGTCTTTTCGCGACAGCCAATATCGCCGCGAGCATGTGTGGAAATTCGATGGAGGCACCACCGTCGTCGCCTCAGCTTCTCCACTGCGGGTGCCGACGCCGCTCTCGACCGAAGCCGCCGTCGACCCTGAAGAGGGCTTCGTCGCGGCGCTCTCGAGCTGTCACATGCTCTGGTTTTTGGCCTTCGCCGCGCAAGAAGGCCTCGAGCTTGACTCGTATGCCGACGAGGCCTCAGGGCTGCTCGAGGCCGACCCTCAGGGGTGGTGGTCGATGACGCAAGTCGTGCTGCGACCCAAGGTGACCGCGGCGGTCATGCCCGAGCGGCAGGTGCTCGAGAAGCTGCACCATCGCGCGCATGAATCGTGTTTCCTGGCGCGTTCGGTGAAGTGCGCCATTCGGGTTGAATTGTGACGAAGCAAACCAGATAGAAGAGAGCGAAATGCAGCCCGAGGCCACCCTGGCACACACCCACCTCGCCGCCCAACCCGGGCTGACCGCGGGCACCCTGGTGCTCGATGGGCGCTTTCGCGTCGAGAAGCTCCTGGGCGGTGGCGGCATGGGCCTGGTGTATCTGGCCGAGCAGGTGTCGCTCGGTCGCAAGGTCGCGCTCAAAGTGTTGCGCGAAGACTTGCCGCTGACCGCCAACGTCGGTGAGCGGTTTCGTCGCGAGGCGCTGCTGTTGTCGTCGGTCGAGCACCCGGGAGTCGTGAGGGTCATCGACTTCGGCCACCACGGTTTGTCGGCCTGCCTTGTGATGGAGCTCGTCGAGGGCGAATCGCTCGAGTCGGTGATGCAGCGTGAAGCGCCGCTATCGATCGAGCGCACCGAGGCGATCATCTTGCAGCTGGCGCACGGCTTGAGCGCCATTCACGAGCGCGGCATCGTTCATCGCGACCTCAAGCCCGACAACGTGACGCTTTCGAAGAACACCCAGGGCATCGAGACCGCCCGGCTGCTCGACTTCGGCATCGCGCGGCTCGCGGCCCCTGACGAGGGCAGCCACGTGACGCAGGTGGGGTTCGTGCTGGGTACGCCCGAGTACATGTCGCCCGAGCAGGCGATGGGTCAACCGCTCGATGCTCGCAGTGATGTGTATTCACTGGGGGTTCTGGCCTATCGCATGTTGACCGGAGCGCACCCGTTCAGCGGCCCTTCGCCCAGCGAGTTCGTCAGCCAGCACATTCACGCCGAGCCTCGCGCGTTGACTTTGGTCGCGCCCCACCTCGAGAGTTTCCCCCGCATGGTTGATCTGGTGAGCTCGATGCTGGCGAAGCGGCCAGAGGCGCGGCCGCAGACGGCGCAAGAGGTCATCGACCGGCTGACCATCGCGCCGATACCCCTGGCCAAGACGCTCTCGTCGCTGATGGAGGCCCACGCGCTCACGCCCCCAGACGAGGCCCCACGCTCGGCCTTCGGGCAGGCGCAAAAAGCGGGGCTGCTGGCGTTTGCGATCTTACTCGCGGTCGGGGCGGTGAGCGCCCTGCTGGTGTGGAACCAGCCCGAGCGACGTGCTCGCCGGCTGGTCGAAGCGGGGCGGGGGAGCGAAGCGCTGCAGATCATCGACGACGCCGGTGGCGAGGCGCCTGGGTGGCCGCTGAAGATGTTGAAGGCGACCGCGCTGTACCAGGTGGGCCGGTTGGAAGACGCGCGCAAGCTGTTCGAGAGCGTGCCGGCCGAGGTCGAGCTCGAGGCGTCAGCGGTGCAGGCCGCCGCCGATGATTTCGGTCGCAATGAGCTCAAAGACCCGCGACCGCGAAAGCTGCTCGAGAAGTGGCCCAAGGCGCAGGTGCTGCCGGTGCTCCAAGACTTCGCCCGCCGGCCCCCGAGTTGGGATCAATGGGGCGCGCTGCGCTTCGTTGATTTGCAGTTTGCGGGTCAGGGGCTGCCGTTACCGCAGCTCTACATCGAGGCGTTGGGCAGCAAAGACTGCGCGATTCGAAGCGTCGCAGCCAAGCGGCTGGGAGAGCTGCGCAGCGCTCAGGCCGTGGCTCCGCTCGAGGCGCTCAAGGCCCAGCCACGAAAACCAGAATGCGGCCAAGATGCGGCAACCGTCGCCTTGGTGAAGCTCGAGCGCGACCTGAGCCCCTAAAAAAAAGGGGACAGGCTGGTTTTCGGTCACCCCGCTTGCCCGTGTCGCCCTGTGACTGAAAACCAGCCTGTCCCCTTTTTTCTGTCAGGCCCAGCAGCTCTCGGCCGGCGCGACCTTCGCGCACAAGGCCTTGAGCTCGACCCGAGCAGTGGCCGCCATCGCGCGCGTCAACGCCGGTTTGGCCTTGCGCCACTTGAACGACAGGTGGCGAACAAGCGCAGTGACCTCGTGCGCCTTGGCCTGCGCGACCTCATCGAGCGACGTCTGATCGCTCAGCGCTCCCACGAAGCGTGAACCGACGCCCTCGAGGCTCAGGTCGAGCGGCGCGGCGTGCGTGACCCTGCTGCACCCGCGCACGACGGCCTCGCGACCGAGCGACACCGACGCGCTGATCGTCTCGTGAGCGATTCTCTTCACCGGAGGCGCTGACAACGGCGACGCCATGCACCCCGAACACAGCATCCCAAGCACCAGCCCGATGATCAGTCGCATGGCGCAGACATGAATCTCCCGCGACCGAAGTTTCAAGAGCAATGTAACCCACTGATTCGGCTATCGATTCAGACCGTCGAACCACGCTGAGCGACCGTTCGGGCGCGACCGACACCGCTCGTGAGCGCCCGCCGACACAGTGCCGCCCATGCGAATCGTGATCTGCCTCGTCATGCTGGCCATCACCAGCCCTCCGCTTCGAAGCCCAGACGCGCTCGAGCTCCCCGCGCGCCTCGATACGCTCCTCACCACCGCCACGTGGGACGCGACCCCCGCCGGCTTTCGCATCATCACCCTCTCGCACCTCGCCGATGGGTGTGCAGGGCAGGGCCTCACCCACCCCGCTCGCCGTGAAAATGCCCAGCGATGCATTCAGCGCACACTCAACCTTGCCCAGCGCTCGATGCCCGCTCAATCGCTCTCGGAGGTTCGCGATGGCCTCTGGCTCACGCACCTCAACCTGATCTACGGAGCCGCTGATCAGCTCGGCGCCTGCCCCTCACCAGCCATTCACCGCCAGCTCAGTGAGCGCCTCGCCGCGATGTCATTGGCCGACAAGCACGCTCACGCACCTTCGTACGCCACGGCGTCGGCGCGCTGGCCGGCTGATCAGTCGGCAACCATCGCCAGCCTCGCGCGCTACGACCGCTCGCATCGTACCCACCTTCATGATCGCCCCTCGGCCGCCTGGCAAGCCGTGGTGGGTACCTCACAGACGCTGCCGCCCTCTGAAATCACCGGAGCTGGACCCACTTCGAGGTACCCGCGCGGCTGCGCCACCGCATTTCTCACTCGCTACACCGCCGAGTTCGCGCCCGAGTTGAGCCACGCCTGGTGGCTCACCTTTCGCGATGCCTGGGCCGCGCGGGTGGGCCCTTTCACTGGGCTGCGCGAGTGGCCGCCCGGCGTCGAGCGCGAGGCAGACGTCGACTCGGGGCCGATCATCATGGGCATTGGCACCGCCGCGAGCGCCCTGTCGATCTCGGCGGCTCGGGCGCAGGGTGACGAGGCCTTCGCGTCGACGCTCGAGGCCTCCGCTGGCCAGGTGATGGCCCTCGGCGTCGCCAACGGAGTGCCCACCCTCGTGCTCGCCGATGCGATTTCATTCGAGGGCCACTGGCACCGGGCGCAGTGAGCTGGTCTAACTGTAGGGTGGTGCGCGCCCTTCTCGCCAGCAGTGTCGTGCTCGTCGCCTGCGGCTGTGGCGCGGTCGAAGTCACCGTCAAGCCCCACGCGGTCTCGACGACCGTCGCCACCAAGGTCGACACCACCTCGGTCTGCACCAATGAGCCTTTCGGCAGCTCGAGCATCGACTTCGCCGCGCTGGCCAAAGAGGCCGGCCTCGACACCTCGAACGGGTG
Organism: Archangium sp.; assembly: GCA_031367385.1. Classification (GTDB taxonomy): domain Bacteria; phylum Myxococcota; class Myxococcia; order Myxococcales; family Myxococcaceae; genus JAEUJT01. The sequence continues at coordinate 50,526 of JANLPS010000055.1, read as the reverse complement.
CTTGAAAACCGCGAAGATCGACCTGGTCGCCGAGGTGCTGAGCCTCGCCCCAGGCTCAGGCTGCACCGAGCCGCGCGGCAAGGTCACCTTGAGCCAGTTCGACATCGAGCTCACCTGCGCCGACGCCTCGAAGCAGAGCCTCTTCGTCATCTGCCCTCAGCCCACCATCGACGTCGCCGACGGCACCGATGTCTTCGTCAAGCTCAACGCCTGCCTCGATGCCGTCGAGCAGCAGGAGACTGATCACCTCCGCCGGTTGATCAACACCTGCAGGCCGACGGTGATGCGCGCGTTCGGCCGTGGCTCGTGCAGCGCCGACACCTGCTTCGAGGCGAGCTTCAAGCTGACGTTCAAGCTGCTCTCGGCCACCGCCCAGCTCGGCGGCACCTGCGACTAGACCGCCGCTTCGAGCGCCTGATCAGCGTTGAGCGCAGCGTCGATGACCCGGGTCGCCGTGATCGGTATTCGAACGAAGCGAATGCCCAAATCGCTCGGCTTGCCCTTCTTCTTCACCACCCAGCGCACTTCACCGACGGCTTCGACCAGGCCGGTGGGCAGCTCGAAGCGCAGATGCAGCGTCTGGCCTTTTTGCACGGGCAGCGAGGTCGAGAGACACAACCCCGTCGCCGACACGTCGCGCACTTCGCCGCGAATCAACATCCCCACGACGCCGGCTCCAGAGATGCGGGCTTGGCAGATGAAGCGGGGCACCCGGCGTTTGTGAACCATGGGCCGCAGTGTCGCCCGAAGCGTTCAGCGAAGTCACTGCCTCGACGCGAGACCTTGCCGCACGTTGTACCACACGGTGTCGGCGCCAGCCGCACGCTGCACCAGGCCTGCATCGGTGGTGGTCAAGAAGGTCTGCGCACCCGACTCCGCCAGGTAGTTCATCAAGAACGCGTTGCGCTCAGGGTCGAGCTCGCTCGAGACATCGTCGAGCAACAGCAGGGGGAGAAACCCGTTGGTGGCGTGCAGGTTCTCGATCTCCGCCACCTTCCACGCGAGCACCAGGGCCCGGGCCTGGCCTTGCGACGCGTACTGTCTTGCCGAGTGGTCACCCAAGGCGATGTCGAGGTCGTCTGCATGTGGGCCAACCGAGGTAAACCCGCGCTCGGCGTCTCGGGGCAGCCGCGAATCGAGCTGCGCCGCGAGCGCCTGGGCGAGCTCGTCTTCACTCGCGGCCGAAAACGAGACGCCTTCGAGGTGCGCAGGCGAGTACTCGAAGGCCGCCGGCATCTCGGTGCGGCCGATCTTCTCGAACGCGGCGTGCACTCGCCCGGTGAGCTCGACCAGCAGCGCGCGCCGCCGGGCCCACAACCGGGCGCCAGAGCGAGCCAGCGTCGCGTCCCACGCGGCGAGGTGGGCGTGCGGCGCGTTCTCTTTGAGCAGGCGGTTGCGGCTCTTGAGCGCCCGCGCGTACTCGCGGCTCTCCTGCAAGTAGGCCGGAAAACGGTTGAAGACCGTGCGGTCGAGAAACAGCCGGCGACCCTCGGGCCCGCCCTTCACCACTGCCAGGTCATCGGGCGTGAAGGCCACCACCGAAACGCCCCCGAAGTAGGCCTCGAGCGAAGGGGCGCGCTTGCCATCGACGAACGCCGCCCGGCTCTTGGGCAAGATGTCGACGCTGATGTCTCGCTCGGCCCCCTGCAATCGAAACCGCCCTGACACCCGCGCTGTCTCGGCTCCGAAGCGAATCAATTCGGCCAGCCGGTTCGCCCGCAAGGCCTTGAGCGTCGCCAGAAAGTAGAGGCCCTCAAGCAGGTTGGTCTTGCCCTGGCCGTTCTCACCCACCGCGATCGTCGCGCGCGCCGAAGGCTCGAGCGTCACCTGCTCGAGGTTTCTGAAGCGCTCATAGGTCAACGACAGCAGCTGCACGCGCGGCTCTATAACGAACTTCCACAAGCACCCGAAGTGGCTGTGGAAAACACTCTCCACAGGCTGTGGAAAACCCTCTCCACAGGCTGTGGAAAACCCTGTGGACATGTGGAAAAGCCGCCCCAGCGGGCGGGAAGATGTGGACAATTGCAGCCCTGCATCGGCCCTTTGCATTTTGCGGAAACACGTACTGTGAGTCACGTCTCAGGGGCGTCACACGCAAAGCGTCACCAAGTCATTTGCGATCATCTTCCACAGGCTCGAAAAGTGCCAAAAAGCATTTGAGTATCGTACGGTTGCGAAAAGTGATTGATCCTCAAAATATGCCTCTGTAAGAGGCCCGTCCCCTTCGTCGCCGCCCCCTTTCACCTCGTCTGGTACCGTCCTTGACCGCTTCCGTCGACCTGGCTGGCGTGCCTCTAAATGCCCGAAATATATGGGAGAACTCGCTCGATGTGCTTCGGCGCGAGGGGCAGGCCTACGTCGTTTCGCAGCTGATGCAACTGAGCCCTTTGAGCTTCGGCGAGGGCGCGTTGACGCTTGGCGTCGATGACCTGTTTTTTCGCGATTGGGTCGACGAACACTATGGGGTTCTGCTGGGTTCGGCGTTGGCCCAGGTGATCGGGCAACCGACCAAAGTGGTCTACCAGAAGCTCGAGCGGCCCAGCTCGCGGGCGGCTTTGCCACCTGCACCCCCAGTGAACCAGGTTCGGCAGCTCCGGCGCCTGAACGAGAAGTTCACCTTCGATACCTACGTTGTTTCTGATTCGAACCAGCTGCCCGCCGCCGCCGCTGCTGCGGTCGCCGACAACCCAGGCAAGGCCTACAACCCGCTCTTCATCTACGGGGGCACGGGGCTGGGCAAGACGCATCTGCTCCACGCCATCGGCAACACCGTGGTGGCCAACAACCCGGCGATGCGGGTCGTTTACCTGTCGAGCGAAGAGTTCACCAATGCCTTCATCGAGTCGGTTCGCGACCACCGCATGACCGAATTTCGGCGCCGGTTTCGCGAAGAGTGCGACGTGCTGCTGATCGACGACATTCAGTTCTTGGGTAAGAAGCAAGAGACCCAGAACGAGTTCTTCTACACGTTCAATGCACTGCACCAGATGTCGAAGGCCGTGGTGATGACCTCCGACATGGTGGTCTCCGAGATACCCGGCCTCGAAGATCGACTGCGCAGCCGCTTCGCGATGGGTCTGATCACCGACGTGCACGAGCCGAACTACGAGGCCCGCGTCGCGATCTTGAAGAAGAAGGCCGAGCGAGATGGCGTCAATCTCACCGACAAAGTCGCCAACTTCATCGCCCGCTCGGTGGTGCACAACGTGCGAGAGCTCGAAGGTGCGCTGATCAAAGTGACCGCGGTGCATGCGCTCACGGGCCAGCCGCTCACCGAAGAGCTGTGCGCGCAGGTGCTCAAAGACATCATCCCCGTCAGCCTCGAGCTCGACGCCGAGCACATTCAGCGCGAGGTCGCCCGCTACTTCAAAATCGGAGTCGAAGAGCTGCGCGGCGAGCGCCGGGTCAAGCACATCGCCCATGCACGCCAGGTCGCGATGTATCTGTGCCGCACGCTGACCCAGGCCTCGCTCCCGGAGATCGGCAAGAAGTTCAACAAAGACCACTCGACCGTCTTGTCGAGCGTTCGAAAAATCGAGCAAGCCCGCGGCGATGACGCGCAGCTCAAACTCGAGCTCGGTGAGCTGACCGAAAAACTGGGGGTTGAGTGATCGATAGTTCGATTTAATCAATGGTTCCGTAGTTGATTATCGAATATTTCTTAGTATCACCCGGGAATAGAACTTCTCCACCTCAAGGAGAGGCCTATGACCAACACGACTCAGAACACCCCCTTCGAACGACACTGTGCCCAGCTGCAGCGCCAACCCGAGCTCAGTGAAGCCGAGGAGCTGGTGCTGGCGAAGAAGTGGGTGAACAAGCGCGACCGCCGCGCCGGTGATGCGCTGGTCGAAGCGCACCTGCCGCTGGTGCTGCGGCTGGCGAAGCGCTTGCGCGGCTATGGCGTGCCCCGTGATGAGTTGATGGCCGAGGGCAACGTCGGGCTGCTTCGGGCGCTCGAGAAGTTCGAGCTCCGCGGAGTGCGTTTCAAGACCTACGCCACGTACTGGGTTCGGGCGCACATGTTGGCGTGTGCGCAGCGGCAAACCAGCATCGTGACGGCTGCCACTGGCGCGTTGGGTGCGAAGTTCTTCTTCAAGCTGCGCTCGGCCAGGGCCAAGGCCGAGACCAAGTTCGGCGCGAACGCCGAGGGCATCAACGCGTATCTGGCCGAGCAGTTCGGCGTCAGTGAAGAGGTCATTCGCGTGCACTCGGCGCGCCTCGCGAGCAGCGACTCGTCGCTCGACGCCCCGCTGGGCGAAGACGGCGACTTCACCGCGCTCGACCTGCTGGCCTGCAAGCAAGCCGGGCCCGAAGAGCGAGTGGGCGACAGGGAGCGCGAGACCATCGTGAACCAAACGCTGCAGCGCGTGTGGCAGGCGCTCGATGCTCGCGAAAAGGCGCTGGTGACCGACCGGTTGATGAGCGACGACGAAGAGATGACGCTCTCTGACATCGGAGCGCGCTTCAAGCTCTCGCGCGAGCGGCTGCGCCAAATCGAGCAGCGGTTGAAGGAGCGCTTTCGCCGAGCCCTCGATGACCAGGGGCTCGAGGAGACCGAGCAACTGCACTGACTTCGCCGGGGGGTAGAAGGGGAGGTGTCAGGGGTGCATGATAGCGGTGTGCGGATGACAGACCTCACCATCAAAGTGCTGCAGCAGATTCGTGACGAGATCACGCTCACCCGCACCGAGCTCTCGTCGCGAATCGATCAAACGAACTCACGAATCGACGAGACGAATTCGCGAATCGACGAGACGAACTCTCGGCTCGGGGGTACCAACTCTCGGCTCGAGAGCCTCGAGCGCCGACACACAGGGAGCGAAGTGCGACTCGCGACCGAGCTCACCGCCGTCGTCGGAGCGATTGGCGAGCTGAAAGAGATCATCGTTGCCGACCGCAACCTTCGGGGCGCGATTCGCGATCATGAGAACCGCATTCAGGCGCTCGAAAAGAACAAGCCCGGCTAAACGACGGCGATCAGCCGCTCGAGCAATCGGGTGACCTCGGCCATCTGCGCGGTGTCTCCGATTCTCACCGCGATGCGGCCTTGGGCGAGCAGCGACTTCACCTGCCCCACCGCGCCATCGGCCTCGGCGCTGGGGTTCTCTTCAGCGCTCTTCTCGAGCAATCGCACCAGGCGTTCGGCCTTGTCGAGAATGCGGGGGAAGGTGGCGATCGCCTGCGCCTTGTCTTTTTCTCCCTGCGACTTCGCGTACGCGGCCTGCTCGGCCGAGAGGGTATCGACCTCTTGCGGCGCCAGCGTGGTGCGCGCGTCGATGCGAATCGCCTCGGCCATGCCAGTGGTCAGGTCGACCGCCCGCACCGCGAGCGTGCCCTCGTTCGAGAGCTCGAAGCTCACGTCGATCGGCACCTCGCCGCGGTTGGTCACCGTGAGGTCTGTGAGCACCAGCTCACCAAGCCGCGTGCACTCGTCGGCCCATTCGCTCTCGCCCTGAAACACGGGGATGCGGGCCGAGGTCTGGCCAGCGCGGTTGGGCAAGAAGGTGTCTCTGGCCACCGCGGGCACGGTGGTGTTCTTGGCGATCAACTTGCGAACGGTACCGCCCAGCACGCCCACCGAGAGCGAGTGCGTCGCGACGTCGATCAGCACGGTGGTGCCCTGCTTCGAGGCGAGCTCGGCGGCATGAACTGCCGCGCCGAGGGCGACCGCCTCGTCGGGGTTGATGCCCATCACCGGAGGCCGGTTGAAGAATTGTTGCACCAGCTTGCGAACGAGGGGCATGCGGGTCATGCCTCCGACCAGCATCACCGCTTCAATCTCTTCGCGCTTGAGCTTGGCGGCCTCGAGCACCTGCTCGCACACTTCGATACACCGGCGAGAGAGCGGCTCTGAGAGCATCTCGAGAAAATCGCGGGTGAGCGCGGTGTCGAGTTGGCAGAAGTGGCGGTCGGCGCCTTCACCGTGGTCGCCCAGATCGGTGACTGAGATGAACGCTTCGCTCTTGTCTGAGAGGGTGCGCTTGGCGCGCTCAGCCGCGTACCGCAGGCGCTGCATCGAGATTCGATCTTTTGGCACTGCCTCGCGGTAGAGGTCGGGCACCTGCGCGACCAGCCACTGAACGATGCGCGCGTCGAAGTCATCGCCGCCCAGGCCGGGGTCGCCGCCAGTCGCTTTCACTTCGTAGACGCCGTTGTCCATCTCGAGAATCGAGACGTCGAAGGTGCCTCCGCCCAGGTCGAACACGAGGGCGCGGCCGGTGAAGCTGTTGACGAGCCCGTAGGCGATGGCCGCCGCGGTCGGCTCGTTGACGATGCGCATCACGTCGAGGCCGGCGATGCGCGCGGCTTCTCGGGTGGCGACGCGCTGGCCTTCATTGAAGTTGGCGGGCACGGTGATGACGCACTTCGAGACGCTGCGACCGAAGTGCGCTTCGGCGTCGAGCTTCAATTCGCCCAGCAACATCGCGCTGACCTGGGTGAGCGGCATCACCCGGCCGGCGACCTTGATGCGCACTTCGCCCGAGGGCCCTTGAATGAGGGGGTAGGGCACCACGGGCTTGGCGGCGGCGGCGAGCTCGGCGCTCCAGCGCTTGCCGATGTACCGCTTGGTCGCCGGAGCGACGCGATCAGGCGCTTCATCGCCCAAGACCTGTGCTTTTTCGCCGACCACCCGCTCGCCCAGGGCCGTGAAACCGACCACCGATGGGGTCAACCGCGCGCCAGACCGCCCGGGGATGACGAAGGGGCGACCTTGATCGACGGTCGCCACCGCGCTGTAGGTGGTGCCGAGGTCGATGCCGATGACAGGCTCCATGGGGCGCAGAACTCTACACGCTTCGATGTATGGGTATGAAAAACACCGCGCTCGATGGCCTTGGACGCGCCGAAAACGCCGTGCTAGGCGCGCGGCATGCAGAACGTCTCAATTGCCCGCCGTTATGCCCGTGCCCTGCTCGACGCCGCTGGCCCTCAGGCCGACGCCGTTCTGGTGCAGCTCGAGGCGCTGGTCACTTTCTTCGAGGCGAACCACGATGTCTGGGTGGCGGTGTCGAGCCCGGCGATTACGCGCCCAACGCGGCTCGCGGCACTCGAGGCCATCTTCAAGAGCGTCGGCAACGTGCAGCCGACGTTGGTGAACCTGCTCAAGCTACTCACCGACCGCAACCGCACGTCGGTGCTTTCGGTGTTGGCCAAGCAGTACCGTGACCTGGTCGACGTGAGCGTCGGCCGCGTGCGCGGCAAGGTCACCAGCGCGACCACGCTCGGCACTGATCAGTTGCTGGCGATCAAGCAGTCGCTCGAGGCGATGTCGCAGCGCAACGTGGTGCTCGAGACCAAGGTCGACCCCTCGATTCTCGGCGGCGTCGTCGCGCAGGTCGGGTCACGCACCTTCGATGGTTCGCTCAAGCGCCAGCTGCAAGACCTCGGCAACAAGCTGACGCAAAGCGCTTAGCGCTCATGAGCCTCGCCGCGCTCGTGATCGCGGTGGTGGTCTCGCAGCGCGAACCCAGGCTCCAAGTGGGCGTGCAGGGTGGGTACGTGCAGCAATTGCCACCCGAGCCTATCGATCCGGGTTTCTCGGCCGGGCCAGAACCAAAGCCCCGGAGTGGGTTCGAGCTCGGGGTCGATGGTCGCTATCGTTTCTTCGGGCCGCTCTCGGCTGGTGTGTTCGTCACGCACGGGTTCATTTCGAGGGGTGAGGTCATTCGCGCGGGTGGGCTCATTGGCATCGATTCGCTTGTGGGGCCCGTGAGGCTGAGCGCCGATTTGGGGGTCGGGTATCGACGCGATACAGGTGCCGGCAACGGGTTGGTCGGTCAAGTTGACCTTGCCGCACTGTGGGCCGTTGACCACAAACTCGGCATCGGGGCCTACGGCAGCGCCGTGATCACGAACGACTTCGGGAGCCACAGCTTGTATGCCTGGTTCAGTGGGGGCTTTCGGGGCACCGCGAATTTTCTTTGAGCCGACAGCCAGCAGCAGAAAACTGAGGCGACAGCACCCGAGTTTCAGAGCTATTTCGGGTGCTTACAGGTGGATCGCCGATTGCTCACGGCGCGGTCATGGTTCGCGTATTCACGCTGTGTTTGCTGATCACCGCATGCGGGGGTTTCACGCCTCCCGTGGTGGTCGATGCCGGGCCGGGCCTGGGCCACTCCGACGGCGGGTTCGATTTGAACGACGTGTCGTTCCTCTTCCCCCTGCCGGCGACGAGGGCGGTCGAGTCGCAGCTGCTCGGCATCGAGGGGCTGCTGCCCCAAGCGCTCTATTCACAAGTACCGTTGCTGATCGACGACCGAGATGCTGATCAGCTCTACGGCGCGCTTCGCGTGGTCTCAGCCCGCATCGACCCCTGCTTCCCCGGGTCGACGCCTCCGGCGGCACCCACCTGCATCAAACAGATTCGCCTGGTCGCACAGCCGATGGCCACGGTCGATGACGGCGGTGTCGAGCTCACCACCGAAGACGCGACGGTTCACCTCTTCTACGAGCTGTCGCCCGAGCAGTTCGACAGCGCCGTTCAGGCCCTGCACCAGCTGCGAGACCAAGCCGCTGGGCGCACCGATGGCCGGCCGCTCGAGGTGCACCCGGTGATGCGCGTCGAAGGCCTCAGCGGGCCCTACGCGACCGCCCTGAAGGCGATGATCAGCCGGTTGTGCACGCCGCAGACCCTGCGCCGCGTCGCGTTCATGCACGTGGCGGCTGGCGGCAACGCCTGGCGCTTCGGAGCCTTCGACCTGGTCGACGGCGCGATGGTCGAGGCGACGATACCGCGAACGAGCGAGCTCACGGCCCAAGGGGTTCAGGAGTTCGGCACCACCGAGTTTCGCAACGGCGATCTGCAGCCCGCCGCGCCTGGAGATCAGCTCAAGGTGCTGCTCAGCGAGAGCTCGATGCGGCTGACCGATGACCGCACCCTGACCAAGGCGCTCAAGAGCGCGCTGACCATCGAGAACCCAGGGCTCTCGTCGCCCAAGACCATCGACTGCGCGAGCTGCCACGTGGCCAGTCGTGCCAGGTCGAACGCGGAGCGCCGCCGAGGGGTCGATACTTCGGCCTGGGTCGAGCGCTTCGTCGCTCCCGCGCGTTTCGATGCACGCCGAACCGATGCCGTGGGCGACAACCCCAAGGCGTTACGGGCCTTCGGGTACCAGGGGCGAGAGGGTGCCTGGAGCCTGCGCACCATCAACGAATCAGCGTTGATCGCCGACGCGCTCACCGTCTGGTGAGGTTCAGCAGTGGCTGAATCGGCACGCGAAATCGAATGAAGTGTGCGAAGCCTGGGGCGTGTCTGCTCCGGTTCTCGAAGTCACCAAGCTCAACAAACGGTACCCGACGCTCAACGCGCTGACCGATGTCTCGTTGCGCATCGAGGCGGGCGAGATCTTCGCGTTGCTGGGCCCGAACGGCGCAGGCAAGACCACGCTGATCGGCGCCATTTGCGGCCTGGTCAAGAAGACCAGCGGCACGATTTCGCTCTTCGGCACTGACCTCGACCATGACGCGGTGACGCCTCGCTACGAGGTCGGTTTGGTGCCGCAAGAGCTCAACTTCGACCCCTTCTTCACCGTGCGCGAGCTGCTCTCGATTCAGCTCGGCTACTACGGCCGGCCCCAAGACCCCGCGCGAGTGCTCGAGGTGCTCAAAGCGCTCTCGCTCGACTCGAAGGCCGACGAGCCCACCCGAACGCTCTCAGGCGGCATGAAGCGGCGGCTGCTGATCGCCAAGGCGCTGGTGCACCGGCCGAAGCTGGTCTTTCTCGATGAGCCGACCGCGGGAGTCGACGTCGAGCTCCGCCGCGACCTGTGGGCGTACGTGCGACGCCTGCGCGCCGAGGGCACCACGGTGGTGCTGACCACCCACTACCTCGAAGAAGCGCAAGAGCTCGCCGACCGCGTGGGCATCATCGACAAGGGCAAGCTCTTGCTGGTCGAAGAGAAGGGCGCGCTGATGAAGCGGCTTGGCGAGCGTCGTCTCGAGGTGCGCTTCGCCTCGAAAGTGCTGGCGCTGCCGGCGTCAGTGACGGCGGGGACCCTCGACGAGACCGGCTTGAATTACACCTTCAACGAGACGACCGCGACCCGGCCCGCGGCAGAGGTGCTGAGCGCCTTGATCTCAGCCGGGTTGCCAGTCGCCGACGTGAACATGGTGCCCTCGCGACTCGAAGAAGTGATGCTGCGCGTCTTGCGCGGAGGTGTCGCGTGAACGTCACCGGCACCAAGACGCTGCTGATGAAAGAGATTCGCCGCTTCATGCGGGTGCCCGGCCAGACCGTGTTGCAGCCGCTGATCAGCACCTCGCTCTACTTCATCGTCTTCGGCTACACGCTCGGTGGCCGCCAGCAGATGATCGAAGGGTACTCGTATGCTGCCTACATCGTGCCCGGGCTGGTGTTCTTAGGCATCGCCAACAACGCGTTTTTGAACTCCTCGAGCTCGTTCTTCATCTGCAAAATACAGGGCACGTTGGTCGATTTGCTGGTCGCTCCGCTGGGGGCGGCCGAGCTGCTGGTGGGCTTCATCACCGGCGCGATGGTTCGGGGCCTGCTGGTCGGGGTGCTCACCTGGGGCGTCGCGATGCTCTTCACCGGGCCGCACCTGGCACACGCGCTGGGCACCTTGGTCTTCTTGGTGCTGTCGGCGTATGTGTTCGCGGTGTTGGGGTTGATCGCCGGGGTGTGGGCCGAAAAGTTCGAGCAGATCAACTTCTTCCCCACGTTCTTGATGTTGCCGCTGACCTTCTTGGGCGGAGTTTTCTACTCAGTTCGAAACCTGCCGGAACCGTTTCGAACCATCAGCCTGTTCAACCCGGTCGTTCACATGGTCGAGGGGTTGCGGGCGGGGATGTTGGGGCTCGAAGAGGGGTCTTGGCTGGGGTTGGGCCTGTTGGTGGCGCTCTCGGTGCTGGCGACTGGCGTGGCCTGGCGAATGCTCAGCACGGGTTACAAGCTCAAGACGTAGGGCGCTGCGACAGAGTAGGGTGCGACGACGATCATGGGCATACCCTTCGGGCGTTACGAGCTGATTCGAAAGATTGCCGCGGGTGGCATGGGCCAGGTGTTGCTGGCTCGCAAAGGCGCCGAGGGCTTCGAGAAGCTGGTGGTGATCAAGCGCATCTTGCCGCACCTGGTCGAAGACGAAGAGTTCTTCACCATGTTCCGCGACGAGGCGAAGATCACGATGCGCCTCGACCACCCGAACATCGCGCGCATCAACGAGTTCGGCGTCGAGCAGAACGTGCACTTCATCGAGATGGAGTACGTGGCCGGCGAAGACCTGCGCCGCCTCGAGAAAGTCTCGGCGCAGACCCAAGTGCCGGTGCCGTTGGGCGTGATTCTGCGCGTCATCGCCGACGCCGCGGCGGGGCTCGACTTCGCGCACAAGGCCAAAGACTCGAAGGGCGCGCCGCTGGGGTTGGTGCACCGCGACGTGTCTCCGCAGAACATTTTGATCGGCTTCGATGGCTCGGTGAAGTTGATCGACTTCGGTGTGGCCAAGGCGATCGGCCGCGCCCAACACACCGCGACCGGCATCTTGAAGGGCAAATTTCCCTACATGTCGCCGGAGCAGGCCGACGGCCTCGACCTCGACCCGCGCAGCGACGTGTTCGCGCTGGGCATCGTGTTGTGGGAGCAGCTGTGCGGCAAGCGGCTGTTCAAGGGTGAGAGTGACCTGCAGACCCAGCGCCTGGTGAAGGCGTGCGTGGTGCCCAGGCCGTCGAGCATCGACCCGAACATCTCTCCTGAGCTCGATGAGATCGTGCTCAAGGCGTTGGCCAAGTCAGCGAACGACCGGTACGCCGACGCGGGTGAGTTTCGAATGGCGCTCGAGGAGTTCGCGCTGAACAACTCGATACCCGCCTCGAGCGCGCACCTCGCGTCGTTCATGCAGTCGATTTATTCCGAGCGCATCGCGAAAGAGGCCGACCCCAAGACGCTCGAAGAAGACTCCGGGCTCACCGCGATGGACGCAGGGGGCCCGGTCGCGACGGGCTCACGCACCAAGGTCGAGCGGCAGACCGGCGCAGCGCCACCGGCCGCTGAGGGCGGGCTGAGCGTGCCGAAGATTTTGGCCGCGGTGGCCGTGCTCGGGCTCATCGGTGGAGGTGCCTGGTACGCGCTGCGCAGCCCCGAGGTGGCGCCCAAGCCCATCACCCAGCCGCCGGTCGAAGTGGCCAAGGCGACGGTGCCGAAGGTCGAGACGCCGGCCAAGGTCGAGACGATGGTGCTCTCGCTGCAGAGCGAGCCGAGCGGCGCTGAGGTCGAAATCGGTGGTGACAAGAAGGGGCTGACGCCGCTCGAAGTGCGGCTCGAGCTCGCCAAGTTGCCGACGTTGTTGCGGCTGACCGCCGACGGGTACGAGCCCTCGCAGCAGACGTTGAGCGAGAGCACCGACCCAGCGTTGACCGTGGTGCTGAAGAAGAAGGCGCGGGCCGCGGTTCAGCCGAACCCTCCGGGCATCAAGACCAACCGGTAGGGTGAGCTCACCGTGGTTCGACAGGCCCACCGTGGTTCGACAGGCTCACGATGGGAGTGGTGGGCGCGCGGCGAAAATCCATCGCGAGCATGCAGGCGTCGTCGGTGAAGACGCCATCTTTCGCGAAGGTGCGCAGCCGGGCCAGCAGCGAATCGAGAAACGGCTCGACCTGCAGGTCTCCAAAGGTCTGAAGCTCCTGCTGCAGCCGGGTCTGACCGAACGAGCCGCCCTGGGAGCCCTCCATCTCGTAGAGGCCGTCGGTGAAGAGAAACACCCGGTCACCGGCTGACAGCTGGCTGACGACGGTCTGGTACACTGGCGCCTCGACCAGGCCCAGAGGTGGGCCGACCGCTCGCCCTTCACAGAGCGTGCGAACGTTGCCGCCAAACGGCACGCAGAGGGGCTTGGGGTGCCCCGCATTCGCCGAGCGCACCTCACCGGTGACGGCGTTCACCACCAGGTAGACGGCGGTGACGAACATCACGTTGTCGCTGCTCTTCAGAATGGTGCGCAGCTGCTTGTTGAGGTCGTCGAGCATCGAGCCCGGGTCGTGCGCCATCGGGTGGTGCGGGCTGACCAGCGCGCGCAGCATCGCGGTCACCAGCGCGGCCCGCACGCCGTGCCCCATCACGTCGCACATCAGCACGCCGGCGACTTCTGGAGAGAGCGGGAAGACGTCGAAGAAGTCTCCGCCGACCGCGCCCGCGGGCACGTAGCGATGCATGAAGTGAAGGCTCGGCGTCGCGCTGCCGACGGGAAATGGAGGGCAGTGGCTCGGCAAGAAGGCCTGCTGAACCTCGCGGGCCAACTGCAGGTCTTCGCGCATCTCTTCGTTTCGGGCGGCCAGCTCACGGGCGTACTGCTGCGCGATCGTCTCGGTGCGTTTTCGTTCGAGCGAATGGCGAATCGCGCGCGCCATGTGCGCGCCCTTCAAGGTGCCCTTGACGAGAAAGTCTTGTGCGCCGGCTTGCACCGTCTTCAGCCCGAGCGCCTCGTCGTCGTTGCCGGTGAGCACGATGACGGCCGAATCGATGGCGAGCGGCCGAATCTTGGCGAACGATTCGAAGCCATTGCCATCGGGCAGCGACAAGTCGAGGAGCACGACCTCATATTGCCCGGCGCGAAGCTTGGTCTCGGCCTCAGCGAGTGCCTCGACGCGGGTAATCTCGAACTCCTCGCCGCGGAGCGAGCGTCGCAACAAATCGGCGTCTTCTTTCGAATCTTCAACCAACAAGATTCGAACCAGCGGCTCAGTCACTGTTTCCATCGGGAGGGCGTCGAGTCTTCGGTGTCGGGCGGGGCGCGCAAGGCCGACTTGACCGCGTCACGCTTGAGGTACTCGAGCAGGTCTTGAAACCGGGGGCCGTTTCGATCATCGACTTCGCACAGCAACTGATGTGCGCCGATGATGGTCGGAGCCCAGTCGGCGGCCTTGCACGAGGCGCCTGCGAGCTCGTCGAGCTCACCCGGCTCGACGACGGGGTGGTGGGGGTCGTTGAGCTCGAAGAAGCGCTCGACGCCAAGGGTCTTGAAGAGCTCGTGGGTGCACTCGCCGGCACGAAAGACGACCGGTTTGGGCCCACCGAGTTTTTCGAGCTTCATCGAGAGGCCGACCAGCACGCCGAGAAAGGTGCTGTCCATCGAGTTGCAGGGGCCTAAGTCGAGCTCGAAGGCCTGGTGGCCCCGGTTGATCATCTGACGGGCGAAGGTCTGAAACGGAGCGGCCTGGAGGTGGGTTGCGCGCCCTTCGACCCGAACGAACACCTTTTCGGCGAGCGTGCGAACGAAGATGTGTCCGGCTGCTGGTTGCATCGCTCCCCCGGCTGTCGCTGGCTCTTCAAAACCCTAACTCTCAGCCCGCGTCGCGTCTTCCTCCACGCTTTGGGTCACTGGCCCTGGGGTAGGGCGATGTGTGCTCTAGCTGCCGCTGCCAACGGCACCGAGCTCATTGGCGGCGACTTCGCGGGTCGCGGCGACCCAATCGTGGTCGGGCCCTTCGCTTGCGATGACGACCGGGGCACCGTCGTAGCGCAGGCGTTTGCCCGGGAAGATGAAGGCGCGAAACATGTAGAGCGCGAGCGAGGGCTCGTCGAGCCGTGGGTCGAGGGTGGGTTTGACGCGTTCGGCGTGGGCCTGGGGCAGCAGGCTCCAGTGCAGCCCCGGCTGAATGTGGTGCATGCCGTGGTACCCGTTGTTGAGGGTCACCCAGTTGAAGAACCTGCCGACGAAGTTGCGCGAGTGATTGACCGGGTGGTCTTCATCACAGCCGTCGTGCTGCAGGTAATTGACGGTGGTGATGCCCCAGACCGCAAAGAAGTGGGGAATGATCACGAACATCAACGCCTTGCGCCAATCGAGCAACAGCAGCACGGCCTTGGTGCCCCAGACGAAGAAAATCTCGGTGGTGAGCTGGCGGTTCCACTGTGGGAGGCGCTGCTTCATCACCTTCGAGTAGCGGTAGTTGCCGACGGTGACGCCCGGGCCGACGAAGAAGAAGAACAGCAAGAAGTTGAGCAGGTTCGAGCCGAAGCGCACTTTGGTGGTGCGCATGACGTCTTCGCGTCGCTGGGTATAGCGATGATGCGAGAGGTTGTGGCCCGGCACGTACTCGGAGATGGGAAACCCGTACGACAGGCTCAGCCACACTTGAAACACTCGGTTCATCCACCGCTTGGTGAAGACGGGGCTGTGCACGGTGTTGTGGGCCGCGACCGCGCAGAGCCAGGAGACGGCGCAGGTCACGATCACCCAGGGGACGGCGATGGCCAAGGGTGGGTCGAGCAACCAACCGCCAATCGACAGGGCCGCAAAAGTGCAGAGCACTCCCAGGGTTTTCCTGTCTGCGCGAAAGCGGAGCATCGGTACTTCTCCTTGAGGGCCGGGGGCAACGAAAGACCCGCTGGGTGATAGCCAGATCGACCGCTGAAGTCATCTCTGAGTGCGAGTGGGTGCCGCTCGCCCGGTGACCTCACTATCGACCGAACACACCACAATCATTGAAGATTTGGTGTCACGGGCACGAAAATTCGAGGGGCCATAAATCGAATGAATTGCTGGGCCGTGCAAGGCCGACGGAGGCTTCACGTGCGAAAAATTTTCTTGGCGGCAGTAGCGGTGATCTCGTTGAGCGTTCAGGCCGGTGAATTGGGTGACGCCAACATGTCGAAGGCGAACGCAGCGGCCTCGACGGTGGTTCGAACCCGAATGGCCGAAGAGCGCCCCGCTGACGCGGCGATGCTCGACAAGGTCGAATCGGCCGACATCGTGGTGGTCTCGGGCACGTACGACCGCGTCGAAGACGTGCTCAAGTCGCTGTCGATCAAGCACACGGTGGTGGAGCCGTCGCAGGTCTCGCACCTCAAGCTCAACGCCAAGCAGCTGCTGATCATCGACTGCCCGGGTGACATCAACGCGGCTGGCATCGAGCGGGTGCGAAAGTTCGTGAACGCCGGCGGGTACCTGTACACGACCGACTGGGCGCTGCTGAACGTGGTGCAAAAAGCTTTTCCCGGGTTCGTCGAGTACAACCAGCGCCCGACGGGCAATGACGTCGTCGCGGTGCAAGTGGCTCAGCGCGATGACAACCTGCTCAAGCACCTGACCTTGTCGAAGACCGACCCCAAGTGGTGGCTCGAGAGCTCGAGCTACCCGATTCGCGTGCTCAACGCCGAGAAGGTCGACGTGTTGATCACCAGCCGTGAAATGAAGGCGAAGTACGGCGACTCGCCGATCGCGGTGCACTTTCGTTACGGCGACGGCCAGGTGCTGCACATCGCCAGCCACTTCTACCTGCAGCAAAACCAGACCCGCACGGTGGCCGAGGGCAAGAAGGGGTCTGACTACATCAAGAGCGACACCGTGCTCAGCGAGTCGACGAAGAAGGCCTTGGAGAGCGCGGGGACCGGCGGCGATGTGAAGGCGGGCGACTTGAGCAGCGCGTATGCAGCGCAGCAGATGACCTCGAACATCGTGGTGGAGCGCAAGAAAGATCAAGGTCGCATCGATGGCCTCTACAACAAGGCGTTGAAGGCCCCGGTGGCGACGCCTGGCGCCGCGGCTCCGATGGCGGTGGGCACCAAGCTCAAGGAGCTCGAGCGCAAGGGAGATCAGGTCAAGGTGCGATCGATGGAGGGCGACGAGCAGTGGGTACCGGCGAGCGCGCTCTGATCAATACCGCGGTTGATCATCGTCGACCTCTTCGAGCCAGGCCTCGATGCCGCCCCGCAGGTTGAAGAGCTTGGTGAACCCGAAGCGCTGCAGGGTGGCCACCGCCTGCGCGCTGCGCTCCCCGACTTTGCAGAAGACGACCAGGGTCTCATCGATGGGCAGCTCGGTGTAGCGGGTGGCCAATTCACCGAGGGGTATGGTGAGCGCTCCGTCGAGGTGGTTCACCTCGCGTTCACCGGGCTCTCTCACATCGAGCAGGTGAAACGGTTCTCCACTCAAGCGCCGGCGGTGCAGCTCGCGCGGGTCGAGCTGGGGCACTGAGGCCGGGTCGGGCGTCGAGACTCCGCAGAAGGCGTCGTAGTCGATCAGGGCGGTGATGGTGGGCTTCGGGCCGCACACCGGGCAGCTGGGGCTCTTGCGAATCGTCACCGTGCGAAACTGCATGTCGAGCGCGTCGAAGAGCAGCAACTTGCCGATGAGCGGCTCGCCGATGGTGGCGATGCGCTTGAGCACCTCGGTGGCTTGCAGCGTGCCGACCACGCCGGGCACCACGCCGAGAATGCCGCCTTCTCCGCAGCTGGGCACCAGGCCCGGGGGAGGTGGCTCGGGGTACACGCAGCGGTAACACGGGCCCTCTTTCGTGCCGTAGATCGACAGCTGGCCCTCGAAGCGAAAGACGCTGGCCGAGACATTCGGCACCCCGGTGAGCACGCAGGCGTCGTTGATCAGGTAGCGCGTCGCGTAGGTGTCGGTGCCGTCGAGCACGACGTCGTAGGCAGAGATGATCTCGAGCGCGTTGGTTGACGTGAGCCGAACCGGGTGGCGAACGAGGCGCACCTCGGGGTTGAGATCTGCCAGTCGGTCAACCGCGGAGTCGAGCTTGAGGCGGCCGACATCAGAGGTGGCGTGGAGCACCTGGCGCTGCAAGTTGCTGACGTCAACCACATCGAAGTCGACCAGGCCCAGCGTGCCGACGCCCGCCGCCGCCAGGTACATCGCCGCTGGAGAGCCCAACCCGCCCGCGCCGATACACAGCACCTTGCTGGCTTTGATGGCCTTCTGCCCGCGTGCGCCGAGCTCGGGCAAGATGAAGTGGCGGCTGTAGCGGCGAACTTCGTCTTTCGAAAACCCGCTCACTGGCTGCCACCGCTGATGGCGGGGATGATGACCAGCGTCTGACCGTCGTGAACCGCGGTGGCCAGGTGCTCGAGCGCGCGAATGTCGTCGTCGCCGCGAAACACGTTGATGTACCTGCGCAAATCGCCGCTCGGGGCGTAGAGCTGGGGTTTGAGCGAGGGGTGGGCCGAGACCAGGGCCTGCAGCACCTCGCCGACTGTCAGCCCCTCGACCGACACGGTCTTCTGCCCGGCCGTGTGCACGCGAAACGCTCCGGGTATCTGCACTCGCACGGTCATGGTGGCTTAACGCTTCTTACCCAATTGCTGAAAGTGCTGGGCCAACCACCTGACGACTCGGTGCTCTGCCCAGAAGAGCGGCTTGCGAATCGAGCCCGCGACCCAGCCGACGTGGCCTCCGTGCTGGGTTCGAAGCACGTGGAGCGCCGGGTTGTTGAGCACGTCGACGGGCAGCAACGCGGCGGGTGCCAGCGGGTCGTCTTCGGCCGAGAGCAGCAGGGTCGGCGTCTTGATTCGACTCAGCTTCGGGCCTGATGAAGAGCGCTCGTAGTATTCTTCTGCCGAGGCGAACCCGAAGGCCGGCGCGGTGACCACCTGGTCGAAGTCGCGCAGCGTGCGAGCGCGTCGAATCAGCCCGGCGTCGAGCACGCGGGGGAAGCGGGCGGCTTTTTCCAAGGCCTTGGCCTTCATGGTGGGCAAGAAGTGCCGCAGGTACACGGGTGAGAAGCCACGGCCGGAGTCGAGGCTCTGGGCGCAGACCCGCAGCTGATACGGCGCGCTGATCGCCGCAGCGGCCGAGACCTCGAGGCCCTGCGACATCGCGTTGAGCACCACGCTGCCGCCGAGCGAGACGCCGACGATGGCGCGCAGGGTGGGCATCTGCGGCACGAGCCAGGTGACGTCTCGGGTGTCACCCGACGAGTACGACGCGGCCAACCGATTGGGCTCGCCGGAACAGCTGCGAAAATTGAGCGCCCACGCACCCCACTCGAGCGCTGCCAGGTGTCGCAGCAGCTCGACGATGGCCTTCGAAGACGACGAGCCCTCCAGGCCGTGGCAGAGCAGCACGGTGGGGGTGCCGGGCGCTCCGTCGAGCATGTCGACGTCGACGAAGTCTCCATCGGGGGTCTCGAAGCGGCGGCGCTTCAGCGCGAGGGCGCGCTTGGGCCAGAGTGAGCCGAAGACCGTCTGCGCGTGCCCGTTGGAGAGACCGCGCGCCGGGCTGAAATCGTCAATCAGCTGCGGCATTTACGGGCAGACGGGTACTCCGGCGTCGTTCTTCGCGAGGCTCAGCTCAATCAGCCGGCCGGTCTTGGTGGCGAGAAAAACCGACCCTTCGCTGGCGAAGAACCTGGCGCCGTCGCGCTCGTCGTCGGGCACTTCGGGCAAGGTCACGGGCGCCCAGCGGCTGCCGCCGTCTCCGAGAATCGAGCGGTACAGCCCGTCGGCCCGAATGGCGTAGGTGGTGCCGCAGAGGCGGGCGAAGTCGCTCACGGTCGAGCCGTTGCTTGGCAAGTCGTTGGTGATGGGCACGCGCTCGGGCAGCGTCATCACGGTGCCGCGATCGAACGCGAGGCGGGCGCGGCCATTTTCAGACCACAGCTGGAGCGGGATGCCGAAGCGCTCCGGCAGCGGCACTTGAATGAGGCTCCAGCGAGCCTGGGTGACGACCGAGAAGGCGAAGAGCGCGGAGTTGGTGAGCACGAAGCCAGTCGCGATGTTGAACACGCCGCCGTCGGCCTGTTGGCGAGGCTGACCGTCGATGGCGAGGCCGCGCAGGCGCACTCCGGCCGAGGGCACCAGCCGCACCTCGAGAGCCACTGGAGGCAGATAGGGGTTCTTCTCGACCTCGGTCACGTCGGCCGAGAACAGCCGGTCTCCTGAGTAGACGACGAGCACGCGCCTGCCGTCGGGCAGGGTCTGCAGCTGGCCTGACGCAGGTGAAGCGAGGGGGGCGTCGGCAGCGCTGACCCGCACGACGAAG
This sequence comes from Archangium sp., assembly GCA_031367385.1. Classification (GTDB taxonomy): domain Bacteria; phylum Myxococcota; class Myxococcia; order Myxococcales; family Myxococcaceae; genus JAEUJT01. Next base: position 30,799 of record JANLPS010000055.1, on the reverse strand, counting down.
CGCGGGTGGTCGCTGAGCACGAAGTTGCCGAGGTCGATGACGCCAGATCGGGTGATCTCCCACGCGGGTTGCCCCAAGACCGCGCCGGCGGGCACGAAGTCAGCCGAGTCGGCGAGCAGGCTGTCGTTGTCTTGCAAGAACCCGATGCCCGGAGATGGTTTGTAGATGTAGCGATCGGTGAGCGCGAAGATCGAAGGGGTGCCATCGCCTTCGACCGCCCGCAACACCGCGCCGGGAATTCGGTCGAGCACCCAGGGCGCCGTGCCTCCGACGAGAAAGTCGTCGTACCAGAGCGTGCCGTTGCGGCCGGCGTGAACTCGGGTGTTGCTGGTGGTGGTTTGCGCGCGAACGCCCTGCTGCCATTGAAGCGCGTCGTCGTCGATGAACTCGAACTTCGGCTTGCCGTTGTCGACGCGTTGCGACCAGGTGCCCGCGGGTATGAACCCGCCATCGAAGGCCGTGGCGGCACAGCGGCTGACGAGGCTGGCACCGGTTTTGTTGATGGCACCCACCTCGAGCGCGAGGCTGACCTGCAGCGGCGTGCCGCCCTTGGGGCACACGTCGCCCCCAGAGACGATGCGGGAGTCATTGGCGACTTGAAACCCGACCGACGCATAGGTGCGCCCATCGGGGAAATGGCTGATGACTGCGTACCCGAATTGACCTTGCTTGACGGTCGCGAGCAATTCGAAGCGAACGCCGGCGTCGAGGCGCACGAGTGAGCCGAGCGGTTCGGGGGTGCCATTGAAGAAACAATCGGGCACGCCTCCATCGGCGCTGGGCGTGCGCAACTCAGGGGGAAAGAGGGCCGACTGGCACCCATCGACGGTGCGGTTCGAGGGCGCGTGGGTGATGCCGCGGGTGCTCAGCACGAAGACCTCGTTTTGCGCGCCGGCCACGTCGAGCAGCTGCCCATCGATGCTGGCATCGGGCCCCCCGTCGAGGTCGTCGGGCATCAGGCTCAAGTCGAAGCGGTGGTACTGGTTTTGGCTGATGGCGAGAACCGCGGGGTCGAAGAAATTGTTGATGCGGCCGCTGCTCGGGTCGGGGTCGACCTGGCGAATTCGGTCGATGCGGGTCGCGAGCAAGGCGAAGCCGGCGTCGGCTCCGACTTGAGCGCCGTAGAGATCTCCGTTCGTGGCGCGGAGCAAGACCCGGTCTCCCACCGCGATGACGTCTGCGAGTTGGCCGAGTGGCGCGGGCAAGGCGAGTGACTTGAGCAGCTCGCGGCCGTCGCGGTCTTTGCCGCTCACGCGCACGCCGCCATCGAAGACTTCGGCGATCAACCGCAGCCGGTTGGCATACCCATCGGAGGGGAAGCTCATCGCCACCATCGCCGGCACGTCGTTCTCGAGCAGCGGGTGCAAGCGGGTGAACGAGACCGGGCGGGCCTCTCCGAAGAGCGTGTCGTCGACGTCGGCGCAGACATTGGCGAGCACGTCGCAGCGCCAGCCGCGTTCGCAGTCGGTGTCGGCACGGCAGGGGTAGGCGGCGCCGGCGTCTTGGTTTTGACAGACATTGTTGATGCCGCACCGCCAGTTGGGGGCACAGTCGGCGGTCTCGCGGCAGACGCGCGCCGTTTCGATGGCAGGGTTGAAGCAGGCGTTTTCGGTGCTGCAGCGAAACCCGTCGAAACAATCTTGGTTGAATTTGCAGGTCTTCAGGCCGACCGGCACGGTGGGGTTGAAGCACCGGTTGTCGTACCCGCAGCGCCAGCCGGTGGGGCACTCATCGACGCCGGCGTCGCGCCAGTTACAGCTGTAGGGCCGCTTCTGCTCGATGTCGGTGAAGCTCTGGCAGGCGGTGAGGGCGAAGAGGGCGCCGAATGCGAGTCGCTTCATGGCAGCGCTCCAGCGAAGGCGAACGCAAGGCCTGAGGGCATCGGCACCAGCGCGACGGCGGCGCGGCCATCGGAGGGAAAGAGCAGAAACCCGGTCGCGAGGAGGGCGGCGCCCGAGAGCAGGGTGATGAGCGAGACGGTCTTGAAGGTGCCGATAGTCTTGGCTTCGTTTTGGTAGAAGGTGTTCGGCTTGAAGATGCCGCTGTCGGGCTGCGCGAGCTCGTCGTGCAGCGAGAAGTCGCGGGTGAAGGCGTTGATGCCGAGCACGACTCCGGCGACGAGGGCGGCGCTGCCGACGCTGATGAGTGAAATCGGCAGTACCTTCGAGGGCGCGGGGGGCAACGGCGTCGCGGTGGCCTCGGCGAGCGCCCAGGGTATTTGCGCGGCGAGGTCGCGCTCGTTGCTGGCGAGGCGAACGCTGCGTGCGACGGTGGCTGACTTCACGGTGTCGAGCATTTGCATCGAGAGCTGCAGCGCATCGCCCAATTTGGTGACGCTGCCGCTGAGCACGAAGCGGCTGCCCATGGCTCCGGCGAGCTCGGCGGTGCAGCTCGAGGCCGATTCGGAGCACCCGACGAGCTGTTTCTGCCGCTCGACGCCGAGCATGGTCTGAATGTCGGCGGAGGTGACGACATCGAAGAAGCCGCGGGAGGTCAGCTCGAGCGTGGCCGACGTGGTCAGGGCCTGGGCGGTCTCAACCGCGACGCCCTGGGCTTGAAAGTCGAGCACGGCCAGCTTCGGTTTGTCGGCGCCCAGCGTCGCCGCGACGATCAGCAGGTGCATCAGCATGTGGTGGTCCCCTCGGGTGAGACTGTACCGAAGGCGGCGATGATGACGGCAGGTTTCGCGGGCTTGGGTAGGCGCGTGTAAGACGAAGAAGGTGCCCACCGTGGTCGACGACGCCTGGCACGAGCGGTCGTTGCCCTCGCCCGGGCGCGGTCAGCTGGAGGCCGTCATGTGCTCGAGGGCGAACTCGAAGGCAGCGCGCGCGGCCGTGGCCTGCGCTGCGTTGCATTGCTCGGGGGTGCTGCGTGGGCTGTCGGGGTAGACCTCGGTCGTGGTGGTGAAGCGTGCTCCGGTGAGATTGGCGCACAGGCCGAGCGAACGCACCGGGTACTCGATGACGCCTTGGCTCAGAATGGGCTCACCGATCAACCGCCCGCGAGCATCGGGCTCGGCGATGTGGGTGACTTGGGCGACGGCGTCGATGATGGCGGCCTGAAAGCCGAGCTGTCGGTTTTCAGCGTCACCGACCAGATAGAACCCGTCGGGTATCTCGCCGGGTTCGAAGGTCTTGCCGTCGCGCGCCGCGAGTGCGGGCCGAAACTCCGTCTCGTCTGAATCGGTCGTCTCGTGCAGGTCGACGTGCGCGATGAAGCGGCCGCGGTAGGGGGCCACGAGGTCGATCAATCGGCGGGCCTCGGCCGCAGCACCGTCCGGCTTGAATGAACGGTTGGGGTCGATTGCGTCGGGGTTCCACCGATGAATGCGCTCGAACCCCCAGGGGCTGACGCACGGCGCGATCAGCAGGTTCAAGCGCCCGGCCAAGCGCGGGGCGTCTTGCGCGGCGAAACGCAGCGCCCCGAACACGCCGCTCGTTTCGTAGCCGTGCACGCCCCCGGTCACCAGGCCAACCGGCAGCCCGTCATGCCACCCGCGGCTCTTGAGCACGAAGAGCGGGTAGCTGCCGTCGGGTGGGTAGTCGAGGTGCCCATACGAGCTGACGTCGAAGTCGGCTTTGAGCGGTTCGAGCGCTCGCACCACTTCATCGGCGTAGCTGCGCCGTCGCAGCTGCGATGCGCGCCACTTCGTTCGCTCGGCGGCCCCCCAGGGGGTTCCAGGAGTTCCAATTGAAGCAAGAGTCGTCATGGAGCGTATTTCATACACCGAGGCTCCCTGGCGCGCTCATGGAGGTGCGCCGGTGGCAGCCCCTCAATGAGACCTCGGGTGCACTTCGAGGCCTTTGCCCGGCGCGACGGTCATCGACATCGACGCGGAACGTCGGGTCGTGAACCCTGTTTGTGTACCACCGGCGAGGCGGTGACCGGCTCGACGGCGATCAGGGGCGAGTGGCTTCAGCGACGACGGCGGGGCTTGGGCGGTGGCACCTGCAAGGTCACGTGCTTGGCGATGAAGTCGATGAATGCCCGCACGGCGGGCGAGAGCTGTCGATTCGAAGGGTAGAGCAGGCTCAACGGCGCCGGGGGGGCGGCGAAGTCGCTGAGCACTTCGACCAGCCGGTTGGTGCGCAGGTGCTCGTGCGCGATCGGCAACGGCAACCAGGCGAGGCCCAGGCCGGCGACACAGCTGCCACAAACGAGCTCCAAGTTGTTCGCGGTGAATCGCCCGCGCACTTCGACCGTGAAGGTCTTGTGCTGACCGAACCGCCACAGTCGACCGCGCGGTGAACCCGAAAAAACGATGGCGTCGTGTGCGGCCAAGTCGCGCGGGTGACTCGGGGTGCCGCGGGCCGCGAGGTAGCTGGGTGAAGCGAAGACACCCGCGGTGCTCATGCCGAGCTGGCGCACTTTGAGTGACGAATCGGCGAGGTGCCCCGCTCGCAGGGCGACGTCGAAGCCCTCGGCGACCAGGTCGACGAAGCGGTCGCTGGCATCGAGCGTGAGGGAGACCTTGGGGTACGCCTTCAAAAAATCAGGCACGAGCGGGCCCAAGACGCGCTCGGCGACGTTCAACGGCACGCTGACGCGAAGCGGGCCTTGAGGCTCTCTGCCGACCGTGGTCAGGGCGCGCTCGGCATCAGAGATGATCTCGAGGGCTGGCGCGGCCTTTTCAATCAAGGCCTCACCCGCGGCCGTCAGGGTCACCGAGCGGGTCGTTCGATTCAGCAACCGCACGTTCAGCTCGTGCTCGAGGGCGCCCACCCGCCGACTCACTGTCGACTTGGGCACATTGAGCGCCAACGCTGCACCGCGAAAGCTCTTGAGCGTCGCGACCGCGACGAAGTGCGGGAGGCGCTCGAGGCGGCTCGCGCTGTCCCACAGGTGGGACAATCTGTCTCCCCGACCCCTCTTGTCCATGGTGTGTGCTCGTACCAAAGAGGCGCCATGCGCAAAGAACCTTCTACACAAGCCGTGAAGCTCGGGCCGATTCTCGTTGCCGCGATGAAGGGGGGAGCCATCGCCGCGGTTGCGAACATGGTGCTCTACGGCGCGACGCGGGCCGCGGGCGTCTCGTACGTGGGTGAGTTCGAAGGGCCCGGAAAGGCTGGGGCGTTGCCGGCGTTTCTGCCCGCGGTGGCGAGCTTCGTGCCGAGCATCGTCGCGGGTCTTTTGGCGTTCGTTCTGGCCAAGTTCAGCAGCAAGGCAGCGGTCATTTTTCTGGTGATTTCAGTCGTTTTCAGCGTGGTGAGCATGATGGGGCCCGTGAACGTGGGTGGCTCCGACAACGCGACGAAGGCCGTGCTCGGGCTGATGCACATCGTCGCTGCGGTACCCATCACGATGATGGTCTTGCGCGCGTTGAAGCACTGAAGCCAAGCCGCCGCCCCCGCCTTGCTTCGTGGCAAAGCGGGCTGGTACGAGTGGCTCCCAGTGCTCTTCAAGATCAACCGACCGGCGTGGCTCAAAGTCACCAACGCGTCGACGTTGCCGAGCTTGGTTCGGCAACTGGGTGTCGCCGAGCCGGAGGTCGCGTCGGTTGCGGCGAAGCTCGCTCGTGAAAATCACCTCTCCGCCGAGGCCGTGGTGGCCCCAGGCCAGCAGCTGACCCTTTCGAACGATTTCTTCAGCTCGGGCGGCTCGGCGCGCCCGCTCCGAGGCCTGGCCGATGAGACCCCCATCGGTTCTCTGGGCACCCGGCTCGAGACACTGGGCTGGTCGACCGAGCGCCCGAGCGTCACCAACAACCTCGGCTCGCTTGGCGCACTGTCGCTCATCGACATCGTGACCCGAGCCATTGACCGCGGCGAGCTGTCGGTGAGCGCTCCGCTGATGCCTGGGCCGCACGCCATACCCATCGGCGACAAGCGAGTGCTGATCGACGTGCCTGCGGGCACCACCGTCAGGGTGTCTGCCGTGGTGAAGCCTGGCACCAAGGGCCTCGAGCTCGGCTCGGCCGATGTGTCTTTTTCGAGGTCGGTCGCGCTGAAGAACCCGGCCGACCTGTCGTTTGCGGCACACAGCCAACTTGGCGAGCTGGCCAACGGCCTGGTTCAGGTGACGCTCGACGGCGTGGGCGTGACGGCTGACGGTTCGGTGACGCCACGCGGGTCACTGGTTCGCCCCTCGCTCAACCCGCTCAAGCACGTCTTCTCAACGGGCAAGAGAACCCACAGCCTCGAAGGCCTGGTCACCTTCACCGGCAAGCCACGGGTTCGTACCTCGCTCGAGGCCCTCGCCCGAGGCGACCTGCTCAGCGAGCGCCCGCCCCTCGCCGACGCCCAGATGCCTCTGCACTTCGAGGTCGACGCCTTGCTCAAGAGCCTGGGTGCCTTGGTCGAAAAAGGCGCCTTCACCCTTCGCCTCGAGGGTCGAAGTGGCTTCGTGGAGGTGGGCGATCGCCAGATGAAGGTGGTCGGAGCGAACAAACAGCTCTCGGCCACGCTGACCGGCGACTTCGAAGTGCGAGACGGTGCGTTGGCGGTTCAAACCCAAGGCACGATCACACACCCGCTCTCGGCGAGCGTAAAGTTCTCCGAGGCCGGTGCGCCCGGAGCCGAGGTCGGGCCGATGCGGGTTGCTTCGGTCGACGGAGCGATGCAGGTCTTCGCGGGGGGCGCCTTGGTCGGCTCGGTTCGAGCGGCGGCCGACCGGTTTCATTTCGCTGTACCCGAGGCGGTGCACTTCACCTTCGACGGTGACGCGATGGTGCATGGGTCAACGCTGATTCGACCAACCGCCTCCGGTGTGATGATCGAAGAGGGCGCGGTGAAGCTCACCATCGACCTCGCGGGAGCCAAGGCACGCACCGACAGCCTCGAGGTCGAGCTGGGCAAGGGCTCTGCGGTGACCCTGAGCGCGACGGGGCTCTCGACCGTGGGAGACGACTTGCGCGTCGAACACGCGTCTGCCGGGTTCTCAGTGACTGCCACCGGCCTCGCGAAAAAGGGCCCGTTGACCTTCAAGCTCGAGGAGGGCGGCGCTTCGGGGCAGCTGAAGGTGACTGGCGACGGTGCCCAGGGCGACATTCGCTATGGGCTCTCGTTTCGGCCCAAGGTCGGCCCGGTGGCCTTGCCTGCGCACGCCTCGCTCGAGGGTGAGGCGCAGGTGACCTTGCTCCAAGACGCGGTCTGGGTTCAGTCAGCGAACGGCGTTCGTTTGGGCCTCTGACGCCCACGGGGTTTTGCGTGCGCGGCAGGCACATGGAAGACGAATCAAATGGAGTGGCTCGGCGGGGCAGCCCTGGTGGTGGTGATTGGCGCGCTGGCGTCGATCGTCGTGCACACCCTGCGGGTGGGCATCTCGCCGATGCCGAGCTCTTCGCGCGCGGCCGAGGCGGTGCTGCAGCTGGTGCCGAGCCAGACCACCGGTGAGGTGCTCGAGCTGGGGGCCGGCTTCGGCACGTTGGCCTTTGCGTTGGCCAGGCACGCGCCGGGAGCGACGGTGGTGGCGTACGAGTCGTCACCCGTGCCGTTCGCGGTGATGTGGGTGCGGCAGAAGCTCTCGCGGGGCGTTTCGAACGTGCGGCTGCGCTTCGGCGATTTTGCAACCGTGCCGCTGGGCGAGGCGAAGGTGGTGGTGTGCTACCTGTGGCCTGGCGCGATGACCTTGCTGGGGGCTCGCTTCGAGGCAGAGCTGACGCCGGGGGCATTGATCGTCAGCAACACATTCGGGCTGCGGGGGTGGGCGGCGGAGCGCGAAATCACCCTGAGCGATGTGTATCGAACGCGGGTCTATCGGTACGTTCGATAGGCACGCGCGCTGGAGCGATGAATTGGAGCAACACGTTGGGGCCGTGCGAGCGGGTCTCCCCGTGCGTTCGATCAGCGTGCGTTGGTGCAAAGTTCTTTGCTTTTGACCCTGGTCGCGCCAAAAGCGGCACCCTCACCCTTGTAACTTTTCCCGGAGGGGAATCAATGAATCGTATCGTCTCGATGGTCGTTCTCGTTTCTGCATTGGGTTTGACCGGTTGCGCGACGGGCGCCCGCGCGTACATGGACACGGCCTTGGCGAACCGCTCAGAAGCGGCCACCGTGTGGAATCGCCCGCAGGAAGTGGGCTTCGATTGGGGCGCTGAGATCACCGGCGAAGTCAGCCGCACCTGCATTCTCGGCGTGATCTGCTGGGGTTACGAAGACGGGTCGATTCTCGACGGCGTGACCGGCGTCTTGGGCTCGATTCTGGGCGGCGGCAATGGCCCGAAAGAAGTGAGCGACCCGTTGGTGCGCGCAGCCGCTGCAGTCGCGGTTTCGAGCACTCCGAAGGCCGACGGCATCTTCGTCGTGGCGCATGACACCGACTCGTTCAACATCTTCGTGTACAGCCACCGCACGGCCCACGTTCGCGGCAAGTCATTCTCGCTGCGCCCGATCGGCGAAGTCTCGCAGGAGCGCGCGGACAAGGTTCGCAACCTGCGCTCGATCAACGGCGCGTTGGTCAACCTGCCGACGCCGTAATTCATCACCTTGGGGTGATGTGAAAGCCGGCTCCACCTCGCGGTGGGGTCGGTGTTTTTTTATGGCGGGGTGAACGGGTCGTCGCGCAGCGGTGATTTCACGGCGTCGGGCAATTCGTAGTGCCACCACTCCATCGCGTTCTTGATGAAACCGGCGTGCTCGAGGGCGGCCCTGAGGGTCGTGCGGTTGGCGAGTGAGGCGGCGGTGCCCTTGGTGAAGCTGTGGTGCGCGGCGGGGCCGAAATAGTCGTAGTCAGAGGGCATTTCGACCGCGGTGCCGTCGAGGGTGGCGAGGGTCACGTCGACGGCGCCTCCGCGGTTGTGGTTCGAACCGGTCTTGGGGTCGGCCACGTAGCCGATTTTCGGCATGATTTTCCACAGCTCGTACTGCACGGCGTGGGGGCGGTAGCAGTCGTAGACCTTGAGGCGAAAGCCCTTGGGCCGCAGTGCATCGGCGGCGCTGACGAGCTGCTTGGCCGCGCGGGCGAGCAAAAGACAGCGGGCATCAGGCGGGTAGACCGCCTTCTTCATGAAGTTGTCGGCTGTGGCGTAGCGGAGGTCGACGATCAGGTCGGGGATGACGGTGGTGACGTCGACCAGCGGCTCGGGGGCAGCGGCGAGCAGGAGGGCGACCACAGAGGCGAGCACGCGGAGGATCATAGGCCCTTGGGCGGTTCACGACGAGGGGCCGGGCGTGCACTCGCAGTCACTCCGGCGAGGAGCATGTGCATCAACGCCTTGGCGCTGCGCTCGAGACCGGGCCCCGGTATCGAGGCCAGCAGACCGTCGACGTGAAGCGACGCGAGGCCGTGCGAGAGTGACCAGCCTGCGAGCGCCACGCGTTGAACATTGGCCCCGCCGATGAGGCCAGCGCGCTTGCAGTCGGCGACTGCGGTCACCAGCACACAGAGCGCCTCGTGCCCTGCGGTCATCAACTCGGGGTGTGTTGCCTTGTCGCATTCTGGGCCGAACATCAGACGGTAGATGGCTGGGTGCTGCGCCGCGAACCTCACGTAGGCGAGGCCCACGGCGAGCAGCGCCCGCTTCGGGTCGGCCGCCTTGAGCCGAGCGGCTTCGGTTCGCCGGGTCAGCTCGCGAAAGCCTTTGGTCAGTACCGCCGCCAACAGGGCTTCGCGGTCAGTGAAGTGCCGGTACGGCGCGGCCACGCTGACGCCTGCGTCACGCGCCGTTTGTCGAAGGGTGAGCCGCGAATACCCGCCCGCTTCGATCGACCGCTCGGCCGCCTCGACCAGGGCGCGGGCCAAGTCTCCATGATGGTAGGGGGGCTTGTTGGTAGGCATGTTGACGTTGATTACATTCTCACGATAGGGTGATGTTAACAATGATAACTCTCAATGCGTCACCTGCTGTGACCCGTGAAGACCTCCACTTCGGCCGCATTGCGTCGTTCCTGCTCGGCGTGGGAGCCGTGGGCTTGGTGATGACCTGCGCATTTTACGCGCTGGCGGGGCCCCAGGCGGCGTTGCCGGGTGGGTGGAGCACGGTCGAGGCTGCGCGGGCCTCGACGCCAGGCGCCTGGCAGTGGATGCGATTGGCTGGGTTGGTGGGCATGCCGAGTGACGTGATGCTCGGCGTGGGTGCGTTGATGATGGCGATGACCAAGCGCGGCTCCGGAGCGGGCGTGGCCGTCGCGGGCTGGCTTTCGATGGCGATCGCCGGAGCCCTGTTCATCATCATCGACGCGATGGTGGCCTTCGTGCTGCCGCCGGCGGCCGCGGCAGGCGATGGGTATCTCGCGGTGCGGGCGCTGTTCGACGTGCTCTTCGCGATCGGCGCGTGGGCGACCGCAGTAGGGGCGCTGGCCGCAGCGTGGTCGAAGCGATGGCCGGAGTTTCGGTCGTGGCCTTCGTTGTGGCTGATGCGCGGGGCAGGAGTGATTGGCGTGTTCGCGACGACCGGCTTCTTGCACGGGGTGCCGGTGGCGCCGCTGATTGGCCCGGGTATCGGGTTGCTGGCGCTCGCGCTCGTCGCGGTCGGGCTGACGGGGTTCAGGGCGTCAGCCGCGGGTGCCGAGCCCGCAGTGCCCGCTATGTGATGAGGGGGGCGTAGCGGGTCGGGTCGGCGATGCCCGCTTCGTCGAAGCCTTTCTTTCGCAGCAGGCACGAGTCGCACTGCCCACAGGCCGCGCCGTCGGGTGACGGGTCGTAGCAGGAGTGGGTCATCGAGTAGTCGACCCCAGCGGCGATGCCGGCGCGAATGATTTCACCCTTGGTCATGCCCGAGAGCGGCGCGTGAATTTTGAACCGTGCGCCTTCGGCGCCGGCTTTCGTGGCGAGCGTGGCCAACTGCTCGAAAGCCGCGATGAACTCGGGCCGGCAATCGGGGTACCCCGAGTAATCGACCGCGTTCACGCCGATGTACAGGTCTCGCGCGTTGACGACTTCAGCGAGCCCCAGGGCCAACGAGAGAAACACCGAGTTTCGCGCCGGCACATAGGTGACGGGGATGCCGCCGACCAGGTCGTCGACCGAGTCGTGCTTGGGTACCGCGGCGTCAGAGGTCAGCGCGGAGCCTCCGATTTGCCGCAGGTCGAGTGACACCGTGCGGTGGTCTGCCACGCCCATCGCCTTGGCGACCGCGCGGGCTCGCACCAGCTCGACGGAGTGCCGCTGCCCATAATCGAACGACAGGCACACCGGCTCGAAGCCATCGCGCTTGGCCAGCGCCAGACAGGTGGTCGAGTCGAGGCCACCCGAGAGCAACACCACGGCCTTCTTCTGAGTCATCGTCGTTCTCCGGTCAGCCGGTACTGCACGGTGCAATCGCCGCAGGTGGCATCGCAGGCGCCACCGTCGGGCAAAGCGCCGGTGATGACCGTCTCGGTGAGCAAGGCCCCACAGGCGCGCACGGCGTCATACCCGAACGCATCGGGGGCGGGCGCATGAATGCCCGCGTCGTCATCGACCGCCGGCACCGGGCCATCGGGGCAGCGGTCTCCCGCGGCGACGTTCTGCGAGAGGCTGAGCAAGTCGACCCGCAGCGTCTCGCGAAGCGCCATCGGGCAGCCGCTGCACACACCTGAGAACGAGCGCGGCGCCGAGGCGACCGAGCCAAGGGCCTGACCGTTCCACACGGCTTCGCGTGAGTACTGCTGCAGAGTCACCCAGGCTTGCCCGCTGCCCGGGTCGCGGCTGAAGGTCGCTTGAAACGAAAACTCGTTGGCGGCCACATCGCTCAACCCACACGCCCGAAACACCGGCACTGCGCGCATCTGGTACGTGCCCAGGTGCTCAGGCCCTGGGGGCGTGGTGAGGCCAGTGCACGCGGCCAACAACCCGACCAGTGGAGTGACGCGAGAGACAGACACGATGGCCACAGCCTACTGCGCCAAAATCGACAGCGCGTCACCAGCGATCGCCTTGAACGCCGGGCTCTCGCGGAGCACCGCGGCGACATCGACCTTCGCCGGGTCACCGCCGCGAGCGGAGCCATCGAGCTGCGCCAGCACCCGCGCGGCCGCCAACGAGTTCGGCACCGCGGCGAATGCATTCTTCGCGGCCTGCACCAGGCCCGGCACGTCGGCGGGCTGGCTCAAGGCGCGGCCGTGCTCTCCGAGCGAAAACGCGAGGGCGACGAGGTAGGTGAGCTCGGCTTGACCGAAGGCCGCGAGGGCGCCGGCGCCGATGACGAGGCGGGTCTCGCCGCCGAGCCACGCTTCGACACCGCCGCTGACATCGAGCGAGACGGTGATGCCGGTGAGCCCCAACCCGTCGAGGGTCGAAGAGAGCGCCGAGGCCAACCTGGGCATGGTCTCATCATTGACCGCGACCAGGCCGGGCGGGAGCACGTCGAACTTGTAGGCACCGGGCACCTCGAGGGGCTTGGTGGCGACGGCCGGGGTGGGGCCAGTGGTGGCGGTGAGGGCGGCTCCGAAGCCGTCGGCGAGCGTGGCGGCGTCGGGGCGGCCACTGCCGCGCAGGGCCTCGGCGTACATGGTCCACGAGTCGGCTTCGGTGAGGGCTGCGGGCATCAGCTTGGGCCAGATGCGAACCGCCAGCTGCGCGCCCTGGGTGGTGCCCGACAACCGCTCGGCGACGAAGCGCAGCGACTGCGGCGCGAGCGAGTCGATGAGCCGCTCGCCCAGCTTGACCGCGAACGGTACGAGCTGCGCGTCGAGGTAGCCGCGCAAAATCGACTCGAGCTCTTCGTTCGAGGTCGCGATCTTCTCGCGCAGCACCAGCGCCTCACCTGAGAGGCCCAGCTTCTCGGCGAGGGCGGCCCGACGCTGCACGCGCTCGGGGGTCTCTTCGAGCTCACCGATGAGCCGAAACGCCTCGCGCAGCCGGCCCAGGCCCTCGTAGGCATCGGCCAACGCCACCCGGTAGGGCGCGCCCGCTTCAGGCCCAGACAGCGTCATCAGTCGCTCGACCATCGAGGCGAAGCGATCTGGGTTCGTGTCGCGGTAGAGCTCGATCAGCTCGCGCACCGCCATCACCTGGGTCGAGTCATCGGCCAGGGCGAGCTCGAAGGCGACCCGCGCGAGCTTGGGCTCGTTCAAGTCACGCAGCAGCAGCACGCCGCGCTCGACCTGCAGCGACGCGCGCAGGCGAACGTTCTCTTCGATTGAAATCAACGAGGTGAGGGCATCGACTGCGCCGGTGTGGCGGCCCAGGTGCTGGCGCAGGGTGGCCAGCTCGCGAAGCATGGTCGGGCGCCGAGCCGGTGACTGGTCGGCCACCGCCACGAAGAAGGCCTCGCGTTGGTCGACCGGCAATTCGCCCGCGCGCGGCACGATGAGCGAGAGCACGAACGCGTCACGGGCCTCGAGCGCTTCTTCGACCAGCGAGCCCAAGGTGTCGAGCGCGAGCATGTACTCGAGCGCGTCGCCGACGTGATGGGTGAAGAGCAGCTCGTGCCACAGCTCGAGCTCGAGGGTGCCGGTCGATTTCTCAGCCAGGGCTTGCAAGCCGGCGAGGTCTTTGGCCGCGCGCAGCCGGTCAGCCAAGCGCCGGGCTTGCTGGCCATCGGGCGCCAGCTCGGCGAGTGCGCGCAGGGCCTGGGTGACCAGCGCCTCGTCTTCTGCCGCCTCGGCCAGCGCGAGGGCTTGCTCGTACGCGCCGCTCGACATCGCGGGAGCGAACGCCACTGCGAGCGCCTTGTCGGTGGCCCCAAGCTTGGTGAACCACTCACCGGCGCGTTGAGGGGTGAGTGCGTTGGGTACATCGCGCAGCACGCGCTCGAGGGCCTCAAGCGCGGCGGCGCGTTCTCCGGCCTCTGACCAGGCGTCGATGGTCTCGAGCAACAGCTTGGTGCGCGAGGCGCCCTTTGACGCGTCGCCCAGCTGCACGAGGGCGCGAGCGGTGCGAACGGGCGCCTGAAGGCCGCGGGTGAGCTCGACCAGCAAGACCAGGCCCTCACGCGACGAGCTGGCGGCCAACGCGTCGAGCACCACCGCTTCGGCTCGATCGAGCTGGCCGGCGCGTTGAAAGGAGCGAGCGGCTTCGAGCAACCGGGCCGAGCGTTCAACCGGTGCGAGCAGCTCGGCGGCGGCCAGCTGCACCTCGGCCACGGTCGCGGCGTCACCTTGGTTGTGGGCGATTCGCTCGAGGCCGGTGAGCGACTGCGAGTACCCGAACGACGCGGCGCCGGCGCGGCGGAGAATCTCGAAGGTCTCGCGGGCTCCGGCGAGGTCGCCTTGCTTCTCGAGCAACGCGGCCAGCTCGAGCCGCAAGCCGGTGGCCTCGGCCTCGTCACGGGTGAGGGCGACGACGCGGCGCAGCTGCAGGGCGACTCCGGGGCCGTCATTGCGGCGGCGCAGCTCGGCCAACACCGCGTGAATGGCCTCGAGGTCATCGGGGTCGGCCTCGATGGCGGCCTGGCGCAGCTCGAGGGCGCGCTGGGGCTCTCCCAATTCGGTCTCGACGAGCGCGGCAGCGGCGAGCAGGGCGCGGGCGGCGCGGGAGCCTCCGCTCGACTCGGCGTGGCGCTCGTGGAGCTTCATCAAATCGCCCAAGCGGCCGAGGCTTCGGTAAGCGCGAACGCCCTTTTCGTAGAGCTCGACGTCGCCGGGGTGGGCGGCGACCAACACATCGAGGGCCTCGATGGCGCGCTCGGGCTCGTCGAACAGCGCGAGGGCCTGGCGGTTGAGGGCCTCGGCTTCGGCGCCTTCGGCCATGCGGGCCAGGCGAATGGTGGTGCGGTACTGGCCCTGGGCGTCACGCAGCCGTGCGTAGGGTTCGCTGAGCAGCGAGAGGGCCTGCTGCCCGGCAGATGAATTCTCGTCGAGGGTGACGACGGTCTCGAGCGCGTCGACGGCGTCTTTCCACGCCTGGGCCTCGAGGGCGGCTTGACCGAGCCTGAACCAGGTCTTGAGCTTGAGCGCGGCGCTCAACGCGTCACCACCGACGTTCACCAGGCGGCGGTCGTAGGGCTGGGCGGCGCGGGGGCCTCCGCCCTGGGCGGCGAGCTCGGCGCGGGCCTCGAGGGCGGCCAGGTCATCGGGGGCGACGGCGAGAAAATCGTCCCACGCGGTGGCGGCGAGCAGGGCCTCTTGGGCGCGGGTCAGGCCCTCGGCGCGGCGGCGCAGCAAGCTGCTGGCTTCATCGGGTACGGCGCGGGCGCGAGCGACGAGAATTTCGGCCTGACGCCGAGGCTCAGAGGCGGTGCGCTCGAGCAAGGTGGTGAAGGCCTCGAGGTTCGAAGGAGCGGCCTCGAACGCCTGCGCCTCACACAGCTGGGCACGCTCGACGGCCCCCGCGCGGCGAAAAGCGGCAGCGGCGGCGAGCCATGATTCGGCGGCGGTGGCTCCGTTTTGTTTCTCAGCGCGGCGTGAGAGCAACCCGGCGAGGCCTTGATCGTCTTTGGCCTCGAGCAGCGCGGCGCGGTGGCGCTCGAACGACGGGTGAAACGGGTCAGCCTCGAGCAGCAGGCCATCGAAGTCAGCCGCTTCGTGGTGGCGACCCAGCTCGTGGAGCAGATCGGCGACGCGAGCGGTGAGGGCGAGGTCGTCGGGGAGCGCCGAGCGCGCCGCCAGCAATGCAGCGGCGGCTTCGGCCGGGCGATTCGCGCGGTTCTTGTAGAGCTCGGCGGCCTGAAGGAGCAGCTGCGCGCGGGCGTTGGGGTCTTTGGCGCGAGCGCTGGCATCTTCGTAGTAGGCCGCGATGTCAGCGACGCGGTTCTGGCGCTCGAGCACGGCGAGCAAGAGCGATTCAGCGGGCTCGAAGCGCGGCTGCAGCGTCAGCGCCTGGTTCAACGCGGCCTCGGCCTGGTCGGGCGACAAGAACGCGGCGTCGGCCACCGATTGACCGGCGTTCAGACCCAGGTGCAAGCGCGCCAACGTCACCAACCCCGCCGCGCGATCGCTCGATGCGGTGAGACCCTTGAAGCTCTTCTCGAGCCAATCAATCTCGGCTTCGCGGTCACCCCGGCGCTGTGCCAGCGCCATCGCCATCGCCGCAACCTGTGACGATTGTTCGAGATTCCACGCTTGCGAGAGGCTGGCTTCGGCGCCCTCGAGGTCCAACTTGCTGTCACGCAAGAGCTCGGCGCGGTGAATCAGGGCGCGAATGGCGACTCCGGCGAGTCCCTCTTCTTCACCGACCTCGGCCATCGCGGTGAGCGTGCGCAGCGCGTCGTCGATTCGGCCGGCGCCCTCGGCGAGCCCGGCCTCTTCGGCATAGGCGGCCAACGCGGCGTCGACGTCGCCCTGGGTCAAGTGCGCCTGCGCGGCCTGGAGCAGCTGCGCCATCAGCTCGCCGGTGCGACCGGTCTCTCGCAGCAGCTCGATGAGCTCGAGGCGAACCGGGAGCGGTGCCTCGGCGGCGCTCGCGGCCTGCTCGAAGAGCCTCGCGGCCAGCTCGGGGTCTTTGAGCTCGGTGTTGGCCCGACGCGCCAGCTGCAGCAACCGCTCGGCGGTTCGAGGCGACGCGCTGAGCGACGTGGTGTGACGCGCGAGCAGCTCGATGGAGGCCCGCAGGTCTCGCCCTGCGAGCATCTGGGCCAAGCGTTCGACGGCCTGCGTCTGCAACGGCCGCTCGGTGACGATGTGCTTGAGGGTCGACTCGGCGAGGGCCAGGTCTCCGACGTGCTCGGCGAGGTCAGCCAGGCGCAGCAAGGTGTGCTCGGCCTCTTCAGGGAGCTCGTCGAACGAGACCTTCGCCGCCAGCGCCTGCTGCAGGGGGAGCGCCTCTTTCATCGCTCCGCGCAGGTAGAGCGCGCTGGCCAGGCGTTGCAGCTCGGCCCCGGTCGCGGGCACCAGCTCGTGAGCGCGGCGCATCAGCTTGAGCTCGAGGCCAGCGTCTTGCGCACGGGCGGCGACCTCGGTGCCTTCGCGAAGCACCCGGGCGGCTTCGTCGGGTGCCAGCTGGCCGGCGGCCTCTTCGAGCAGCGCGACAGCTTCGTTGAAGTCTTGTCGGTTGACGAGCAGCGCGGCGAGGCGGCGGCGTGACGTGGCGTCGGTGCTGTCGAGCGCGATGACCCGTCGCAGCGCGGCCTCGCCCGGGCCCGGTTGTTCGAGCTTGTCGAGGTAGAGGCTGGCCAGCTCGGTGTAGAGCGCGGCGGCTTGCGACTTCGGAGTCTGCGCGGCCTCGGCGGCGAGCACTTCGGCGAGGCCCTCCCAGTCTTGTTGGGCGCGGAGGGTGCGTTTGAGGCCCTCGATGGCGGCCGGGTGGCGTGGGGAGAGCTCGGTCGCGGCTTCGAACGACTCGATGGCTCCGTCGAGCTCGTCGCGGGCTTCGAGCAGGGCGGCGCGCTCGAGCAAGGCTTCGACGCGCTTGGCCGCGGGGCCCTGTTTCGAGGCCTCGAGCAACGCGTTCTCGGCCTTCGCGGGCGCGTTGAGGGCCTTGGCGGTCTTGGCCACGCCGAACCACGCGTCGAAGCGCTCGGTCGGGCCCAGGCTCAGCGTGGTGAGCAGCTCGAAGGCCTCGAGGGCCTTCGGCAAATCGAGCGCCTCGGTGCGTGAGCGGGCGATGGTGAACAAGCGCTCGGCGGCATCTTGCTGAAGCGACGAATCTTTGCCCGCGCGGCCCAGCACCTGACGCCAGGTCGACAGCTCGGCGGCGTCGTCTTGAGACTGGCGAGCGAGCTCGGCGAGGGCCCGGAGGAGCGGCAACGGCCGGGTCGACGCGTGCGCGGCGTCGAGTAAATCGGCTCGGGCGGCCTGCAAATCGCCTCGGGTGCGCTGCAACTCAGCGCGACGGCTGAGCAATTCGGCCTTCTCATCGCCGCTCGAAGTGGCGACGAGCCGTGAGAGCAGCTCGAGGCGCTCGCCGCCAAACGCGGGGTCGGCCGGGAGCAGCGCGAGCAACCGGCCCGCGGCCCACCCATCGGTGGGTGCTTCTTCGAGCAGGCTGCGCAGCGCGTCCATCGCGGCTTCGGTGCGACCCAAGGTGAGCGCGCCCTCGGCGAATTCACGGCGGGCACTGGCGCGGGTCTCGCCCGACAAGCGGGGCCAGATTTCGCCGAGGAGGTCGATGAGCGGCTCCAAGGCCCCGGCGCGGCGGTGCAGCTTGGCGAGCTCGAGCTGGGCCTCGACGTCTTCAGGCCGCAGCGCGGTGAACTTCGAGAACATTCGCCGGGCTGACTCGAACTGGCCCGACTTCACGGCGGCGACGGCAGCGCGGCGGGTCAGGGCGGTGAGGTCGACGCCCACCAGCTCTTCGTCTTTCGGGTCAGCGGCGAGAACGACTTCGAGGTCTGAGAGCGCCTCGCGGGGGTTGATGCTCTCGAGCAGCTCGGCGCGGCGCAAGCGGGCTGGCACGAAGGTGCCGTCTTGCTCGAGTGACTGGTTGAGAAAGGGCTGCTCGCGTTGGGTGTCGCGGGTGAGGGCGGCGGCCTTGAAGAAGAACTTCGCGGCGACGCGGCCTTCGGTGGCGAGCGCGGCCCGTCGTGCGAACAACCGCGCTGCTTCATTGGGAGCGCCACGCTCGAGCTCCAATTGCGCCATCGCCTCGAGCGCATCGCCAGCCCGTTCGCCATTGGGGGCCGCGTCGAGGGCCGCCGACAACCGCAGCATCGCGCCCGACGAGTCGCCCGATTCGAGCAGGGTCTGCGCGCTCTTGAAGAACAACGGAGCGGCATCGTGGGCTCGGCCCGCCTGCAGCAACGCCTGTGCGCGAGCAGCCCACAGGTCGGTGAGTTCTCGGGTGAAGTGCCCGTCGATGTAAAGGGCTTCGAGGCGGCCGGCGAGCTCGTCGTCCAACCGGCGGAGCGGGAAGGCGAGGGCGTAGTTTTCGCGAGCGGCGTCGCGGTCTCCGAGCAATTCGCAGGCCCGGCCCAGGCGGGCGCGCACTTCGGCGAGCTTCTCGGGCGGCGCATGCTTGGGCAGCAACGCGAGCACGTCTTCAAGCGCACGGCGGGCATTGCCAGCGCGCTCGAGGCGCAGTGACAGCATCGCCAGGTCCATCAGCGTGTTCGCGTCGGGGAAGAGGCGCGACGACTTCTCGAGCGCGACCAAGGCCTCGCCGGCGCGACCCAGGCGGGTGTCGAGCACTTGACCCAATTCGCGAAGGGCCGCTGCAGCCAGCCGCTTGTCGCCGTGCACTTCGGAGGCACGCGCCCGCTGCTCCAACGCCCAGGCGAGGCCACCCATGTCGGCGCGGCGGCGCTCGATGGCGGTCAGCTCACCCAAGACCGGGAGGTCATCGGGCTCGATGCGCAAGACTTCACGGTACGCGTGCACCGCGAGATCCAAATCGAAGGCGAGGTCGCGGGCGGCGACGGCGAGGCGGCGGTAGTGGCGCACCCGGTCTTTTGGGTCTTCTGCCAGCTCGGCGAGGGCGCGGAGGCAGCGGCTGAGCATCGCTCCGTCGCGGCGAGATTCGGCGAGCGCCAACATGCCTTCGAGCGCGAGGCGGTTCTTCGGGTCGGCTTCGAGGGCCTGGCCCAGCAGCCGCTCGGCCTTTTCAGGCTGCGAGAGGCGGCCGCGGTAGAGCTCTCCGGCTTCGGCCCAGAGCGCTGCGCGGCGAATCGGGTCGTCGATGACGGCGGCCGATTTTTCGCACGCGTCGGCGAGCTCGGCGGCCTTGCCCGACGCGCGGAAGTACGGGAGCAGCTCGTCGAGCGCGAGCTTGTCGGTCGGGTCGAGCTGCAGCGCCGATTCGAGGTGCTCACGGGCGCGGGCGGGCTCTCCCAGCTTCGCTTTGAGCAAGCGGGCGAGGGCGTGGTGCGCCTGGTGCGCGGCCTTGCGGGTGTCGTCATTCGCGGGCGCGGGCCCGGCGAGCTCCACGGCTTGTTGATAGCCAGCGACGGCCTCTTGCACCTTGCCCAGCGACTCGGCGACGCGGGCGGCGGCGACCAGCGGCTCGGGCTCGCCAGGGAGCAGCGAGGCGGCTTCGCGGTACCGCAGCAGCGCGTTTTCGGGCTGCTTGAGGCCGGTCTCCCAGACTTGACCTGCGAGCAGGTTGGCGCGGCCGATGCGGTCGACTTCGTGGCGGCCCATCGCGACTTCCCGCAGGCGATCGAGCGCTTTGACCGCGCGCAAGAACTCGCCCGAGCGGAAGCAGAGGTCGCCCAATTGGTACAGCGCTTCGGGGTGGTCGGGCGCGAGGCGCAACGCCGCTTCGCAGTGCAGGCGGGCTCCGGCGATGTCGTCGTCGGTGAGAACGAAGAGCCTGGCCAGCTGCACGTGGGCGTCGGCGGCTTCGGCCGGGTCGCGGGCGAGGGCGGCGAGGCGGCGGTAGGCGCGAATGGCTCCGGCGCGGTCTTTGGCCTGGTCTGACGCGCGGGCGAGGGCCTTGAGCGAGGGCAGGTGGTCGGGCTTGAGCCCGAGCAATTCGTGCAGCGCTTTGACCGCGAGCTGCGGGGCGTGATCTCTCGAGGCGCGGGCGGCGGCTTCGGCGGCGAAGAAGGCTCCGGCGTCTTCTTGGTTCTTTCGCGCGAGGTTGCAGAGGGCGAGAAAGCGCTCGGAGGCGCGGGCAAATTCGCCGCGGCGTTCACGCACGACGGCTTCGGCCCAGATGGCGGTGGCGCTGCGTTCACGGCGGCGCGACAACGAGGCGGCGATGTCGAGGGCCAATTCGTGCGCCTGGGAGTCAGCGACCAGCAGGGTGAGCAGCCGTTCGACGGCGAAGGGGTGGGCTTCGGTGGCGTCTCCGAGCCGCAGGTAGGCTTCGCGGGCCTCATGCAATTTGCCCTGGCTCAGCAGCTCTTCGGCGTCGGCGAAGGCGCGGGCTCCCTCGAGCGCCAACATCAGCTCGTCATCGGGCGCGGCGGGGGGCGGGAGGCCTCCAGCGGAGAAGCGCAGGCGCAGGCCCTTCGACGACATCGACGCTTCGGCCAACCGGGCCTGGTCGAGCGAGGGCATCTTGTACCCGCGGGCGACTGCGGCTTGCTCGACGAGAAAGGGCAGAATTCGGGTGGTGAAGCCGCTGGCACCGCGGCGCTCGACGTCGGGCAACAGGTCGAGCTCGGCGAGGGCTTCGGTGATGAGCGCTCCGAGGCGCGCGGCCGGGGTGGTCGAGAAGGCGTAAAAGCGAACGTCGTAGAAGTAGACCGCGAGCTTCTCGCCATCGCCGTCGAAGGCCACCTTGAAGGTGACCGGGGCGCGTTCAGCCCCTCGCAGGCGGGCCTGCACCTCGAGGTACCCCGGGCGAAAGTGCAGCTTGAGCTCATCGAGGTCGGCCAGCTTGCCCGAGACCTTCTGCACCGCGCGCTGAATGACCTCGGCATCGACGGAGAGCTCGAGGAAGCCGAAGTCGAGCTTCTTCTTCTGGTACTTGGCCGCGCCGCCCGAGATGTTCATCGGGAAGGTCACGTCGGGGATCTGGAGGGCGAAGTCGTGTACCACCAGGCCCGGGCCGATCTTCAGCTCGGGGAAGCCCACGAACGCGCGACGGTCGATGAGCCTCAGCTCAGGCCCGGGTGTTCGCGCCTCGTGTGGTGTCGTGTCCTTCTCGGCCATGGAGCCCGTCGGTCGGAGCCGAGCAAGCTACCACCCTGTCGCGCCATGCGAAATTTCTGTGTATTTGGGCCCCATGGGTGCCTTGAAGGCGTTTTTGATCGAGCTTCTCGAGGAGTGCAGCCGGGGGCTCCCGGGGGTGACGAACAAGCGCATGTTCGGCAGCCATGCGTTCTTCGTGAAGGGCAAGATTTACGCCCTGGAGTGGGATGACCGAATCGCGCTCAAGCTGCATGATCGGGCTGATTTCGAGGCCCTGCTGGCCATGCCCGGGTCGAGAACGTGGAGCCCGGCCGGCAAGAACCCGATGTCGAAGTGGGTGCTCGTGCCAGAGGCGTTTCACGATGATGCGGAGGCGCTGGCGCCGTGGGTCGTGAAAGCGCATCGGCAGGCGGCGGAGGCGCCGGGGCCTGTGAAGAAGGCGAAGGGGAAGGTGAAAAAGGTCAAGAGGGCGTGACTTGGGCCTTCAGGTCCTTCGAGTCCCTCAGGACGAGCGAGGGGACTGGGTTCGCTCAGGCGGCGGTGCGGTAGGTGTGGCGGGGCGCGGTGACGGGGACCTGCGGTTCGACGACGTCGATCAGGTGCGCCACAAAGGCCCGGCGGCTGACCAGTGCTTCGTCGACATGCCCGTGTTGCACCAGGGTGTGCGCCAGCGCTTCGTGGAGTTGGCGGAACTCGGCCTTGAGGGTGACCACGTCGCTCGCGGCGCTCGCTCGCGCTCGGGCCCACTGCCGAAACGTTTCGTGCGCCGCTTCCGATGCGTCCCAGCGGGTCACGATGCGGGCGATCGATTGCTCGACCTCCGCGGCGGAGATCAACTGCAGGTGCAACTGGGACGGTTCGTCGAGTGCGATGTGCATGCAGTTGGGTTTTGCAAAGCGCGATCCGACCCGCGTACGAGGAGAGACTGGCCCAGTGCCAGGGTCTCGCTGCCAGGGGCGGGTCGCGCTGCACCCCGGGCTGCGGAGTCAGCGCGTCGCGCGGAGGATGAACGGCCCGCTGGACGTACGGCCGCCCCACAACATCTCGTCTGGGCTCAGCGTGAAGATGACGGTGATGATGCGGTCGGCAAAGTCGCCATTGGTGGTGTCGACGCGGTGCCAGGCGCTGCCATCCCACCATGACCAGGCGCGGTGTTCCGTGTTCGAGCTGCCGGCGTAAAGCTCGTCAGCCGCGAAGCCACCGATGGCCAGAATCGGGGCCGACGCCACGGGAGGAGAGACGTTGGCCCAAGTGCCTGCGTCTGCGTCGCGCCGAAACAGTCGGCCTTCGTCAGCTCCAGCGTGCACTTCATTGCCGATGGCGAACACCGACAAGAAGGGGTGTGGGTTGCTCAAGAGTCGCTCAAAACCGCTGAACCTGCCGAACACGTACACACCGCCGGTGCCGGCCACATAGATCGCGTCGTCTCCGGCCGAGCAGGCCAACGCTTGCGAGACTGGAATGGGGCTCGAGAGCCATTGGCTCGCGTTGATGGGGTCGTACAGCGCCGAGGTGTCGGGCCCGCGCGTGCCGACTGCGAAGACTCGGTCGGCATCGACTCCGCAAAGGCCCGTTAGAATGTCGGCGGTGCGAACGGCCGTCACCGCGAAGCTCGAGAGGCTGGTGCATGAGCCGGTGCATGAATACAGCGAGTTGGACGTCGCCAGTACGACTCGCTCGCCGCGGACGTACAGCCCGGCGCCGGTGCGGTCGAGGGTGAACGCCACTTGAAAGGTGGCTCCGTCGAAGTGCAACACGGTGCCAGAGTGCTGCATCGCCCAGAGGTCGTTGGGGTCACCGGAGATCGCGACGATCTCGGTGCCATCGAGGCCCGCGGCCAACGGCACCAACGAGAATCTCGGCAACCTCCGGCCGCCGTCAGCACCGTCGACCGAGGCGTCAGAGGTGGGCGAAACGCTCGCATCGAGGCCCATCGACGCATCTCGGGCTGTGCCCCCGTCTGAGCCGGCGTAGGGGCGGGAGCCCGCATCTGCCGTCGTGCCGGCGTCGCGGTTCGGCACCGACAACGCGCCGCAGGCAGCGAGCACCAATCCAAGCGCGATGAGAGGGCGGTTCACGGGAGAAGGCCGTCATCTCGCGCCTGCCGGGAGGTGTCGAGTGCCGAGTTTTGGCGGCCTCGCTCGCTCCGCACGCCCACCGCATCGCCCGCGCAATCACTGAAGGCCGCAGCACGATGGGGCCGGCGGTTCACGTGAGAACGCTGCCTGCGTTTTTCGAGCGACCCGGTTCACGAGAGAAGTCTGTCGGCGAGCACCGAGCGCAGGCGCCCGGCTCGTTACGCCTTGCGTCGTCGCGCCCACCGCATCGCCAGCGCCAGCGCTGCAAACATGAACCCCGAGTCGACGCTCTGGCACCCGCACCCTGCGCGAGCGGTGATGTCTTTGACCCCACCACTGCCGCCGACGCCGGCATCGACCGAGCCCGACCCGGTGGTCGGCAAGCACGCCTTGCCCCCGGGCCCGTCGGTGCAGGTGTTGCCGGGCAGGCAGCTCGCCAGCTCACCGGTGCACTTCGGGCGGCACTTGCCGGTCACGCACATCGACTTCGAGTCGCAGGCCGCGAGGTCTTGCCACGCGGTGCACGCGGTCACCTTCACGCATACCTGGGGGCCCGCCGAACCGCACTGCACCGCGCCGTCGACGCAGGCGTCTTTGCACACGGTCGCCTTGCAGCTGCCGTCGACGCACTGCTCGCCGCGCCCGCTGTCGCAGGTCGTGCCGGCCACCCATGACGTGCAGCCATTGCCGCCCGTCACGCATTGCTCGGCGCTCTGATTGGTGCACCGCTTCGCTCCGGCGGTGCAGGCATTGGTGCAGGTGCTCGCGCACGAGCCGTTGTTGCAGCTCTTCGTGGCCCCGCAGCTCTGCGAGTTCCACACGGTGCAGCCGACCACGGCGTCGAAGGCGCAGGTCTGGGCGGTGCCGTCTTCTCCGCACTGGGTCGCTCCGGCAGTGCAGGCGTCTTTGCAACAGGTCGCGGTGTTGAGCGCGATGGCGTTGAGCGCATCGGCCAGCTGGGTCTTGTTGCTGGCGGTGTAGGCCTTGGTCGTACCACCGGCCGAGGCGATGGCGTTGAGCACCGCGAGGTTGTTGCCCGAGGTGAGCGAGGGGTCGAAGCCCACCACGAAGACGCGAATGTTGGCGGCGAAGAGGGCCTGCGCGGCGGCGATGGTGCCCTGGTCGTCGAGACAGTCGAGGGCTCCGAAGCCGCAGCCTTTGACGTCGCACTTGGGCGTGGTGAACGTGCAGGTGTTCACGTTGAGGCCGCTGTTGCAGTTGGGCAGGCCGTCGGTGATGAGCAGCACATACGCGGGCGTGGTGAGGTGCAGGCCCTGAAGGTAGGTCTTCGCCGCGGTCAACGAAGTGGCAGTCGGCGTGCCGCCACCGGCCAGCGCGGCGCTGTACGAGGTGCCGATGGCTTTGGCGTTGTCGGATACTGGCGTCTTGAGCACGCCCACGTCGCAATTGAACTGGGTGGTGCTGGCTGGGTACATCAAAGCGCCGAAGCGAAAGCGGTGGTCGAACTGGTTGGCGAGGGCGGGCACGACGCTTTGTGCGGCGCTCCACTTCGAGGGGCTGGTCGCGGTGGCGGCGGCCCCGGTTGGGTCAAAATTCATCGAACCCGACTTGTCTTGCACGATGAACAGAACTGGTAATTCGCTACACGCCGCGGCCGAAGCCGTGCCAGAGAGCGCAACTGCTAGAATGAAGATCACCCGCGTCATGCTGTGTTGTCGGCCGAGCACGGCGCGGGTTGTGGGGTTCGGCCGCCTTCACTCACTTTCTCAAGCAGTGAGAATCGATCAGCGACATCGAGGTCTTCAGTGACTGCCCTTCGCACCGACTGGTTGACTGTTTTGGCACCTTTGGCGGCACAGGTGCAGGCCGCGCGCACGGTTGGAGAGGTCATGCGCCTCGCCGCCACCGGCCTCGAGCTGGAGGGCCTCGCGGTCGCGATCATCGATCGCCCTGACGCGGTTCGGTACCGGTGGCTGAGCCAGAAGCCCATCGCGGCGGTGCTTCAGAACGACCCAGCGATGGTGAATGGCTGGTTCGATGTGGTGGGTGGGGGGCCGGTGGTGGCGGTGCCCTCCTTGGTACTGCCGTTGGCCGAGCAGCGGCGAAGCGCGGGGGTGTTGGTGGTGATGCACCCCGGGCTGACGGCGAATGAGGTGCCAGCGTTCAGCCTCTTCGCCAGGGCTTTTGCTGGAGCGCTCGAGCTGGCCGAGGCCGCCGAGCGAATGGAGCGGCAGAACGCCGAGCTGGAGCTCGTGCATGAGCTGGCGGTCGTCGGGCCGCGCGCCGATTCGGTCGACGTCTCGGATCGGGCCTTGCGCTCGGTCTGTCGCTCGACGCAGAGCCAGGCGGCGGCGCTGCACCGCTACGATGCGCAGAGCGGTGACTTCGTGATGGTGGGCGATGCGTATGGCGGGCCGGCGAAGAACGGCCTGGTCGAGAAGTTCAGGCGCTTTCGGCTGCCGAAGGCGCCTCCGGTGTTGTTCGGGCCCCCGTCAGCGGCGCAGATGGTGACCCAGGTCGAAGACCTCCGCGCGGCGGGCTTCGAGCACACGGCGATCGTGCCTTTGTTCATCGAGGAGCAGCCGGTGGGCATGCTGACCCTGGCGCGGACGATACAGACTCCGTACACCGAGCGTGAATTGCGCGGGGCCGAGGTGCTCGGTGTGCAGATGGCGTCACTGCTCGAGCGAGCGCGGCTCTACAACGAGGCGTCGCAGCTCTACATCGACTTGAAGAAGAGCTACGACGAGCTGGCGAGAACGCAGGCCGAGTTGGTGCGGCACGAGCGGCTGGCGGCCCTGGGTGAGCTCGCCGCGGTCATGGCGCACGAGGTGCGAAACCCGCTCGGCGTGATTTTCAATTCGCTGACCACGCTCAAGCGGCTGCTGCACCCGACGGGTGACGCCGAGATGTTGCTCACGATGGTGGGTGAAGAAGCCGACCGGCTCAACCGCATCGTGGCCGACCTGCTCGACTTTGCGCGGCCGTATGAGCTGACGAAGAAGCCAATCGCGATCGAGCCGGTGATTGCGAGCGCGATTGACGCTGCGACCAAGTCGATTCACACGCCGCAGGTCAAAGTGGTGACCGAGATACCCGTGGCGCTGCCATTGTTCCCCGTCGATGCGCACTTCATGCGGCAGGGGCTGGTGAACTTGTTGGTGAACGCGGCGCAGGCGATGCCGAAGGGCGGCACGGTGACGGTGCGGGCGCTGATTGAGGTCGAGGGGGGCGCTGATTTCTTGGTGATTGAGGTGAGAGACGAGGGCGTGGGGTTGTCACCGCGCGCGGCCGAGAAGATGTTTCAGCCGTTCTTCACGACCAAGGCGACGGGTACCGGGTTGGGGCTCGCGGTGGTCAAGCGCATCGTCGATGCGCACCAGGGCGAGGTCTCGGCGCGGGTCAATGCGTTGGGCAGCGGCACCACGTTTCGGTGCCGGTTTCCCAACAATGCAGACAAAGACGTGGCGATGTAGACGTTCCAGGTGAGGTTACAAGGAAGGAACTTGCACGTTCGGTCGAGAGAACCTGTGAGCTCGGGTGTGCGACCCTGTCACGATGGGCCAGCCGTTCGCAGCGCTGCACGGGTCGCTTCGTCGCCCTTGAGCTCTTGCACGAACGCCAGCGACCAATCGTCGTTGATGGTGCTGTGGCCCCAAAACGGCGGCAAGTACACGATCGTGCCGGCGTGCTGGGTGAATCGCTCGCCGATGGCCTGCGAGGCGTCGAGCGGTCGCTCGAGGTGAACCAGCTGCTTGACGTCGAAGAGGCCCCGCTTCGCCAGCGCGGTCAGCGTGCGCCGAAGCACCTTGCGAACATCGCCGCGGGTCGTCTCCATCGCCGGCACCACGTGGCTCCACCAGAACACCTGCGGTGAGGGTACCCGCAGGCCCTCGATGACGGGCTTGAGCCGCGAGGTGACGGCCGTTTCGTGCAAGTTCCACCGCTTGGTGCCGAAAATGAGCTCGCAGACAGAGGCCCCATGGCGATGCAGACCGCTGTGCGTGCCCGCGGGGCCAAAGGCGAGGCGCGCGGCCACCGAGGGGGTGCGCTTCGCGAGGGCGAAAAAGAAGTCGGGCGCGGGGCATCGAGTCGCCCACTGCTCGAGCGCTTCGTGCCTCCATCGATCGCGCCTGAGGCCTTCGCGCAGGTCGTCATTGCCCAGCAAGTCGTGAAACACGTACGGCAGCGGCGAGCCCTCGAGGTCTGCGGGCAGCTGCATGCGCACCAGCCGGTGGTACTTCGACAGCTCGAGCCGCTTCGATTTCAAGGGCAGCTGAAAGGAGCTCGACGACGTTCGCAGCCGTCGCTTCCCCAGCTCCTGAAGAAGCCGAGGCACATCGGTGACGAAGGGGCGATGCAGCTCGATGACGAAGGGCATGCCGGTCGCGAGCAAACGATTCAAGCGACGCGCGGCTCCCGGTTCTGCATTCGATGTGCGAGCGATCACGGCGAGCAGTCTGTCACACGCGGCCGACGAGATCAGCGGGCTTGGGGCGAGCGGGGCTTGGCGCGCAGCAGCGCAAGGAGTGCCAGCAGCACCATGACTCCGCTGCCCGCCGAGTCGCACCCGCAGCCGACGCCGTACTGATGCACGAAGCCAGGCCCCCCATCTCGCGACCCGCCGCACACGCCCTCGGCACAGACGGTGAGGTTCGTGCAGCTCGTGTCATTGGCGCACGCGGTGGGGCAGGCAGCAGCGCCGGTGCACACGTACGGCGCGCAGGAGGGCGCTCCCGGGGTACCAGCTGGCAGCACCGTGCAGGCCCCGACTGACCCGGTAAGGTTGCACGAGTCGCACGACCCGTCGCAGCTCGCGTTGCAGCAGACGCCGTCGGCGCAGAACCCGCTGGCGCATTGGCGCGGCGTGGCGCAGACCGCGCCGGCGACTTGCCTCGGCACGCACGCGCCGCCCTGGCAGTAGGTCGAGCTGGAGCACTGCACGTCAGTCGTACAGCTCGTCGGGCAATCGGCGCTGCCGTAACACACGAACGGCGCACAGCTCGGAGCCCCCACGCCGCCCACCGCCACCGCCGTGCACTGCCCCACCGACCCCGTGACGTTGCACGCGTCGCACGCGCCTCCGCAGGCTGAGTTGCAGCACACGCCGTCGACGCAGTTGCGGCTGACACATTCATTCGGGTCGGTGCACGCGAAGCCCGGGTCGAGCCGCCCCTGACAGACCGAATTCAAACAGTACTGCCCCACCGCGCAGCTCGCGTCGTCGGTGCACGAGGTCGGGCAGCTCGCCAGGTTGCCGGTGCACAGCATCGGAGCGCATGGCGGCGCGCCGGGGCTCCCCTTGGGAGAGAAGGTGCACGTACCTTCTGAGCCGACCACGTCGCACGCATCGCAGGCCGCCCCGCAGGCCGTGTTGCAGCACACGCCATCGACGCATTGGTTACTGGAGCACTGGTTGGCCGCGGTACACGCGCCGCCATTGGCTCGCTTGGGCACACAGGCGGTGCCATTGCAGAACGCCGCGGGGGTGCACTGGGTGTCGACGGTGCAGGCGGTGGGGCAGCTTGCGGCGCCTCCACAGAGGTACGGGGTACAGGCAGGGGTGCCGGGGGCTCCAGCGGCGAGCGCTTGGCAGACCCCCATCGAGCCGGTCACGTTGCACGCATCGCAAGCCCCGCCGCACGCGGAGTTGCAGCACACCCCATCGATGCATTGCCCGGTCTGGCACTGGTTGCCGGCGGTGCACGCAACGCCGTTGGCGCGTTTGGCGATGCAGGTGGTGCCATTGCAGAACGCCGTCGCGGCGCATTGGGTGTCAGTCGTGCAGCTCGACCCGCATGCCCCGGTCGAACCGCCGCACACGTACGGCGCGCACGAAGGAGCCCCGGCGGCGCCCGCGGCGAGCGCGCGGCAGGTGCCCAGGTTGCCGGGCAGGTTGCAAGCGTCACAGGCTCCGCCGCACGCGGTGTTGCAGCAATACCCGTCGATGCACTGCCCAGAGACGCACTCGTTCGAGCCGCCGCATACCGCGCCATTCGCGAGCTTGGGCACGCAGCTGGTGCTCGCGCAGTACGAGGTGCTTATGCACTGCATGTCTGAGAAGCACATCGTCGGGCAGCTTGGGTTGCCGCCGCAGAGGTAGGGGCTGCACGAGGGCGTGCCGGCGTACCCCATGGGCTCGAGGCTGCAGACGCCGACGAGGCCGGTGAGGTTGCAGGCCTCGCACCCGCGGTCGCACAGCGAGTTGCAGCACACGCCCCACGCGCAGAACGTGCTGAGGCACTCGGTGCCGCTGCTGCACGGTGTGCCGAGTGGAGCGAAGACGGTGACCGTCACGTCATCGACGTCGCGTTCGCGCCCGTTGGTGACCGCCGTGGTGTTGCCGGTGTCATCGAGGGTGAGCCGCAGCCACAGGTATCGCGCGGTCACCGAGAGGGCAGTGCTCTGCCCGAGGGGCACTTGGTGCTTGTCGACCGGGAAGCCGAACGGCCCGCCGCTGGGAGCGGTTTCGAAGGCGACGCTGGTCATGCCGGTGTTGCTGGCGCTGCCGGTGGCGACGACCGAGTTGAGCGAGGTGTTGACCCCGAAGTCGAAGAGCCGGGAGTACTGCCCGATGGCGAGCGGGCCGAGAACGGTGGCGCCGAGCACGTCGTTGAAGGTGCTGCCGCCGGTGCTGCCGCCGATGAGGTAGACCTTGCCGTTGACGCCGGCCGCGCTCTGGTAGGCGCGCGCGCCGCTGAAGCTGGGCACGGTGACCCAGCTGCCGATGGTGCCGTCGGCGTTGAGCGGCGCCTGCGCGACGTCACTCAAGAAGCCGGGGCCGCCGAAGCCGCCGCCGATCATCAGCCAGCCGTTGTAGGCCAGGGTGGCGTGGTAGCCGCGAGGCGTGGCGAGGGCCGTGGTGTTGACCCACGCCCCCAAGGTGCCGTCGGCGTTGATGGGCGCGGCGTTCACCTCGCCGACCCAGGGGCCGAACATGCCGGTGGCGCCTCCGACGGCGTAGAGAAAACCGTTTTGGGCCACGCCGCCGAGCACGTAGCGGGCGGTGGTGAGGGGGGTGGTGGCGGCGAAGGGGCCGAGGGTGCCGTCAGGCTTGATGGCGGCGAACTGCACGTCGGCGAGCTTCACGTCTGCGCTGTTCGCGCCCGCGTAGACGTACAGAAACCCGTTGTACGCCGCGGTGGCGTGGCCGTAGCGCGCGGTGGTGAAGGTGCCCGCCGTGGTCCACGGGCCCAAGGTGCCGTCGGGGTTGGCGGTCGAGACCACCACGTCGTTCAAGAACCCCGCGTCGCCTCCGGTGACGTAGATTCGCCCATTCCACGTGGCGGCGCCGAAGAGCTGACGGCCGGTGGGCAAGGGGGTGGTCGGGTCCCACCGGGTGATGCTGCCGTCGGCGTTGGGCCGGGCGTACGAGACGTCGGTCAGGTACATGCCGGCCTGGTTGACGCCCGAGATGGCGTAGACGTAGCCGTTGAGCGCGACGCTGGTGTGGCCCCACCGGGCGAGGGTCAAGGGGGTGGTGGCAGACCAGGGGCCGAGGTCGCCTCC
>JANLPS010000033.1:0-2531 GCA_031367385.1 Archangium sp. | reverse complement strand
CGCCGAATCAAGAGGTTACGGGCTGTGCGCGTTTGTAGTCAAGGTCTAAACGTGCTAAAGGCGGGTGCATGATGTTCAAACCTGGTGACAAAGCGGTGTACCCCGGCCACGGAGTCGGTGAAGTCGTTGGCATTGCCCACGAAGAAGTCGCTGGCCAGCGCCAGTCTTTCTACGTGCTCAAAATGCTCGAGAAGAACGGCGGCCGCTTCCTCATCCCCATCAACAAAATCGGCCAGGTCGGCCTTCGCGAGATCATCTCCGAAGACGACGTGAAGCAGGTCTACGCAATTCTCAAAGAGAAAGACATCTCAGTCGATTCAACGACTTGGAACCGTCGGTACCGCGAGTACATGGAGAAGATCAAGACCGGCTCGGTCTTCGAAATCGCCGAAGTGCTCCGCGACCTGTACCTGCTCAAGGGCGACAAAGACCTCTCGTTCGGCGAGCGCAAGATGCTCGACACCGCGCGCTCGTTGCTCATCAAAGAGCTCGCATTCGCCAAGGGCGTCACCGAGAACGACATCGAGCTCGACCTGAAGAAGATCTTCAACATCCCCGACATCTCGCCGAACAAGTTGATCGACGAAGCTGCCGCGAAGGCCGAAAAGGCCCAAAAAGAAAAAGAAAAAGAAGCGAAGAAGGCCAACAGCGCCAACAGCTGATCATGGCGGGCCCGGGCTCCGAAGATCTCGAAGAAGCGCGGGCCACACGGCTCGCGCAGCTCGAAGCCAAGCTCTCCAAACCACCCTCGGTGGGCGTCGTACCTCCCGTGGCTGCGCTGGCTCTGGTCGGCGCGCTCGGGTTGCTCTTCATGCAACGCCAAGACTTCGAATACTTCTTCTCGCCCAAAGAGCCGCTCGAGCTCGGGGCTGAGGGTAACTACCACTTCGAGGCCGCTCAATCGAACCGCTACGCCCAGGTGCACGGCACGCCGACGGTGCGCGGCGCGTACTGGCTCGATCAGGGCTCGACGCTGGTGGCGATTGGGCTGCGCGACACCCCGTTGATGGTTCGCCGGGCCACCTTGCCAAGTGAAAACTGGCGGGTCGGCTCGACGCCTCCGCAGCCCGACCAACGCACCTTCTCGGTCAGGGGCCGCCTGCTCAGCCGCGCCGATGCGAGCAAGCTGAGCGACGCGTTTTCACAGCTCGAGACCTGGGGAGAAGTGCACCCTCAATGGGTGCTGCTCGCCGAAGAGCGCCCCGGCGGCAACATGGGCACCATGGCGTGGTTGGCCGGCTTGACCACCTTCGCAGCGGTCAATGCCTGGCTGCTGCTGCGCGGCCTGCTCAGTCGCCGAACGCGTCGTCAATCGACTGCGGCTTCTTCTTCGCCGGAGTAATCACCTTGCGGGTGGCGGGTGCGGGGGTGGCCGCGGGCGTCTCGTCGTCATCATTGCCCGCTGAACCGCCGCCCAGCTTGTCGAGGTTCTGCTTCGCGCGAACGTTGGTCGGGTCTTGCTTGAGGGCGCCTTCAAAGGCCTTCTTGGCCTTCTCGTCGTCGCCGTTCGACATGTATTGCAGGCCGACCAGCGTGTAGAGGTTCGCGAGCTGACGGCGAATTTCGCCGCCATACTTGCCCCAGCCACTCGAGAGCGTCTCATCGAGCACCAGCGCCTTTTGAAAGTTCGTAATCGCCAGCGTGCCATTGCCACTGACCATCGCTTCGTTGGCGCTGTCGAAGAGCTGAATGAACTTGTTGAGCTTGTCGGTGAGCTCTTTGTCGCCCGCTTTCTTCGCAAGCTCGAGTGACGCCTCGGCGTTGCCCCGCTCGTAGGGCGCCAGAATCTGGCTGCGTTTGCTGCCTCCGGCCTTCGCGGCCGAGTCGTCTTCATCGCCTTCGGTGCCCGCGGGCCGGGTACGGGTCGCCACGGCGTTGTGCACCGCCGGCGCATTCGCGCGGGGCATCAACACCACTGGCGCCGAGCGATCGGCCCGTGGCATCAACACCGGCTCTTGGTCGTCGTTGCCCAGCGGCGCAGGCGCCCGGGGCTCGTTCATCTTGCGGTTGATCGCGTCTTGAATCATGCGCTCGCGCTCGGTCAGGTTCTGCGGCGCGATCGCGTAGCTCTCGGGAGTGCCCTTGGTGTCGAGTGCCACCGGCTGACTGGTCATCATCTTCACCAGCGCGAAGGCGAGGGCCGCGGCCAGGCCGAAGCCGATCGCTCCCGCGAAGACGGCGATTTTCAAGGCATTGCTGGCCTTGGGCTTGCGAACATCGGTCACGCCGACGTTGGGCCGTGCGACCAGCGCGGTCTGGTGACGGGGCTTTGCCGCTGCCGAAGGCGACGACGCCGTCGACGGAGCGGGCGCCAGCTTCTCGCCCTTGGTCATCGGGCCACGCAAGCGCACCAGGGCATTGCCCAGGGCCAGCGAGTCTCCGACCTTCATTTCAATTTCAGTCGCCAGGCGCTGCTTGTTGACGAAGGTGCCGTTCTGCGAGCTCAAGTCTTTGACGAAGAACTGCTCGCCGACCCGCTTGATCTGCGCGTGCCGCCGCGAAATCGAGGGGTGCTGAATGCGCAGGTCAGA
>JANLPS010000560.1:0-36453 GCA_031367385.1 Archangium sp. | reverse complement strand
GTAGACATTTTGCGCCAAGGCCGAGGTGCTCACGGTCAACACCAGTACCAGGCCGAGCGCCTTGCGCCGCCGCAGCAGCACCACCGCGAGCAACGCAACGAGCGCCAAGGGGCCGGGTGCCGTCGCGCAGCCACCACCGCCACGCGCCTGGTAATCGTCGAGCCTGTCGAGCGGGTTGGTGCCGCGCATGACTTCGGCTCCGTCATTCGCGCCGCCGTGATCGGAGTCAGCGATGTTCGGGTCGGTCTCACCCTCGTCGACCTTGCCGTTGGCGTTCGCGTCTTCGGCGCCATCGACCAGGCCGTCGTTGTCGGTGTCTGCCAGCTCGGGGTTGGTCGGGTTCGCGGCCTTCTTCTCGAGCCCGTCGGTCAGCCCGTCGCCATCGGTGTCGGCCTTCGAAGCATCGGTCTCGCCGAGATCGTGCTGGCCGTTGTGATTGGTGTCTTCTTCGCCGTCTTTGAGGCCATCGCCGTCGCTCTCGGCGGCCTTCGGGTTGGTCTTGGTAGAGGGGTCGGCGTCAGGCACGAAGTGGCCCTTGCTCAAATCGGTGTCACGCGGCTTGAGCGCGTCGGTGATGCCTGACTCGGTGCCGTCGAGAATGCCGTCATTGTCTGAGTCGGTGTCGATGGCGTCGATCAACCCGTCTCCATCGGTGTCGGCCAGGCCGTCGGTGCCGTCGACCACGCCGTCATCGTCGGTGTCGGCGTCGGTCGGGTCGAGACCGATGGCGATCTCCTTCGCGTCAGTCAGGCCGTCGTGATCGAAGTCTTTGCGATCATCGGTCGGGTCGTTGGGGTTGGTCTCATCGCCGTCGATGCGGCCGTTCAAGTTCACGTCTTCGATGTTGTCGAAGTCACCGCCGCCATCGGTGTCGGCGCGCAGCGGGTTGGTCTGGGTAGTGGGGTCGCTGTCGGCGCGAAAAACGGTGAGCTTGGTGTTCTTGCCTTGCGGCTTCGTCAGCCCGCGCTCGAGCCCATCGAGCAAGCCATCTCCGTCGGTGTCGGCCATCTTCGGGTCGCTCTCGGTGACGTCGCGAACGCCGTTGTGGTTCAGGTCTTCGTTGCCATCGAGCACACCGTCATCGTCGGTGTCGTCGTCGAGCGGGTCGGTCTTGCCGATCTTCACTTCGATGCCGTCGCTGATGCCGTCGTCGTCGGTGTCGGCGTCGAGCGGGTTGGTGCCCAGCCCACGCTCATCGTCGTCGCTGAGCCCGTCGCGGTCGGAGTCGGCACCCACCGTCAGACTCACGATCGTGGCTGCGAAGCCTCCGTTCGAATCTCGCACCGTGTAGGTGAACCCATCGGGGCCCACGTAGGCGGGCGAGGGCGTGTAGATCACGCTCAGCTTGTCGTCGGAGATGATCAGCGTGCCGTGCGCGACCGGCGAGACGACCACGATGGAGAGCGCTTCGACCGGGTCAGGCAGGTAGGTGTCGTTGGCCAGTATGTCGAGGAGGTTGTCGGTCGAGTCTTGCGCGATGCTGAAGACGTCGGGCGTGGCGGTCGGCGGGTCGTTGACGTTCAAGACGTTGACGGTGACCGTCGCGGTGGCGGTGCCTCCGTTGCCGTCGGTGATGGTGTAAGTGAACGAGTCGCTGCCGTAGTAATTCGCGTCGGGCGTGTAGCTGACGCGCTGGCCACCCACCACGATGGTGACGGTGCCGTGCGAGGCGACGCTGGTCGCGACGATGCGCAGCGATT
The DNA here is from genome assembly GCA_031367385.1 of Archangium sp. GTDB lineage: Bacteria > Myxococcota > Myxococcia > Myxococcales > Myxococcaceae > JAEUJT01. The sequence goes on along the minus strand of JANLPS010000560.1, from coordinate 34,753 downwards.
CTCCGACGTCGGGCGCGATTGTGTCATTGGTGAGCGGGTCGATCATCTCGGCAACCGAGTCTTCGCCAATGGTGACGGTGTCGGCGGCGGCGACCGGGTTGTCGTTCACCGGAGTGACCGTGATGGTGATGACGTCGGTGTCGGTCTTCGCTCCGCCGATGCCGGTGTTGCCGAGGTCGTTGGTGACCAGCTGCACCGAGGCGGGGCCGTTGTAATCAGCGGTGGGCGTGAAGGTCGAATCGACCAACGCGGCATTGATGTCGGTGAGGCTGGCGTTGAAGGTCACGGTCGCGTCGTCGGTGCCGTCTCCGACCGTAAAGGCGAGCGGGCCGAGCGGCCCCTTCAAGCTGAACAGGCCGTGCGTGGCGACGATGGTGACCTGCACCTGCGCAGCCGAGGCATCGGGGTCGCTGATCGACAGCAGCGTGCTCGAGGCCGACGAGAAGGTGAGGGTGGAGTCTTCGCTGATCACCTGCGCACCCGGTACCGAATTGACCGGAGGCTTGTTCGCAGGCCCGATGATGATGTTCACCGTGGCGGTGTCGGTACCCGGGGTCGGGTTGTTGTTGTCGCTGATGGTGTACTGAAAGGTGTCTGGGCCGCTGTAGCCCGGCGTCGGCGTGTAGCGAACGCGGTTGCCCTGAATGTCGGCGGTGCCGTGCGCCGGCGCAGTGACCGAGATGATGCTCAATACCTCGTTAATGTCGGGCAACGCGGTGTCGTTGGCGAGCACGTCGAGCAGGTTATTGCTGGTGCCTTCTGAAACGCCGACGTTGTTATCGTCGACTGCGTTGGGCGGGTCGTTGACGGGTCGTACGTTGATGGTGACCAAGGCTACCGAGGTCGCCATGCCATCGCTCACCGTGTAGGTGAAGCTGTCGGGCCCGAAGTAGTTCGCGTTGCTCTGATAGACGAGTGGCATCGTGCCGCCGCCTTGAACCGTGCCGTGCACCGGCTTCGTGGAGGCGGTGACCGTGAGCGTCTCAGGGCCGTCCGGAGCCGAGGAGTCGTTGGCCAGCACGTTGATCATCGTCGGCACGTCTTCATCGACATCGAAGCTGTCGGCTACCGCCGTCGGCGGGTCGTTCACCGGAGAGACGTTGATGTTGATCGTGCTGGAGACGGCCTTGGGCCCGCCCTTGCCGGTCGCGCCGAGGTCGTTGGTGAGAAGCGTGACCGAGCCGGTGCCGTAGAAGTCGGGCGTCGGCGTGTACGTGAGCCCGTTGAGCGCCGTGTTGATGGCGCCTTTGAGGCCTTGAAAGGTCATGCGGGTATCGTCGGTACCGTCGCCTTCGGTGAAGGTGAGACCGGCGGTCGAGCCGAGGGTCGCGGTGCCGGCGACGATGCTGATGGTGACTTCGAACGGGTTTGCGCCGATGTCGACGTCGTCGATGGTGATCGCGTTGCCGTTGCCGATCGAGAACGTCTTCGAAGTGTCTTCAGGCGTCGTCTGTGCGAGTGGCACCGAGTTGACCGGAGGATCGTTGACCGCCGCGACCGTCGTGCTCGAGCTGTTCACGTTGTTGGTGAGATCAGGGTCGCTCGAGGTCGTGGTGACCCGCGCTGTCACCGGGAGGAAGCCACCAGGCAGCTGAACAGTGCCGATGATGGTGATCGTCTGGTTGGTGAGGCCGACGGCGAACGCTGCGCGCGTACAGGTCACGGTGGTGCCTGAACGGGTGCAGGTGTTCCACCCCGTGCCGACGGCGCTGCCGAAGGTGACGTCGGTGGAGGGAGGCAAATCGAACGTGAAGACGAGCGCGGCAGCCTGGCTTGGGCCAGCGTTCGTGACGTCGAACTTCCACGTGATGGTGGCGTGCTCATCGACGTTCATGGGCACGGTTGCGACGAGCGCAAGGTCGGCGACTGGCCCAAGAATGTCACTGTCAGTCGCGACGTTGTTCGCCGGGTTCGGGTCGTTGATCACCGGCGGGGCGAAGACCGACGCAGTGTTGACCATCGTGCCGGTGGCATCGGGTTTGACGGTGCCCGTGAAGGTGTAGGTGACTGAACCGCCCGAAGGCAGGCTGAAGAAGACGTTCGGCGTGGCGCCAGCGTTGATCGAACCGGTGCCCGAGGCGGTCAGACACGCGCCGGGGCTCGCGCTCGTACAGGCCCACGCCGTTGCAGGCACGGTCACCAGTTGGGTCGGCAAGATGTCGACGATGTGTGCCTTGGTCACCGCGTTCGGGCCGTTGTTCTTGACCGTGACCGCGTACGTCGTGGCAGTGCCCGGCACCGAGGTGGTGACGCCGTTGGTCTTGCTGATCTGCAGATCTGCCGGCTCGAGACAGAGCGGTATGTCGACCACCGAGGTGCCGACGACGGCCGCGATGCCCGCGGTGGCATTGCCGAGGTTGCCTCGAGTCGCTCCGTTGGCGGGAAATTCGGCCAAGCCGTTGGAGCTGGTCTCGCCGTTGTCGCCACCAACCGCCGAGCGCGTGGGCCCCGTGACGGAGACCGCGATGTAGCCGCCCGAACCGCCGCCGCCAGGGCCCGCGGCTGGGTCAGCGCCAGGGTCGAGCTTTTGTTTGCCGCCGTTGCCGCCGTTGGCCGCGATCGCCAACCCGGAGATCGCGTTGGCGCGAATGATCACCGTGCCGCCAGCGCCACCGCCACCGGCCGAATCGACGTTGCTGCCGGTGGTGTCAGCGCCTTGTGCTCCGTTGGCGATCAGACCGCCGCTCCCGGCGACCGCGTCAGCCATGATGAAGATCATGCCGCCGCCGCGCCCGCCGCCACCCGACGATGCCGAGTCGCCGTCACCCGCGCCGCCACCACCGCCGACGTACAGGCGAGTGAGGGGGTCGTTGACGAGCGGCCGCCCGCCGAGGCCACCGCGCTCGCGACGGAGGTTCGCGCCCCACAGTGCCGCGCCAGGTGCCCCCGCGGCGACCGTTGCGTTCTGATTGCTCAACGACGCGGAGTACCCACCACGACCTCCACCCGGCTGCGCGGTCACGCCAGAGGGGTCGAGGGGGTAGGCGAAGGCTCCACCGATGGTGCCTGACGTGATGTCCATCAGGCCTTGGCCCGCCCAGGCGGCGACGATGGAGGCTGCGGCTGCGTTGGCGCCACCGCCGCCACCGGCGCGGTACGAGTTGCCGCCACCGCCGCCGTTGGCCGGAGCGCCTCGCCCATAGCGGCCGTTCTTGCCGTCGTAGGTCGTCTGCGAGCCAGCGATGCCTTCGCCCTTTTCGCCGCCTCCGATGCCCGTCGCGGCGCGGTACCCGGGGACGTCACCGGCGACCGAGCCCGAGGTGTTGTCAGCCGTGCCTCCGCGAAACCCTTTGCCTTGCACGTCGACCGAGCCGGTGAGGGTCATCGTGTCGCGCACGTGCAACGCGACGATGCCGCCGACGCTGCCGTCCCACGGAGGGGCGGTGACGGTGCCGTTGCCTTGCACGCTCAAGCTCGCGAATTGCGGCACTCGAACGACCTGCGTTTTGCCGGCCGCGCTGTAGCCGTTCTTCAAACCTCCGCAGCCGGTGCCGACGCCGATGGTGTTGGTCGCTGGCGTGACGCTGGCCACTTCGATGAATTCGTAGAGCCCCGCGCCTTGGAGATTGGTGACAGCGCCGTAGGCGACCGTGTCGCTGGTGTCGATGTCAGCGCCCTGCATTTGAATGATCATCAGCAGGTCGCCGGCCTCGAGGGGGCCGTAGGCGAGGCTGTCGAGGGTGGTGACGTCGACGACCTTGATGCTCGAGGCGCCGACGAGCGCGTCAGCGGCCAGCGCGGCATATTCGTTGAGCACCACGCCCGCGTCGATGATCTCGGGCCCGTCTTTGGCCATCACGGCGCTCGCCGAGACGCCGACTTTCGGCTCGGTGGCCCGCTGACTGGCGCTCGGTTTGAAATCGGTACAGCCGGTGATCACAACGCCCAGGGCGAACCCCAAGAGCACGCGATTCAGCTCAACTCGCACGGCGAACCTCCCAAGGCGTCATCACTCGTAAAGTATTCCAACCATTACAATTTCATGCGCTGTGGGATTTTGGCGACGATCGACTCACATGACCATCACGGCTCGCAATTCGTGCGACCGCTGAAGAAAATAAACCCGTACGCCCGCCCGGCACGAATACCGACATGTGAGACGTCGGCGGCCTGGGCCGAGCCACCGACCTGCGGAGTCCAGATCACCAGGTCACCGAGCGACGCTGTGCGGTCGACCTCTTTCGCGAGAGGGAGCAAGGCGTCACCCATCGGAGGGACCAGGTGATACATGTGGTTTTGAAAGCGCGTGGCGCAGTCAGCGAACCCCGGCTGGCCGCAGGGCGTCGGCTCAACGAAAATATTCGCCGACGGCACGCCGGTGACCCGAGACACCGCGTCGAGCGCCCGCTGCCGCAGCGCCGGTCCGCCATCGGTCAACTCCATCGGCACCGCTGACGCACAACCGGGCGACCCGGCGTCTTGAACGGCCCGCATCGTTTCTCGCACCCGCCTCGCAAACGAGGCCATCTCGTCGTCGATGCCCGCATCGACCGCCTGCTCGACTCCGCTGTCTTGCGTCACTGTACCGGCACCGGTCAACCCCGACGGCGTACCGCAGCCCCACATGGCGGAGGCCCCCACCAAGAACAGTCTGCGAATGCTCGCCGGTGCCAGCAAGTCAGCCTCGGGCCCAGGCGTCGATCTCGGGTGACGGCCCGAACGAGTCGACGAAGCGCTTGCCGAACTCCGCGCGGGTGAACGCGTGCTCTTGGCAGCCTTTCTGCTCGATGACGAAGGTCGCCGCCAACGCAGCCACTCGCGCCGCCACCGGCAGCGGCATGTTGCGCGAGAGCCCCAGCGCCAACCCCGCCAGATACGCGTCGCCTGCACCCGTCGGGTCGACCACCGTACCGGTCTTCGCGATCGGCACTTCGACCGGCGCCTGCCCGCGCACATAGACCCTCGAGCCCTCTTCGCCCCGCGTCATCACCGTCAACGGAGCCGCGTCGATGATCTGCTGCTCGGTCAGCCCGCACGCGCGAGCCATCATGCCGAACTCGTAGTCGTTGCCGACCAACACCGCGCAGCCCTCGATGCCGCTCAGAATCTGCGCCTTGTCGAGCCGGGGTACCTGCTTGCCCGGGTCGAAGATGTAGTTCACGCCCGCCCGCTTGCACTCGCTGGTGTGCCGCTGCATCGACTCGGGGTCGGTGGGCGAGATGATCACCCAGTCAGTCTTCTGCAACCCGATCGACTCGAGCGCCACTTCGCGCGCGTGCACCACCGCACCCGGGTAGAACGCCACAATCTGGTTATTCACCATGTCGGTGTTGATGAAGCAGCTGGCGGTGAACTCATTGGCCACTTCGCGCACGCCCGATGAGTCGATGCCGGCGCGCTTCATCCATTCTTTGTACTCGCCGAAGTCTTGCCCAGCCGCCGAGACGACCGAGGTCTTCGCGCCCAGCAACGCCAGGGTGTACGCGATGTTGCCCGCCGTGCCCCCGCGCAGCCGCTTCATCGAGTCGACCAAGAAACTCACCGTCAACATGTGCACCTTGTCCGGGAGGATGTGGTCAGAGAACCGACCCGGAAAGTTCATGATGTAGTCGTAAGCCAGCGAGCCAGTGACAACGATACGCACGGTGAGAAACCTTTCGAAGGAGCGTGCGCTCTAGCGCAGTTGACGCGGCCTGGCGAGCGCGTGATAGCCCGGGGTACGGGAGGGGCTCAGCCATGAAAAACCGCGAAAGAATTCGCGCCGATATCGAGCAATTCGGCTGGCACGTGACCGGCGTCTTCGACCCAGACCATCGGGCTCCGCCCTTCGCGTACACCATCGGTCTGCGGCTCTTGAAGCACCCCGAGATCATCATCTTCGGGCTCAACAACGATCTCACCTTCATGCACCGTGTGCTCAACCGGCTGGGTGCTCGCGTTCGCGCGGGTGAGCGCTTCGAGCATGGCGCCACCAACGTGCCCGACGTCTTGCCAGGGTACGCGTGCGCGTTTGCCAGGTTGCCCCTCGCGGCGATGGCCGATCATCTGGGGCAGGCAATGGCCTACTTCGAGTCGGCTCAGCTCCCGGTCGTGCAGTGCATCTGGCCAGACCCCGCGGGTCGCATGCCGTGGGCCTTCGATGCGCCGCCGCCGTTGGTGGCCCGGCAGCCCGTCTTCTTGCGGCCCGACGCGGGGCCTCGAGAGCCCAGCTGGCCTTTCACCCAGCCGCACAGTGAATTCGTGCACGTCAGTGAGGCGTTCGTCGAGGGTCGCTCACCGCTGCGAAGCGCCGAGCACACTCCACAGGGCTGGCGATTTCGCTCAGCGGGTACGCAGCGCCTGATTCGAGCCACGCTGGGCTTCGTCGTCGATCGCGAACCGACGGTTGCCGCGGTGTCGGCGCTCGAGCCGGGCCATCGGGCGACACGCCAGAAAACAGGAGCCTGGGTCTCGGCGCCGATCAGGCGTCGAAGACGACCTTCGCGCTCGACCTCACGCAGCTAAGCGAAAATGCGGGTTGGCCTGCCGCAGCAGGTCTTCGTGATGCGGTGCTACGGCTTTGGTCGATTGTGCGAGACGATGACGCGATTGTAGCGCGCTGCGAAACTGTTGAGGCTCAGGGTCTCGGCCGTCGCGCGATCGTTCAGCGGCTCGAGCAAGAGAATCATTCGTCTCGAGGCTACCTCCCGACACAGCACGATTCGGGAGTGGTCTTCGGCGTCTTTGACCTCGGCAAGCACTGCGTTGCGCATCGTCACGAACAGCTCGTCGATGTTCTGCAACGTGATGGTGAGCTCTTCTACGACCTCACCGTGGGCGTGCTCGCGAAGCCCACGGACCTTGTAGGGTGCCATGGGCAACGAGGGTACCAGATGTTTGCAGCGCCCGCGAAAGGCCGCCTGATCTTCAAGCGTCGAAGACGACCTTCGCGCTGACCTCACGAAGCTCGCGAAAGCTGCGGTTCGCCTCGCGCAGCAGATCTTCACTCGATCGAATTCGCTCGTTGGGAAACACCGACCCGCCGACCCGGCTGACGACCTTGAGCCGGCCATTCGGGCCTTCGACCACGACCTTGGTCACCGCCTCGTTGAGCCGCTCGGCCACGATGCGCGAGCCCTTCAGGTCGGTCTCGGGCAACAGAATCACGAACTCATCAGAATCGACCCGAAACAGCCGGTCGGCCCCGCGCAGCACGCCGCGAATCTCAGCCGCGACCTTGCCCAGGTACGCGTCACAGGCATCGCGCCCGAGCTGGTAGCGAATGCCCTGGTAGTCATCGAACCCGAACATCAAGCACGCGGCGGGGCGGCCATACCTGCGGCTGCGCGCGAGCTCAGAGTCGAGCGACGCCTTGAGCTGCGAGTACGTACCCGCACCGGTCACCGGGTCGAGCGCGCGAAACTGGGCGAGCTCTTCTTCGGCCGCCATCAACCGCCGCCGGTACTGCCGCACCATCAGCGCCGAGTTGATTCGGGTCTGCAGCTCGATCAGCTTGAAGGGCTTGGTGACGTAGTCGTCGGCACCCAGCTCCATGCCGCGAATCTTGCCGTCCATGTCTCCCATCGCGGTCAAGATGATCACCGGCAGCTCGGCGAGCTCGGTGTTCTCACGCACCGCCTTCAGCACCGAGAACCCGTCGCGCCGCGGCATCATCAAGTCGAGCAACATCAGGTCGGGCTTCTCAGCCGCCAACCGCGTCAGCGCGTCGTTGCCATCTTCGGCCTGGTTGACGCGAAATCCCGACGACTCACACAGATCGCGCAGCAAATTTCGCGTGTGCTCGTCGTCATCGACGATCAGCACCAGGCGATTACTCAGCTCAGGGGGTGGGAGTGCACGTTCGACCACGGGAAGACTCTACGTGATTTTGAGCGGCCTTCACTCCAATTTACCCTTGGAAGTCGCGGGCCCGGCTCTCGAACCGAGTGTACTCACCCAAGAAGACCAGGTCGACCGAGCCCACCGGGCCGTTTCGCTGCTTGGCGATGATCAGCTCGACCGGTATCGCCGCCCTCGCGCTCGGAGGCGCCTCGCCCTCTTCACCCTCGTCTTCGCGGTGAATGAACATCACCACGTCGGCGTCTTGCTCGATCGCGCCCGACTCACGCAGGTCAGAGAGCATCGGCTTGCCGCCCTTGCGCTCTTCGACCTTTCGGTTGAGCTGGCTCAAGGCCACGATCGGCACGTCGAGCTCTTTGGCGAGCTGCTTCAGGGCGCGTGAAATCTCAGACACCTCGAGCTGCCGGCTCTCGACCTTGCCCTTCTGGTGCATCAGCTGAAGATAATCGATGACGATCAACCCCAAAGAATCGTCTTTTTGCTTCAAACGGCGAGCCTTGGCGCGCAAATCGAATGAAGACAAACCGCCGGAGTCATCGACGAAGAACTTCAGGGTGAACAGCTCGGCCGCAGACTGCTGAATTCGCTCTTCATCGGCAGGCGACAAACGCCCACCTCGCAGCTTCTTCATGTCGACCCGGGCGTGGGTCGCCAACAAACGCGTCACCAGCTGCACCGAGGGCATTTCGAGCGAGAACACGGCCACGGCCTTCTGCTCTTTTTGCGCCACGTGCAGCGCGATGTTCATCGCCAGCGAGGTCTTGCCGATGCCGGGGCGGGCGGCCAAGACGATGAGCTCTCCGCCGTGCAGGCCGGTCAGCTGGTTGTCGAGATCGACGAAGCCGGTGCTGATGCCAGTGATGCCGCTGGCGTTCTTCTTCATCTGATCGAGCAGCGTGAGCGCGGGCTCCATCAGCTCAGACATGATGATGAGGTCACCGGTGCGGCGTTTCTCGGCGATCTGAAAGACCTTGCGCTCGGCCTCGTCGAGCAGCTCGAGCACTTCGCCCGTCTCTTGCGAGGCCAGCTCGAGAATCTGCCGCCCGGCCGTCGCCAACAGCCGCCGGGTCGCCTGGTTCTTGATGATCTTGGCGTAGTCGACCGCGTTGTTGCTGAACGGCACCATCTGGTCGAGCGTCGACAGGTAGGTCGGGCCACCGACGCTGGCCAGCTGCCCCTTGGTCTTCAGCTCTTCAGAGATGGTGAGCGGGTCGACCTTCTCTTGCCGCCCATCGAGCGCCAGCATCGCGGCGAAGATCTGCCCGTGCGACTGGTTGGCGAAGTCTTCACCGATGATGATCTCCGCCACGTCGGAGAGCACCCCATTGTCCATGATGATCGCGCCCAAGACGGCACGCTCTGCCGCCAAGTCTTCGTGCACCCGCGGCTGGAGACCTGAGCTCATTTACCGACCGCTCATACACCGTGCGTCAAAAAAAAACCGCGCCGGAGCAAGAGCCTCGGCGCGGTCGAAACTGTAGAGCAAAACAACGAGCTTACGCTTGCGCTTCGCCTTTGACGTTCACGGTGATCTTCGTCTGCACATCTCGGTGCAGGCGCAGCTCGACCTCGTGAGGCCCGACGGTGCGAATCGGGTTGGGCATGTGAATGACCCGTCGATCGACCTTGTGACCCGCCGCGGCCAGGGCCTCGGCAATGTCCAACGCGGTGACAGAGCCGAAGAGCTTGTCTTGCTCGCCGACCTTGCGGGTGATCTCGATTTTCACAGCCGAAAGCTTCTTCGACTCTTCCATCGCGACGCCCTTCATCTTTTGCTGACGCAGCTCGATGACCTGCTTCTCGTGCTCGAGCTGAGCCACGTTCGCGGCCGAGGCCAACAAGCCCAGGTTGCGGGGCAACAGAAAGTTGCGCGCGTACCCGTCTTTCACGGTGACCAGCTCGCCCGACTTGCCCAGGTTGTACACGTCTTCTCGCAGAATGATTTTCATGACTCGAATCACCCAGCCAAAACGATGTAGGGGATGAGCGCCAAGCCACGTGACATCTTCACGGCCTTGGCAACGGCCCGCTGGTGCTTCGAGCAGTTGCCCGAAATGCGCCGGGGGATGATCTTGCCGCGCTCAGTCACGAAGTACTTGAGCGTCGACTGATCTTTGAAGTCGACCTTGGCGTTCTTGTCGGCGCAGAACCGGCACACGCGACGACGTGAAAAGCCACGTCCTCCGCGCTTCTCGTCGCCTTCGCCGCCCTTGTCGTCCTTCTTCTCTCGCTTCTCGAAATTATCTCGCATGGTCGTGTCTTTCGCTCAGCCGTTGTCCATGTCGTTGTCAAAGCCACCTTCGAAGTCGCCGCCGCCATCATCGCGTTCAGCGCCGCCAAAGGGCTTGTTGTCGTCGACGTCTCCCGCGAGCTTCAAGTCTTCGAGCTCAGGGCGCGTCTCAGGGTCGATGTCATCAGCCAAACGCTTCGACATGTAGCGCGTGACTTCGTCGAGGTTGCGCATGTTGCGCTCGAGCTCGGCGACCAGGCCAGCCGCGCCCAAGAAGCTCGCGTGAATGTAAATGGCTCGGGGCTGCTTCGCGACCGGGTACATCGTCTTCTTCTTGCCCCAGGTCGTGAACCGAATGAACTTGCCGCCGTCGCGATTCACGATGCCTTTGACGCGCTCTTTGATCTTCTCGACCGCGTCATCGGTCAGGTCGGGCTTCACGAGAAAGACAGTCTCGTACTCGCGCATCGCTGCGCTCTTCTTTGCTTCTGCCATGTGTTCTCTCCCCACGGGGTCTGCCCGTCAGCAAAATGCCGGCGAGCGGGGAAACGGTGTTTTTCAAGACCGGGTATGGGTAACTGCGCGCCCACAACCATCGCGCTTGCCCTCTGCACCACGCAGACGGCTTCAAAGCAGGGGGGCTCGTACAAGGCACCGCTCGCCCTGTCAAGCCCAGGCAAAAGCAAAAGGCGTTTGAATTCAACGGGTTTTGTTGAGGCGGTGTGCTACTCCCGCGCACCTTTTCCTGTTCGTTCGTGGAGTCACCGCCGCAATGTCGAACTCGATGCCCACCGCCCGACTGTTGGCCGTTGCCGCGCTGTTCACCGCGGCCCAGGTGTTCGCGCAGGCCGTTGATGCAGGAGAAAGCGGCGCGTTGCCGGTCGCTCCGAAGGTCGTCAACCCGGGCGATGACTCGCCCTCATTGATGCGCGACCCGGAGGGGCTCACCGCCGAGCAGCAGCTGCGCCTCGACGCCGGAGTCTCGGCCCCCGGCTCGGCGTTGACCTCGTCAGAGCCCCAGGCCCCCGCGGCCAAGCCGGCTGAGCCTGGCTTCAACCTCACCGCGGCGCTCAAAGCGTCGGTGCGCGCGTCGTACCAGGGGGCGACCCCGTTTCCCCTCGACATTGATCAGACGCCGGTGACCATTGCGCCGCTGCTGACCCGGGTTCGCGTCGCGCCCGAGCTGCATCTGGGCAACTTCGGCTTGATCGCCGAGGCCGATACCGCGAGCGGAGCGATCGTCGGTATTCCTCCTGATTCGCTCGTCGGCACCCGCGTGCCGTACCCGAGCATCATCGCGCTCGAGCTGCGCAAGCTGTACCTCGAATACAAGTGGGCGACCGGTGCGTTTCGGGTCGGCCAGCAGACCTCGAACTGGGGCCTGGGCCTGCTCGCGAATGACGGTGGCAAAGACCCCGAGGCCGGTGACTTCGGTCAACAGCAGTTCGGCAACCTGACCTACCGCGGCATCGTCGCCGTGCGCCCGTTCTTCTCGTTCGGTGGGCAGTGGCGGGCGATCGAGACGGCCTTCGCGGCTGACCTGATCGTTCGCGACAACAACGACGAGTTCATCAAGGGCGACCGCGCGTTTCAGGGCGTGATCGCGCTTCGGTATGTGAAAGACGACGCCAACAACGTCGGTATCTACGCGGTGTACCGCAACCAACGAAACATCAACGTCACCGATGGCGGCAAGGCCACCGACGTGGTCGTGATCGACGTCGCCGGCAAGTGGGAGCTGATGCGCCGGCACAACCGCGTGCTCAACGTCGGCTTCGAGATCGCGACGATCAACGGCACTACTACGCAGGCGCGCAATGAGAACGCCGAGCTGCTCGGCACGCACCAGCTCGGGGCAGCTGCCAAGGCCAGCTACAAGATTCGACACACGACGTTGCTCTTCGATTGGGGCTACGCGTCGGGAGATCAGAACCCCAGCGATGATCAGGTTCAGAACTTTCGGTTCGATCGCGATTTCAAGGTCGGCATGATCTTGTTCGATCAGGTCATGGCGTACCACACGGCGCGATCAGCAACTCGGGCCGGAGACCCGTTGCTGACGGGGCGCGCGGCCGAGGGGGTCGACTTGCTCGGCACGGCGAGCAGCATCACCGGCGCGTGGTACCTGTTTCCCCGCGTCAAGCATGCGATCAGTGAGCGCTTCGATATTTACGGCGGCCCGTTGTTCGCGTTCAGCACCGCGGCCCTGACCGACCCGTTCAATACGCGCATCACCGGTGGCACGTCGGTGAACCCGTTCGGCGTCAGGGCAGGCGGCTATCTCGGCACTGAGATCGACCTGGGCGCGCAAGCTCGCTTTCACCCGGTCGAAGAGCTCACGCTCTCGGTCACCGGTGAGGGCGGCATGTTCTTGCCGGGCAACGCGTACCGGCTGCCGCAGGGTGGGGTGATGGCCCCGATCGGCTTCGGGCGCATTCGCCTGATGATGTCGCTCTGATTCAACCTCGGGCTTGAACGAGCGCATGTCGGAGCGTGTGCGCTTGCGTCTGACCACGCGCGGCTTCGAGTGAAAAGAACTCAGGAGTTGCAAGCCGAGAGGCATACTTCTCCCCCATCGTCTGGGGAGCCCTCGTGCACAAAAGATTGATCTTGAGCTTCGCGCTCGCGGCGTCGTGTACGCGGCAAACACCGGTCCAAGCGCTCCATGAGTCGTTTCCACGGCTCGCCGAGCAGATCTTGGCGAGCTCAACGCAAGGCCCGATCGACCTTGCAGTGCAGAGCGATGGCCGGTTCTCTCTGCGCGACGGTTCGCTCTCGATTCGCGTTCGAGAAGATGCCCCGACGGCGAGCGCGTTCTGGGCCGCGACGGCCCAGGGCCAAGAAGAATGGCTGCTCGCAGAGGTGCCTCTCGACGGGGTCGCGGCCCGGTGGGTCATCGAGCGTGGAGTGCTTCGAGAAGAGAACGGCCGGTTCATGGTCTGTGATGAATGGGGCGCCTCGTGCCTCGAGGTGACAGCGCCGCTGGCCTATCTGAGCCCCGAGCGGCCGGTGCCGGTCTATCTGACCGCCGAGGGGCAAGTGCTCGCGGTGCACGTCGATGCCGCCGCGGGGCAGCGCGCGTTGGTCGACCCCGAATGGAAGCACGCGACGCCCCTGCTCATCTCGCGAAGGCGCCTGGCGGCTGTCTTGCTACCCGACGGCCGAGTGCTCGCTGCCGGAGGCACCGAACAGGCCGTCGTCGGCACTCAGGTTGTGGAGAGCACGCTCGACACCGCCGAAATCTATGACCCGCTGACCGCGAAGTGGTCAGCGGCGACGAACGCGATGCGTTTCGCACGCGAAAACGTCAGCGCCATCACGCTCCCCAATGGGTTGGTGTTGATCTGTGGTGGCAGTGGCGGCGTCACGTATTCTGAGCTCTTCGACCCGGCGACCGATTCTTTTGACCGCATCTCGCTCGCAAGTCAGGCCCAACACACCGACCATGTGCTCAGCCTCTTGCCCGACGGTACCGTACTGGTGACGGGCGGCTCGGCAGAGATCTACAACCCAGCGAGCAATACCTGGTCGCCGCTGCCCAACCAACCGGCCAACCCCCACACCGCTGGCATTGTGCAGCCCCTGGGCCCCCTCGATGGCCCGTTTCAAGTTGTGGTCGCGGTCGGCCTCAACGGCGGCACGTTCGTGAGCGCCGCCGAGACGTACGACCCCATCAATCAAACCTGGAGCCCCGCCGCCCGCGTGCCCGCGACGGGCAACGTGTTTAAGTCATACAGCGGCGTTGGCGGGCGTTTTGCCGACGGCACCATTGTGATTCACTCAGGGGCCGGCGCGGCCGCTGGTACCGCACTCTCGAATCTCACCGCGTCGAGTTGGACGCAGCCCATGAGCTACCCCCTGACGCTCGATGGCGTCAACGGTACGGGAGGCATGCTGCCAAATGGGTCTTTCTTGTTCTGCGACGGAGCGACCGGCCCTTACACGCAAGGCCCCGATTGCGAAATCGCGGCCTCGCCCACGGCAACGGTGAAAGACAAGGTCGATACGAACACGGGCTTCTCCGACTGGATGGCGTCATCGAGCGCGGTCTTGATGCCCAATGGCCGAGTGCTGATCGTCGGAGGCATCTACAACAACATCGACCGAAATGGCCTGAAGACGGTCGGCCTCATCGACCCCGCGGTGCCTTTCAGCACCGACGGCGGCACGTTGCCGTTAGGCGTCGCTGGGCAGAGCGCCACGTTGCTCCCATCGGGCGCGGTGTTGTTTGCGGGTGGCGCCACGTCGGGCGGTACTCCGGCGCCGGCCTCGCAGCGCTACAGCAATGGCAACGCGGTGGCGGTCGCGTCTCTGGCGATCGGCCGCATCGGGCACACGGGTACCTTGCTCGATGATGGCCGCGTTTTGGTCGTCGGGGGTCAAACGAGCGCTGGTATTTCGTCGACCACCGAGCTGTTCGACCCGGCGACGAACACCTGGAGCGCCGGACCCTCACTCACCACCGCCCGCGCCTATCACACGGCCACGGCGCTCCCTGGTGGCACGGTGGTCGTCGCTGGCGGTCTGGGCGTAGACGGCGGTGCGCTCAAGTCGGCCGAGCGGTACGAGTGGGTCGATGGCGGCTGGGCCTGGGGTTCAGGCGGTACCTTTCAGGGCGCCGCGCGCTCGAATCACGTGGCCGCGCTCATGGCGAACGGTCGCGTGCTGGTGGCCTCCGGCCGACTGGGCGCCACCGCGCTCAACAGCACCGAGCAGTATGATCCGCAGACCAATACCTGGGCCTCGATTCCGAAGGCGCTGCCGGTTGCCGTGTATGACGCGACCGCGACGCTGCTCCCCTCGGGCGGCGTGCTCGTGGTGGGTGGCACCGTGACCTCACCCTCGGTGAGCGAGACCAACAGCGTCGCCGTTTTCGATGGGCCCACAGTGGGTTGGCGAACGCTCCCGAACTTGCCGCACGCGCGCTCCCGCCACGCGGCGGTGGTGATGACCAACAACCACGTGCTCGTGGCCGGAGGCGCCTTGAGCTCAACGGGCGCGGTCAGAGAGCTCGACGTGTTCGACCCTGAAACCGAGAGTTGGCTCACCATCGGGCAATCGGTCAAGGGGCACGAGAACGCCACGGCGACGTTGCTCCCCTCTGGGCAAGTCATCGTGGCCGGCGGCTCGACGCCGATTGGCAACAACGAGACGAACGTCGAGCTCGTCGATGAAGGGCGCGGCGCGGTTGCGGGGTCGGTGCCGTCGCTCGACCCAGTCACGAGCGCTGGCCCGACGCTGCCGGGCGCTGTGCTGGCGTTGACCGGCTCGCGGTTCGCGGGCCTCAACCTCGGCATGGGTGGCATTCGGGGGTCAGCCCCTTCGAACCTCCCGCTGATCAGCCTCGAACGACAAGGCAATGAGCAGCGCTTCTTCGCCCGCATCTCGTCGTGGACCAGCACTTCCACGCTGGCGCGCGTCCCCACGCAGGCTCCCGCGGGCTGGTACTGGCTGCGCGCCACCGTCAATGGAGTTACTGGGCCCGCCCAGCCCTTGTTCATCGGCGTGGTGTTCGACGCTGGCACCTCCGCGCCCGATGCTGGCGCCTCTGACGCCGGAGCGGTGACCGATGCGGGCGGCGCTTTCATCGATGCTGGTTCGGGCGATGCGGGGTCGAGCGAGCTCGATGCCGGCACCACCGACGCAGGCACCACTGACGCAGGGACGCCCGACGCAAGCACGCCCGACTCAGGCCTGCGTGATTCGGGGCCCGAGGTGGCTGACGCGGGCTCGAGGAGCGACGCTGGCACTGGGCCGGGTGGGTCGAACGACGCCGGCCCTGGGGCCGATGGCGGGGTGGCGCCTGGCCCGGGCTTGTACGGTTGCGTGTGCGGCAGTGGAGACGCTTCGGGCTCGAGCCTGGCCTTGTTTGGAGCGGTGATCTTGATCATCGCGGCGCGGCGTCGAAGCTCGGTTGGCCTTCTCACCGCGCTGGTTCTGGTGCTCGGGCCGGTGATGGCAGAGGCGGGGTCGGCCAAGGCGAAGGCCAAGACGACGAATGCCAAGCCGGTCGAGGCGCCGAAAGCCGCGGCGCCCACGCCTGAAGAGAAGCCGCAAGCCACTGCCGCTCCCGCCACCAGCCCCGCAGTCGCGCCGCCCGCGGTGCCACCAGCGCAGACGAAGCAGGTGAAGGGCCGCATCAAAGTTGCGGTGCTCCCGCTTGAGGCTGGGCCGGGTGTTCAGAAGGAGCTCGCCGAGGTCATCACCGACGCGATTGCCTCGGCACTGGCCGCTCACAAAGAGCTCGAGATCACCTCGTCGAGAGACGTCTCGGCGCGGCTGGGGTTCGAGAGGCAACGGCAGCTGCTCGGCGCCAGCACCTGCAGCGAAGGCAACCTGCAGTGCATGATTGAGATCGGCAACGCGTTGGGGGTCGACAAAATCGCCTTCGGGTCGGTCGCCCGCTTGGGCAACTCCGCGGTGCTCAGCACCACCGTGGTCGAGCTGGCAGGCAGCGATGTCGTCAGGCACACCGAACGGGTCAGAAACATCAGCGAAGAGGCCTTTCTCGACGCGATTCCTCCAACGGTCGAGGCCTTGTTTCCGTCAATGCCCGAGGCCTCGGCCCGCGCATCAGAGCCCGCAGGCGACCTCGCGACCAGTCGCAGCTCAGACCTCAACGGCACTCGGCTCGGAGTGACCCTTCGCGGCCAAATGGCGCCACTCAATCTGCCGCTCGGCGCCCTGGTCGTTCACGCCGACTGGAGCTTCACCGAGTCCTTTTCTGCCGGCCTCGGCCTGCTCGTCGCCAAGCCTCTCGGCGTGATGGCCCGAGCGACCTTGGTGCCATTCAATGGGAGCGGTCGGTTGCGACCGTTGGTGTCGCTCGAGGTGCCAGTGATCTTCTCAGACGGGGCGCCCGCAGTCGGGGTCGGTGCGGCGCTGGGCGTCGAATTGAGAATCGTTCGAAACTTCGCCGTCGGCCTTGAAGTGCCCGTCTCGTACTATTTCGGCGGGCCCCCGACGATTCAGCGCTTCTGGCTCTTCGGCGCCGTGATGCTGACTGGCCGAATCTAGCTGCCCCTCCAGGTCACGGGAGCGATTCGAGATACTTCGCGATCGCCTCATGCAATGGCGATGGCTCATCGACCTCGTTCGCCAAAGCAGGCACGACCCTCAGCTTCCGCCCCTTGAAATCGTACTGCGGCACATCGACCGGCAAGCTCACCGCCGGGCGCACTTAGGGCTCCTCGGCGAGCTTGGTGTACTTGGTCAGCAAATCGTCGACCGCCTCACGCAGGTACTCGCTTTGCGCGATGCGGGTGCGCTTCGAGAGCTCACGCAGCTTCTCGACCTTCTCCTGCTCGACCAACACGTGGGTGCTGACGACCACGTCTGCCTTGTCGGGCGTTACGCGGGGCGCTTCGACTGATACCGCTTCCATGGGGGCCATTCCGAGACTCGCGTCGTGCATGTGTTCTCCGGTGTGCGACAGGCGGCTACAGCCCTGTCATTGCCAGAGCAGACAGTCGATATGAGGGCCGGTCAAAAAAACTGACGACGCTAAGGTGCGTGCCGCAAGGGAGCGACCGATGGACGCCGAGCAACAGGCCGTGAATGAAGTGAAGAAGTACCTGCTGCAGATTGCCCTCGAGCTGGAGACCGCCTCAGCCAGCGCCCGTGCGGCCGCCGACGCCGTGCCGAATCAAGAGAAAGCCTGGCCCCACGTGCAGCAGCTCTACACGCGCCTCCAAGAAGCCACGACCCTGATCGAGCACTTTCAGGTCACCGTCGACAAGGCCGTGGCTGAGCTTGGGCCTGCTCCTGCCAAACAAGAGGGCGGTCAGTGAAGGTTTGACCCTCCATCGGTCATTCTTCGGTCAACGCCGGGAGTGCACATGCCGAATCGCTGGGTCGCCGTCTGTGTCTGTTGTGCTGTGGTCTCATGTGGGCCTGGGGGCGTCGACCCGACCGACACGGTGACCCAGGGCATCGTGCCAGCGGCGGTCGCTGACCCTCCGAGCAACCCCACCTCGACGGCCAAGGTCACCCTCGGTCGTCAGCTCTTCTGGGACCCGGTGCTGTCAGGCAATCGAGACGTCGCCTGCGCGACGTGTCATCACCCCGACTTCGCCTACAGCGACGGGCGTGCAACGTCGATTGGCGTCGGGGGCAAAGGCCTGGGCCCGGCCCGGGTGCTCTCGGCGACCGACCCGCACCAGACGAAACGAAACTCGCAGACCGTGCTCAACGCCGCCTTCAACGGCCTGACCCGAGCGGGCGGAGCGCCCAACCCCGCCACCGCCCCGATGTTCTGGGACAACCGCATGGTCTCGCTCGAGAACCAGGCCGGCGGCCCCACCACCGCCGTCGACGAGATGCTCGGGTCGCACTTCACGGAGGTGAGCATCTGGCCCGAGCTGGTGGCCCGCCTCGAGGCGATACCCGAGTACGTGACCGGGTTTACCGACGCGTTCGGCAACGATTCGATCTCTTCGAAGAACATCGAGGCGGCGATCGCGGCGTTCGAGCGCACGCTGGTCGATCACGACAGCTCGTACGACCGCTTCGTCGCCGGAGACACCACCGCGTTGAGCGCCGCGCAACGAAACGGGCTCAACGTGCTGACCCAGAACGGGTGCACCGCGTGCCACAGCGGGCCGATGTTCTCTGACTATGATTTGCATCGCCTTGGCGTGCCAGACACCACCGGCGACGCCACGCTCAGCTTTCGAACGGCCTCGCTGCGCAACGTCAGCCGAACCGGCCCGTACATGCACAACGGCAGCCTGACCTCGCTCGATGCGGTCTTCAACTTCTACAACCGGGTGAACCAAAACCTCGACCCGCAGCTGCGCAGAGTTCGCGCGCCACGGGGCCCAGATGCCAACGATGTGAAAGCGTTCTTCAATGCGCTGAGCGACGGCACATTCGACACGAACGTACCGGCGTCAGTGCCCAGTGGGCTCCCGGTGGGAGGCCTTGTGAGGTGATTACTTGTCGGCGTGCATGAAGATCGGCTCGCCGCGCGAGTTCGCCAGCTTCGCGAACGAGAGCATCGCCGACTTGGTGTCTTGCTGGAGCCGCATCGCCTTGGCTTCGGACATTGAAAGAAAGCCGTTGTCGCGGCCCTTGCCGGTGCCCGCCTCGTCGGCGTAGTGCGCTTGCTCGGCGATTCGGTTAACCACGTTCTCGAACGCGCCGACCTTCAGACCGACCAGCGAGGTGCGACCCGGCAGCACGCGAACGGCGCTGGCGATCGCCGCGAGCTCGGTCTTGTTCAGGGTCTTGTTCAGGGCGTCGACTTCTTTCTGGTCGAGGGTGCCGTCGCGGTTGGTGTCGGCGAAGCGGGTCACGTTCTTCATAAACGTCGCGGCGGTATCGATTTTCATAGCGGTATTCCTGGGTAGAAGTTGGAGTGGAAAAGTCATTGGAGTTATCGGTGACGGGCTCGGGTGGTTGCGCTGGAATTGGGCGATTTCAGAGGGAGATTCTTCTCAGTCTTCGAGAACCTGCAAATTGGCCGATTGCTGCGCGGGGGAGCGCCAAGTAGACCGATGAGGGCGCATGACCGACCCATCTCCCGAGCGATTTCGCGCGCAGCACATGAAGCGCCTCTCGTGGATGCCGTGGCTCTACTTCACGCTGAAGCCCAAGCACCTGGTCTGGGCTGCCGAGTGGCAGGCGGAGCTGCAGCGGGCGCTTCAAGAAGAAGAGACCGTGACCATCGCAGCGGGCTCGTTCATCTCTCCTGAGGCCGCGATCTTCGCCGAGGTTCGCCGGCCGGTGGTGATCGGTGCTCGCTGCGCCATCGCCGCCCAGGTCTTTCTGCACGGCACGCTGACCCTGGGCGATGACGTGAGCATCAACGCCCGCGCAAGCCTCGACGGAGGCTCGGCAGGGCTCTCTGTGGGCGCAGGCACGCGCATCGCCACCGGCGTCTGCATCTACGCCTTCGACCACGGCCACGCGGCCGACCGGCCGATTCGAGAACAGCCCGTGAAATCGAAGGGCATCGTGATTGGCGAAGACGTCTGGGTCGGTGCGCAGGCCGGCATCACCGATGGAGTTCGCATCGCAGACCACGCCGTCATCGCCATGGGCGCCGTCGTCACCCGCGACGTGCCCGAGTACGCCATCGTCGGCGGTGTGCCCGCCCAAATCATCGGCGACCGCCGCGACCGGAGCCCGCGGTGAGTCGAGCGCTGTTGGTCGAAGCGTTTCGAAAGCTCGCGGCGGTGAGCGACGACGAGGCGGCTGCCATCGAGCGGAGCATGTTGGTACGCGCCTACCCGGCAGGGACGGTCTTGCTCGAAGAAGGGCAGGTCAGCACCTCGGCCTACTTCGTACTGAGCGGCTGCATTCGCCAGTATTCACTCGTCGGCGGCGAGGAGCGCACGCTCGGGTTCTTCACCCAGAGCCAATGGGTGATTTCGCTCGCCAGCATGTTGCGACAGGCGCCTGCCGAGCACTCGCTGGTCTGCGCTGAAGACAGCACGGTCGTGGTCGGTGACCAGACGCGCGAAGAGACACTCTTTCGAGAGCACCCGCGGCTCCAAGTGGTCTCGCGGTTGGTGGTCGAGCCCCTGCTGGCCGATGAGCAGACCCGCCTCGCCTCGTACGTCGCGGCTTCTCCCGAGGAACGGTACCTCAGCTTGCGCCGTGATCGGCCGGGCTTGCTCGAGCGGGTGCCCTTGTACCAGGTGGCCAGCTACGTGGGCGTGAGGCCCGAGTCGCTCAGTCGCATTCGCCGACGCCTGGTGAAGCAGGCACGCACTAAAAAATGAAGCGCACGCCGACGCTGGTCGACTCTTTGCTGACTTGCACCAGGGGCACCACGGGTGGCACCTTGAAAGACAACAGCGAGTAGACCGTGATGAAGGTGGTGGTCGCGATCTCGATGATGCTGCTCGCCAGGTAATACGGGGTGGGCTTGCCAGCGAAGAGGCTCGCGCCTTGAACCAGGGTCATCAGCGCGCCGGTGACGACGTTCGCGATGCGCGCGGGCTTGGGGCCGAGAACGCTCGAGAGCACCACCATCGAGATGGGTATCTCCATCAGCAGGGTCGAGGCCAGCAAGAACCCCTGGGTCATGGTGAGGCCGTTGACGGTGCCGGTCGCGTATTGCGCGAGGAGCTTCGAATCCATCAGGCCGACGAGGTCGCAGGTGAGATAGTTGAGGGTCGCGAAGGCCCAGAGGCCCGAGAGCAGGAGCTGTTGCTCCTTGAGGCGGGTATCGCGACGTCAAGGGACGTCAGCTCCACGCGTGATGGCGCCTGCGGGGTCTCCAGGGGCTGTGCCGCCGAGCTGAGGGGCCCGTTGAGGACGGTCAGGGTGACGAGATACGACAAAGTACGCTTCATACGAGGCTCCGGGGGTCAGTGGTGGGCCGAGGCCCGTTGATGCGACCGACACTGCCTGCGGCCGCCCGGGCTCGCCTTGACCTGAGTCAAGATCAGCAGGCCCCCGCTCATCCTCTGCAGAGGCCGGCCGGACCGCTCTGGGCCGTCCCGCTCCAGGCTTTCGCCGTTTCTTCGGTACGTCGAGGCCGTTCGCCGTCTGAATCGCGCGCGCTTCGCGAATTCGCACGGTGATCTCGGCATACAACCGCGACCACTGCGAGGCGCTGGCGGCGGCCCGCTGCGAGACTTTCGCCTCAGTGAGCTTGGCCTCGTGAAATTCCTCGACGAGCGAGGACCCGAGGGCGGCCAGGTTTCTGGCGAGCTGAAGGTCCATCCGCTCGAGCGCGGGGATGATCTGCGACGTGGCGATCTCGCTCGCGTCGCCCTGCGTCGTGATGAACTTCAACCCAGTGCACCGCATGACCCCGCCGTAGCCGGTGGCCGTCGCATTGAACCCTGCGAGCGCCTCCGCGGCCGCCTTGCTCGCGAGAATGCATTTCGCCTTCGCGGCCTGGTCACGCTCGGCAGACTCGGTTGCCGGGCCAAACAACGCATGGGTCTGTTTGAGCTTCCTGGCGGCCACTTCGGCCGTTTCGTTGTCCTTCATGCGAAGCAGCCCGACGACTGCTTCCAGCGAACCCGCCAGGGCAGCAGCACTCTTCTTCGACGTGAACGGGGTGATCCCTCGCGGCGGCATTTTTGTTCTCCAGGTTCGCCCGTGCGAAGGCATTGGCGTGTCGAGACCGGTTCAAAAGCGATGCCGCTCGAAATTCGAGTTTTTTGAGGCGGTTGCCCAACACCGACCGTCCGCGGAGAGAGACTCGAGGGTCTGAATTCGAGCGCCCCGGTTCATGGCAAGCCGGAAACTGCCACAGGCACGCTCGGGTCAGCGGCGCTTCGATGTTGGAGGCGAGGGGCGGCTTATTTAAGGCCGCGACACCGGCTTTCGACCCACTCGCTGGTTCGCACTCGGTTCGAGGGGTGATGGTTCGACCTTATTGAGGGCGCACTCGCGGCACTGTGCCCACGCTGCACGGTCACGGGTGCGCGTGCAGGCGCTCGAGCAGCAATTGATGGCTGTTCTGACTCGGCCCGCAGGCGCACGCACGCGCCGTGGTCTCGCCACAGCCAGCGTCAACGTCTGTGAATGACTTCGCACCGCAGCCGGTGAGGTACGACGTGAGGTCGGGGCAGCTCAGCTCATGGTCGAGCCCCAACAGCTCGGCAATGCTGAGCGCCGTCACGTTGCATGCCGCAGCGACGTCGTTGTTGAGCGTGCCCGTGAAGACAAAACCATAGGCATTCTCGATACCAGCGCAGTTGGTGGGCGAAACGTTGCTGACACCGGAGGGAAACCCGAGCTGCCCCGGCGTGCCGGCGAGCAGAATCTCTCTGTGCACGGCGCTGGTCGCATGATCGTCGATGAAGATGTTGTACGCAGCGAACTTGCTCTGCACACACGCCACGATCGACGCCCGGGTGACACTGTCGAAGGTGTTTTCGCTCAGCGTTGAAGTGGTGCTCACGACCGACGACTGCCCGAGTGAGATGTTGTCTGCACCTGGGTGAACCGTGCACCCGCCATCGCACCAATTCAACACGACGCGCGTGGTTGGCCCACCATCGACCGCCGCGCCGGCATCGCGCGGAGACCCGGCATCGGCGAGCCCGCCTCCAGCGTCAGTCGGTGCGGTGCCAGAATCGCTCGCTGCCGTCATCGGGCACTGACACGCCAAGAACTTGCTGCCATCGTCGTTGCACGTTTGGGCCCCTGCCGCCCCACCAACACAGGCACACGCCACCTGTTCGCCGGCGCGGCAGGTGGCTGAAGACTGCGAGCACCCCAAGGCGAGTACCGCCAGCACAAAAGCGACGTATTTCGTGAGCATGGCCGCTCTTACCCCGGCCAACTCCTGAAATGCCCTGCTTCATTCGGTACCGGTCTCACGCCTCACTTCATGAAGACGTGGTTCAAGCTCTCCTGCACGTTGCCCAGACGGTCATCGACCTGAATCGAAAATGTGCCCTTGTTCACCTTCAGCGCATGCACCGTGCACGACATCGACCCGTCTCGCATGTACGTGTCTTTGCCGCAGGGCGGCCCGTTGATCACGCACTTGACGTTCTTCAGCTTCGCCGCGGCGACGCCCTTCTTGAATTTCGGGCTGCTGCAGTTCGACACCACCTCGCCCAACGCCGAGAGGCAGATGGCGCCCGCGTGGCGCTGCTCAGGCTGAAGGCTCGCGAAGTCGAGCGAAATGCTCGAGATCTGGGTACCGCATTTGCCGTTCAGGCTTTCAATCTCACTGGCGGCCGCTTCATCGAACTCCGTCTTCAGCGCCTGCTGAAACGGCTTCAGCCCGGGCCCTTCGGTCGAGTCGAGGGTCTGCCGCAAGAAGTGCTCGACGCTTTGAGTGACGTTGCTGTGGCAATCGGCTTCGAGAACCGTGAACTGGCCCTTCTTGAAGCTCATGTTTCGCAGCGAGCACTCACTCGCGCCGCTGCTCTTCAGCGAGTCTTTCTCTCGGCGGTTCAGCGCACCGGCACGCAGGCACGAAATACCGGTGAGCGCCTTGCCGAACACCTTGCCATAGGTCGGTTTCTCACAAAAATACCCGAGCCCGTCGATCACCTCGACGCAGGCACCACCCCGGTCGCCGGCCGGCAAATTCTCGAAGTCGGTGGTCACGGTCGAGATCTCAGTGCCGCACTTCTTGTTCAGCGACTCCAAGACGTCGGGCAATTTCTTGTCGAACGCGGCCTTCGCTTCTTCCTGAAAGGGTTTCAGGCCAGCACCGGCCCCCTTGTCGAGCTCGGTACGGAGCACCTTGTCGACGCTCTCATCGATCGCCGAGTTCACGCAGTTGGCCAGGCGCACGGTGAACGCCCCTTTGCTCAGGCCCATGTTGCGCATCGCGCACACCGAGGCGCCCCCTTTGAGGGTATCGCTGTCGCTGTCTTGCGCGCCCGTACGAACGCACGAGACGCTCTTGAGCTCCTTGGCCAGCGCCTTCGCGTAAATGGGCGCTCGGCAGAAACGCTCGATGCCCTTGAGCGTGTAGATGCAGATGCCCGCCGCGTCTCCGGGCTTCTTGATGTTCTCGAGCTCGGTTTGCACCGTCGAAATCTCGGTGCCGCAGCGCTCATTCAAGTCTTTGAGCACACCCGGCAGCTCTTTTTCGAACTCCGCCTTGGCTTCTTCGAGGGTGTTCTGGGCGCCAAACGCCGCCATCGAGCAGAGCGACAAGCTGAGAATCATGCGGTTCATCCGTGGCCTCCGGAGTAGGTAAAAGTGAGAGTCTCCT
Source organism: Archangium sp. (assembly GCA_031367385.1). GTDB lineage: Bacteria > Myxococcota > Myxococcia > Myxococcales > Myxococcaceae > JAEUJT01. The sequence continues at coordinate 10,097 of JANLPS010000560.1, read as the reverse complement.
CGCCCCACGCGAGGCTCAGCCCGGTTCACGATGGTTTTCTTGGGTTGAGAGAATGAGCGGGCGGTCAGCCCCGAAGGGCCAACCGCCACGTTCAAAGCTCGACTGTGGCCAGGGTCGGACTCGAACCGACTACCTGCGGATTATGAGACCGCCGCTCTAACCAGCTGAGCTACCTGGCCAAAAAGTTTTCGCGCCGCGTCCTACACGGGGTATTCGTCGCTCGCAAGCAGTGTCTAGACGAACGCACCGAACCCGGGCTGACCAATGAAAACACTCGGCTTTCACCACGTCGCCCTTCAGACCCGAGACGTCGCCCGCCTGGGTGCCTTCTACCGCGAGGTGCTGGGCCTGCCTGAGCTGACCCGGTACCTGCGAGACGACGGCTCGCTGCGCAGCATCTGGGTCGGCGTGGGCGCCCAAGCCTCTGACGGGTTTCTGGCGCTCGAAGACCTCCCCAGCGCCGACCCGCATGGCACCGCGGGGTATTCAATGGTCGCGTTGCGAATCGACGCAGCAGACCGCGTCGGGCTCGAAGCCCTGCTCGCGCGTCACCTCATACCCATCGAGCGCCAATCGGAGTGGACCGTCTACGTGCGCGACCCCGACGGCAACCTGGTCGGCCTCAGTCATCACCCATCGAACCGACCGACGGTGTAGGGTACGCGCGTGGCCCGGCTCGGAGAACTCCTCCTCGAAGAGAAGTTGGTCACCAAGGCCCACCTCGAGGAAGCGCTCGAAACGCAGGTGATTTACGGCGGCAGGCTCGGCACCAACTTGTGCGAGCTCGGGTTTTTGAAAGAAGCCGACCTGGCCCGCGTGCTCGGCCGCCAGCACAACCTGCCGTTCGCGTCGGGAGACATGAAGCCCGACCCGATCGCGGTCAACAGCGTCGCTCACAAGTTTCTCGACGACAATGACCTGATGCCGATGCGGGTCGACCCCACTCGCATCACCGTCGCTGTGCTCGGGCCAAACCAGATCGAGGCCATCGACGCGCTCAGCTTCAAGACCAGCAAGCGCGTCGTGCAGGTCGTGATACCCGAATTTCGAATGAACCAGCTGCTGCGCGCCTACGTGAAGGCGTTTCGGCCGGTTCGGCCCATCGACATGAACACCGTGCGCCCCTCGAAAGAGAAGAACGCCGCGGTACACGTGCCCAAAGACGTCTCCGAGCTGATCAACGAAGACGACTTCGCCAGCCTCTATGCCGTCGCGGCGGGGGCAACCGATGAAGAGGTGGTGATCGAAGGCGAGGTGGTCTCTGAAGAGATGCCCGCCTACGCGCCCCCAGCGGCTCCCAAGCGGCCGACCAGCCCGCTCACCTTCGTCGAAGCGCAGAAGCTGTTGCAGACCAGCAGCGATCGCGAAGACATCGCTCGCACGGTGCTGCGGTTCGCGGTCGCCAAGTTCAGGCGCGCGCTCATTCTCTCGGTGCAGGGCGATTTGGTCACCGGCTGGCACGGCGCGGGTCGCGGCGTGAGCGACAAGGCGGTGCGTCGCATCGGCGTCTCACTGCGCGAAGAGAACACCTTCAAGATGGTTCGAGACCTGCGCTCGCACTTCATCGGGCCGATGAAGAGCACCCCAGGCATGGACGTCTTCTACAAAATGGTCGGCGGCGCCGCGCCCAGTACCGCGGTCGTGCTGCCGTTGCTGGTGCGTGGCAAGCCAGTACACCTGCTCTACCTCGACGCCGGGCCCGGCCAAGTCACGCCGCCTGACATCGGAGAGCTGCTGATCGTCTCGCAGAGCGTGACCCGCAGCTACGAAGCGCTGATCGCCGCCCGGCAGTCTGCCAACGCCCGCTGACGCAGCACGAAAAAAAGCCGCCGACGCCAGGTCGACGGCCGAGAATTCGAAGACGACTCGCTTACATGAAACTTCCGCAGAGGCTCCCGGCAGCAGGGGTTTGCAGGTCGGTCTCGACGGCGTTGGTGTAGCCCACACCGTTCACGGTACACGTGCCGCTCCAGTACTGAGGGCAGGTCTGAAAGCAGTTTCCGACGTTGACGAAGCCGCAGCCACTGTTCGTTGCGCAGGTTCGGCCGCTGGCGCCCGGCAAACCGAAGCTCGCCAAGGTCGCTTGCGTGTAGGTGTATTTTCGACCCGAACAGGTGACCTGGTACGTGTAGTTGTAGCTGCACGAGTAGGCGGTGCGAGTCGGCGCAAAAATGTTGCCGAAGAACATGCCCTCTTTGATGCCGTAGGCAGTTGCCTCGGTCTGCGTATAGCTCGTCACATTGCTGCGAACCGAAATCGAAACGTGCATGCCGTCGGCGTTGACGTGGGCCATCAAGCAGGCGGTGACCCGCTCCTGGTCAGCCGTGGTGGGGCTCCCGTACTTCCAATTCGGGGCAACACCAATGACGCCCGCCCAGCTGTACGATCGAAACGTCACGCGCTCCCCCGCGGGCAACGCGCACTTCACGAAATACGTCATGAACTCGTTCGCGGTCGGCGTCGAGTCGAACCACGCCGCGAACCGAGCGTCGGGCGTGCCCGAGGCCGCCAGCGTCGCGCCGCTCAACAAGATGGTCACCAGGCCGTTCGCGCTGAAGCCATTCGCCGACATGCCGTTTGCGCTGAACCCGTTCGCCGACATGCCGTTCGCACTGAAGCCGTTCGCCGACATGCCGTTGTCGTCGAGCAACGCGTCTTGCGAGACGCCGACAGACTGATTCTCAGCGCCCGGCTGCTCGACCACGCCGCAGGCCGACACCAGCACGAACACCGCGGCGAAGAGAGATTTCATACGAGGTTGCAGAGCACCCGGCGTGCAGCGCTGAGCCTCTCCAGATTCACACCGGTTGCGAAGCCGACTCGAGACCTGCGCTGAACGACTTGTTCACCGAATGCGCAACTCGCGCCGATTCGAGCCTTCTCGTTCGGTCGGTGAATGTGCGTGCCGCGCTGACATCGCACCCTGATTTGGAAATCGCCCGACGCCAGACCTCGGGCCATAGTTCAGGCACTCGCTCGATGCTGACGCGCTGCCCCAACTGCGGTCGAAGACATCTCGAGCCGCTCGATGGCTGTGCGCCCCCGAGTCCTCCCGAGGTGACCCAAGTCTCATCGACCCCACCGCCCAGGGTGCCTGGCTTCACCACCCACACGATTCTCGGGGTTGGCGGCTTTGGTCTGGTGCTGCTCGCCACCGACGCGACTGGCCGCGAGGTCGCGCTCAAGCTGGCGCACCGAGAGCCCGCAACCGCGATTGAGCGCCTGCGCGCCGAGGCGCAGATGCTCGAGCGCATCGGAGCGCCATGGGTGCCAACGGTCTTCGGCAGCGGTGACTTCGTCGACGGTTCCTGGCTGTCGATGCAGCGCCTGCCCGGGCCCTCGCTCCTCACGATGCTCGAGGGCTCGCCGCGTGGCCTCGCATCGGCCGAGGCCAAGCGCGTGGTGCTGGGGCTGCTCGAGGTGCTCACGGTGGTTCATGGCCATCAGCTGGTGCACCGCGATCTCAAGCCCGACAACGTCTTCTTGGGCGATCGGGTTCGCCTCATCGACTTTGGCGTCGCCGTCGATCTCACCGCACCGCAAGTGGCTTCGACCGCGCTCGTCGGCAGCGCCGAATACCTGAGCCCCGAGCAAGCCGACTCCCGCCCGGTTTCGCCAGCCTCAGATCTCTACTCAGTCGGCGTGCTGCTGTACGAGCTGCTCACCGGCCGAGTGCCATTTCTGGGTGAGCAGGCGCAGATCGTCCAGGGGCACACCATGATTCGGCCTCCGCCGCCTTCGCGCTACGGGAGCGACCCGCGCTTCGACGAACTGGTGTTGCGCGCGCTCTCGAAGAAGCCTGACGAGCGACCTCAGACGGCCGCCGCGTTCGCCGCTTTGCTCGACGCGGTCTCCTTCGAGACGCCCGCTGCCACCGCCACGCGGGCTGGCGTCGCTCCCACCACTCCCCCGGCCGAGCGTCGCCCCCTCGGCATGCTCTTCTTCACGACTGCGGCCGACCCGCAACGCATCGGCCACGCCATCAAACAAGGAGGTGCCTTTCTGGTTCACGTCGCGCCAGTCGGCAACGTCGCCGCGTACGCGCCAGGGCAGGTCGAGAACCCCGTGTTGGCGGCCTACACACTCGCGCAACGCCTCAAAGCCGCGGGGCTGCTCGAGCAGGGCCTGGTCGATCTGGTCACCGCGTCGGCTCAGCTGCGGCCCGATGGCACGCTCCGAGTGGTGAGCGCCACCTTTGGCAAAGCGGCGCGATACCCAGCGAACGACGACGGCGCGTTGACGCTCACCGCCGAAGCCGCCCAGGCGATTGGCCTCGACGTCGACCCGGGGGTCAAGGGCCGCTTCACCGTGAGGCAAACCAAAGACGCGACCGGCCTCGGCCTGACCTCCGGAGCGACCTCGGTGAAAGCCTCGACGCCGCTCATCGGGCGCGACCCGGTCTTGGCCGAGCTGAGCGCCCGCGCGGCCACCCATTCGCCGACGGTCGACGCAGTGCTGGGGGCAGCAGGCGTGGGCAAGAGCCGCTTGCTCGGCGCGCTCCACGCGTCGTTGATTGGCAAAGGCTTTCGGGTCGCGGTCGTGCGAGGCCAGCAGGGGCTGACCGCCGAGTCAGGTGAGGCGGTTCGAGCTTTGCTCGGAGCTGCCCTGGCCGTCGAACCAACCGGCGCGGCGCTCGAAGCTGCCGTGATTTCAACCCTGGGCGGCTCCGACAGCTGGCCCGCGCTGGGTCTGGCGGCGTCATTGGTCGGCGCCGACGACGAGCGCCTCTCGGTGGTCTCGCGGGCCCCTGGTGCGCTGCGGCTGGCGGGCGCGAGAGCCCTCGCCGACGTGCTGCGCGCCGTGTCGATGGCTCAACCCATCGCCGTGTTGGTCGACGACGCGCACCTCGCAGACGCGGTTTTGCTCGACGGGCTCGAGTTGGCTGCGTTGGCCGAGGCAAAGAGCAGGGTGTACGTGGCCGCTTTCGCCCGCGAGGCCTTGAGCGAGGCTCGGCCGGGGTGGGGTGCTCGCGCCGCGCAATCGCAGACCACGACCGTCTCTGCCCTCGACGTCGCGAGCGCCCGAGAGCTCGCTCGACACCTGTTGTTGCCGATGCAGAACACCGCCCTGGCCGCGCTCGATACGCTGGTCGAGCGAACCCACGGTGTGCCCCTGGCGATGGTCGAGCTGGTCTCCGCCCTGCGGCGCCAAGGTCTGGTCAAGCCCCGCCGCGACGGCAGCGGGTGGGATCTCGACACCGACACGCTGAATGCAGTGCCCGCGGTGCCCGTGCTGGAGTGGCTCTCGGAGCGCGCCCTCGCCAGCCTGCCTTCAGCGGTCATCGCGCACGCGCAGCTCGTGTCGATTCTTGGCCCCGAGCTGCACCTCGAGGAGCTGCGCGGCGTGCTCTCGATGCTCGAGCGGCAAGGGCAGGGCGAAGCCTTTCCTCTCGATGCGAGAGTCGGGCTCGATCGCCTGGTCGCCGACGGCCACCTGGCCCGAACCTCGAGCGGTGGGTGGCGCTTTCTCAATGACGTTTTTCGAAATGCCATCGGCCGCGCGATTCCTTCTGAGCGGAGGCTCGCCGTTCACCGGGCAGCGCTCGAGTGGTACCGGGCCCAGAACCCGGCGTTGGAGGTGGTGCAGCGCCGCCGCGCTCTGCACGCCGAGGGAGCACACGAGTACGTCGAAGCCGCCACCTTCAACAGCGCGCTCGCACGCCTGGCCGTGTCGCGCCACCGCGAGCTCGAAGCTGACGCGTTGCTGGGCAAGGCGCTCGGAGAACAGCTCGGCGCCACGCTCACCGCGGCTGAGCGGCTCGAGCTGTTGCGCCTTCGCTCGACCGTTCGCTACCAACTGCAGCGGTTCGATGACGCCTTGGCTGACTCCGCGGCTGCGCTCGAGCTGGCCCGGGCGGCGGGTGACGCCAGCATCGAGGCCGAGGTGCTGCTCGACGAAGCCACCATTCTCGATTGGAAGGTCGACTTCGAGCGCAGCCGGGCCCGGGTGGCCGAGGCGGCCGCCGTCGTTCAAGCCAAGGGCGTCAAGGGCCTCGAGCACCGCCTCGCGCTGGGTGAGGGCAGAGCCTCGATGCGTTTCAACGCCTGGGCCGCCGCGGTCGCGCCGCTCGAACGCGCTGTCAGCTTGAGCCGTGCGCTGGGGCCCACCGGCTATGAGACCGAAGTGGCGGCGCTCTCGCTGCTCGTACGCGTGCTCCCCGTGCTGGGGCAGCCTGACAAAGCCCGCGCGACCTTCGAGACGTTGATGGCTTTGACTCGCAGCTCTGGCGATCGCAACCATGAGCTCGCCGCGCTCTCGGCCGTGTACACGCTCGAGATCGCCCTCGGTGACCTCTCGCGCGCCCTCGATTCGCAAGCGCGCTGCGTCGCCCTGGGCCGCGAGCTCGGCAACACCCTCGTCACCGCGTACGCCGAGTTCAACATGGGCGAGCTGCTGTATCTCGCTGACCGGCTCGACGAGGTCTCATCGCACTTGCAGCGGGCCAAGGCGCTCTCGCAACGGCCTTCCGAAGTCGGGTTCTTGGCCGCGATCGAGATCACCGAGGCGCGGCGCTTGGTGCGGCAAGGCGCGTTCGCCGAAGCAGTCGCCCGCGTTGAGCCATGGCTCGCCCGGCCAGAGGTTCTGTTCGCGAACTACGCCGTGCTCGCCAAGATGGTCGTGCTGCGGGCGAGCCGGGCCCCGCGCCCCGAGTGGGAACAGCTGGTCGCCACCAGTGAGCAGGCCAGCCTCGAAGAAGAGCCGGTCGAGCTGCGCGAGATGTTCGCCCGAACGCTCTTCGAGCAGGGCGATGACGCTGGCGGCCGGGCGGTGCTGCGAGAAGCCCAGACGCTGACAGCCCAGCGGTTCATGCTCGTCAGCGCGCGGGTCGAGCAGCTCGCCCGGGAGCACGCGTGACGGCGAAAGAATCACTGCTGCCCGTGCTGGTGGGCGCGCTGGTCGGCACCGCGCTCGCCTTCGCCAACGCGCTCATCGGTCTCAAGACCGGCCTGTGGGACACGGGTCAGCTGACCTCTGGGCTGGTCGGGTTCGTGCTGTTGGCGCCGCTCTCGAAGCTGTTCGGTCATTCGCTGACTCCGCAAGGCCATGTGGTGATGCTGACCGCCAGCGCTTCGATCGCGGCGATGCCCGCCACCATGGGTCTGCTCGCCGCGGTGCCGGCCTTGGCGGCGCTCGGGCATGACCCTTCGACCCCTGCGCTCCTCGCTGGCGCCCTCAGCTTTGGCGCCTTGGGCGTCGCCACGGGCGTGCTCCTGGCGCCGCAGCTCCTCGACATCGATGCGCTCCCTTTTCCAACCGGGGTGGCGGCTGCGCAGCTTATCGAGTCGCTGCACTCGAGCACCGAGGCCGTTCGCCAACGAACCGTACCGTTCGTGGTGGCCTTCGTGCTGGCCGCGGCGATCACCCTGCTGCGTGACGTCGCCGCAGTGGTGCCCGGAGCCTTCGAGCTCACGATCGCGATCAGCACCACGTCGATCTCTGCGGGCCTCGCGGCCAGCCCGATGCTGTTCGGCGGGGGCGCGTTGATCGGTCTGCGACTCGGCCTGAGCCTCGCGCTGGGCACCGTCGTCGCGTGGCGTGTGATCGCCTCCGGAGTCGGCTCGCGCGGGTTGGTCGGCCCGCTGCCCTCGTTCGAATCATTGGGCGCGTGGCTGCGCTGGGTCGGCGTCGCGCTGCTGGTCGGCGCCTCGTTGCCGGCGTTGGTCACCGTGATGACGCAAGTCTCGAGCGGCGCGGCGATGCTCGGGCGCACCGGCAAGCGCGGGTTGCTGGGGCTGGGTGCGATCGCCCTGAGCACGGTCGCGGTGACGCACTTCGCCTTCGAGGTCTCACGGGTGTTTTCGGTCATCGCGATGTTGATGGCCCTGGTGCTGTCGACCGTCGCCTCGCGCGCAGCTGGAGCGACCGACGTCGCGCCGCTGGGTGATGTCGGGCAGCTCTCGCAATTCGTCGGGGCGCTGGGAGGCTCCGCCGCGGTCAGCGTCTCGGTTGCCAACGTCACCGCGGGCTCTGGCGCCCAAGCGACCTCCACGCTCTGGGCCTTGAAGACCGGCCGGCTGCTCAAGACCCCACTGAGCCATCAGATCTGGGCGCAGGCCGCCGGAGTGCTCATCGGCGCTCCAGTGAGCGTGTTGGTGTGGCGCGCCCTGACCCGCGCCTACACGATCGGCAGCGCTCAGCTCCCCGCACCCACCGCGGCCCAGTGGCGAAGCGTGGCTGACGTGCTTCAAGGCGGGGTCTCGGCACTCCCGCCGGGCGCGCTTGGGGCTGCCGCCGTCGCCGCAGCCGTGGGCCTCGCGCTGGCCCTGGGCGAAAAGCACCCAAGGTTCGGCCAGTGGTTGCCCGCACCGGTCGGGCTCGGGCTGGCGTTTTTGATTACCCCGACCACGGCCCTGACGCTGGCGGCTGGCGCGGTGCTGGGCGCTTTGCTGATGCGGCGAGCGCGCGGCGAGGCCCTGCTGCTGAGCGTCGGCAGCGGGTTGCTCGCGGGAGAAGCGATACCCGTGGTGGGGGTGGTGTTGTGGCAGCTGCTGCGCAGCCCGTGACGCCTACTTCACCTGCGTCAGCTCGAGCACATCACGCGTGGCGTACCACCCCTCGGTCGCGGCGAGTGGCCAGTCGTCGAAGCGCACCAGCTTGCCACCCACTGGAGTCGCGCCATTCGTCGTCAGCTTGAGCTCGACATCATCGACGTGCACCAGCACCACGCACTGCAGCCCCTCGCCGGCGAGCTGCTTGACCTGGTTGTAGATGTGCTCTGACAGCTCTCTGGCCTTGAGCGCCTGGGCAGACCGTTCTTTCGGGTCATCGGAGAGCAGCTGCGCCGCGACCATCGTGTCGGACGTCTGCAGCAGCACCCGAAAACCGCCTGTCGTGAGGCTCGCGTCAATGGGCTCGAGCGCCGCAGCCGCCCGCTCCAGCAGGGCTTCGTCGTCTTCGCGGCCACCGACCGCCTTGAGCACCACCGCCAGGCCCAGCGCCCGGGCCTCGCGGTTGACGACCGGCTCCCTCGGCTTCTGGCCTGAGACCACCGGGCCGACCGCCTCGCGCAGGGCGTCGAACAGCTCCGCCGCGGTCTGGTAGCGACCCGCGGGTGCCTTCGCCAACGCCTTGAGTACCACCTGATCGATGGCCGGGCTCAGCGGGGCGTACGACGAGGGCAACGGCGGTGGTTGATTCAAGTGCGCGTACTGAATCGCCAACGGGTCGCGCCGAAAGAAGGGGCTCTTGCCGGTCAGCATCGCGAACAACAAGATGCCCAGCGCGTACACGTCGGTTCGCTGATCGACGTCGCCACCCAGAATCTGCTCGGGTGCCATCGACTGGTGGCTGCCCAGCCGCTGCTGGTCGGTCGTCAAGGGCGTCTCGCCGGCCTCGGGGTGCAGCAGCTTGGCGATGCCGAAGTCGAGCAGCTTCACCTTCGGCGGGCTGCCCTCCTGGGTGATCATCACGTTGCCGGGCTTGATGTCGCGGTGCACGACGCCCAGCGCGTGAACCGCAGTCAACGCCGAGACGACCGGCTCCAGATATTCGAGCGCCTCGGGAGGCGACAGCCGACCCGTCGCCTGCAGCAGGGCCCCCAGGTTTCGGCCGGGCAAGAACTCCATCACGAAGTAGGGCCGCCCATCGGGCAGCATGCCGAAGGTGTAGATGTCGACCAGCGCAGGGTGACGAACCTTGTTCACGATGCGCGCTTCGCGAATGAAGCGCTGAATCATCTGGGCGCTGCCAGCGAGCTCTTTGTGCAGCACCTTGATCGCGACCCGCCGCTCGATCACCGGCTGCCGCGCTGAATAGACCCGCGCACAGCCGCCGACGCCGAGGCTGCCCTCGATCACGTATTCGCCCACGATGGTCTTCGGAGGCAGCTCTTCTGGCAGTGGCCCTCCGTCGATGTGAACGACAGAAACCGTCTGCGTATGGTCGTCTTCGGGGCTCATCGGTCTCACCCTCAGCTTACTGGAGTCGGAACAGGCCGCTAAGCCGATCATGGGCTCTGACCCACGCGATCCGTATCGGGCCCTATGACGCAAGCGCTTGAGGGGGCTGATCGGCAAGCATCGGCTTGATCGCGGCACCTCCGATGAATTGAAGGTCGAGAGTGGTGCCGAGCGACAGTGCGTTCCACGCGAGTCGTT